>JAGUZX010000076.1 GCA_020060545.1 Desulfovibrio sp. | reverse complement strand
GTGCGTTTTGCTTGGCCAGAATAGCAGGTGTCGACTTACCGCGGGATAAAAGGGTGGAGATAGCGTTGAGCTATATCTATGGAATCGGGCGGAACCGGGCGACCGATATCCTGACCCATACCGGCATTAAACCCGATACCCGCGTGCGGGACTTGACCGAAGACGAAGTCAGCCGCTTGCGGGAATTTATCGATAAAAATTATAAAGTCGAGGGCGACCTGCGCCGCGAAGTGGCGATTAACATCAAGCGCCTGGTTGAAATTGGCTGCTACCGCGGGATCCGGCACCGGCGCGGCTTGCCGGTGCGGGGGCAGGGGACCAAAAACAACGCCCGGACCCGTAAAGGGCCCCGCAAGACTGTCGGCGTCCGCCGGAAGAAATAAGACTCTTTGATGAAGGGAGGAGGAAACAGGTTTGGTTACAAAAAAAGGTGCGCGCCCGAAAAGGCGTGAGCGGAAAAATATCGAACGCGGGGTTGCTCATATCAAGTCGACTTTTAACAATACGATTATCAGCATCACTGATGTTAAGGGGAACAGCATCTCCTGGTCTAGCGCCGGCAATGTCGGCTTCAAGGGCTCCCGGAAATCCACGCCTTTTGCCGCCCAGCTGGCCGCGGAGTCGGCGGCCAAGACGGCCATGGAACACGGCATGAAGCAGGTGGAGGTTTTTGTCAAAGGCCCCGGGGCCGGCCGGGAAGCGGCCATCCGCTCGCTGCAGGCCGCCGGGCTGGAAGTGAATATGATCAAAGATGTTACTCCCATTCCTCATAACGGATGCCGCCCGCCCAAGCGGCGGCGGGTTTAGGGGCTTGTGAAGCACAAATCTAAAAGTGGGAGGTGTAACAATTATGGCACGCCATACTGAAGCTGTTTGCCGGATCTGCCGGAGAGAGAGAAACAAGCTTTACCTCAAAGGGGATCGCTGTTATTCCGATAAATGCGGCGTTGTCCGCCACGCCTATCCGCCGGGAGAACACGGCCAGGCCCGCCAGAAGTTTTCCGAGTTTGGCCAGCAGCTGCGGGAGAAACAAAAAGCGCGGCGTATCTACGGTGTGATGGAGCGGCAGTTCCGCCGTTACTTTAAAGAAGCCGATCGCCGTAAGGGCGTTACCGGGGAAATTTTATTGCAACTGCTGGAAAGCCGCCTGGACAACGTGGTTTTTCGGATGGGGCTGGGACGCTCCAGGGCCGAAGCCCGCCAGCTGGTCAACCACGGCCATTTCGAGGTCAACGGGCGGAAAGTCGACATCCCCTCCTACCTGACCAGGCCGGGGGACCGCATCGCGGTCCGGGAAAGCAGCAGGAAGCAGCCCGTGTTCAGGCACATTGTCGAGGCCAGGGAGCAGCAGGGTACGGTGGATTGGCTCACCGTCGATTTCGAAAAAATGGAAGGCCGGGTGGTCCGGGTGCCTCGCCGGGAAGAAATCGATGTGCCGCTGTCCGAGCATCTCATCGTTGAACTTTATTCCCGTTAAACGAGCCACAACAACGCCCTCAATATGATTATCAAGGAGGGTTTACTTTAAGTGATGATTGAAATTGAAAAACCGAAAATTGAGATTGTGGAATCAGACGATCAAAAGACCTACGGCCGGTTCGTGGTGGAGCCGCTGGAGAGGGGTTACGGGATAACCCTGGGCAATGCCCTGCGCCGGATCCTGCTCTCATCCCTGCCCGGAGCCGCTGTGACCAATGTCAGGTTCGACGGGGCGCTGCACGAGTTCTCGACCATGCCCGGTGTGCTTGAGGATACGATCGAAGTGATCCTCAACCTGAAATCGCTTTCCTTGAAAATTCACAGCAGCGAACCCCAAACCCTGGTGATCGATACCAGCCAGCCGGGGCTGGTGCGGGCCAAGGATATCAAGGCGCCCGCGGACGTGGAGATCTTGAACCCGCAGCAGCCGATTTGCACCCTGGAAGAAAACGCGCGGCTCTACATGGAGATGACCGCGGCCAACGGGCGGGGCTATGTTCCCGCGGAGCGGAATAAAACGCCGCACCAGCCGATCGGGGTGATCCCCATCGACTCTATTTTTTCGCCGATCCGGAAGGTCAATTACCAGGTGGAAAATACCCGGGTCGGACAGCAAACGGACTATGACAAGCTTACGCTTGAAGTTTGGACCAACGGCAGCATCGGGCCGGATGAAGCGGTCAGCCTCGCGGCCAAGATTTTAAGCAAGCATATTTCTTTATTCGTCAACCTGACCGAACAGGTGGATGAGGTCGAGATAACCTCGGACCGGCAGGAAGAGAACCGCGAGCGGCTCCTGGACATGACGATCGAGGAGCTGGACCTCTCCGTGCGTTCCTACAACTGTCTCAAGCGGGCCGGGATCAACAGTGTGGGCGAGCTGGTCCGCAAGACGGAAGAAGAGATGATGAAGGTCCGCAACCTGGGGAAGAAATCGCTGGAAGAAGTGGGGTACAAGCTCAGAGAACTCGGTTTCAGTTTGAACAAAAGCGGGGAGTAAGTGCTTCAAGGAGGAATCAATCATGCCGTATCAGAAGCTGGGCCGGCAAAGCGGGCCCAGGCGGGCCCTGCTGCGCAACCAGGTAACATCGCTCTTGCAGGCGGGGCGCATCGAGACCACCGACGCCAAAGCCAGGGCTGTCCGGCCGCTGGCGGAGAAAATGATCACCCTGGCCAAGAAAGGGGATCTGCACGCCCGGCGCCAGGCCCTCTCTTTTTTGATGGATGAGACCGTGGTCAAGAATTTGTTCGACAAGATCGGGCCCAAGCTGGAAGCGCGGGAAGGCGGTTATACCCGTATCATCGCCCTGGGGCCTCGCCGGGGTGACGCCGCGCCCATGGTCATCGTTGAACTGGTCCAATAATCGAATGTCAAAAGTGGGACGTGGAGTTGACAAAAAAGTTCATTTTGGTGCCAGGCACCGTATGAACTTTTTTGACCGTTAGAGCAGTGGGGGATGGAGGGGTTTGGGATTATTGATCAGTCATCCGGAGATTATTCTTGAAGCCAAGGGTGTCCACTTCGCTTACCCCGGTGAAGCGGGGGAGGCGGCCGCCGCCCTCTCCGGGATCGAACTGGCGGTCCGCCGGGGGGAGTACGTGGCTTTAATCGGCCCCAACGGATCGGGCAAGACCACCTTGTTGAAACATTTTAACGCCCTCCTCAAACCGTCCGCCGGTGAAGTTTTAGTCGGCGGCCTTTCCACCGCCGCGGAATCCAACCTGCCGGCGATCCGCCGCCAGTGCGGCATGATCTTCCAAAACCCCGACAACCAGCTGGTAGCCACCACGGTCGAAGAAGATGTCGCTTTCGGCCTGGAAAACCAAGCGCTCCCTCCGGCGGAGATCCGCGGCCGGGTCAGCGAGGCTTTGCGGCTGCTGGGGTTGTCGGAGTTGGCCCAGCACCCCCCCCATCTCCTTTCGGGAGGGGAAAAGCAGCGGGTGGCCATCGCCGGGATCCTGGCCATGCGCCCCCGCTGCCTGCTGATGGATGAACCCACGGCGATGCTCGATCCGGGCGGGCAAAGTGAGGTGCTCGATTGCGTGCGCCGGTTGAACCGCGAGCAGGGCATTACCGTGATCCATGTCACCCACTGCCCCGCGGAAGCCGCCCGCGCCGGAAGGGTGGTCATCCTGGATCGCGGGCGGGTGGCGGCCCAGGGCCCGCCGGCCGAGGTCTTAACCGACCTGCCGCTGCTGCACGGGCTCGGGTTGAGCGGCACGGCGGCAACGGAACTGGCTGCGCTGCTGCGGGAAGACGGCTTCAAGCTGCCCCGGGAGCTACTACACGGCTGGGAGCTGATCGAACACTTATGTTCATCCGGACCGAAGATCTGACGCATATCTATATGCCCGGCACCCCTTTCGCCGCGGCGGCGCTGCAGGGGGTCAGCCTCAACCTGCCCCGGGGCGGTTTCGCGGCACTGATCGGCCCTTCCGGCTCCGGCAAATCGACCCTGATCCAGCACTTGAACGGCCTGCTCCGCCCCACCGGTGGCAGGGTCATCGTCGACGGGCGCGTTGTCGGCGCCGACCGCGGCGAGACCCTCCGGCTGCGCCGCCGGATCGGGCTGGTCTTCCAGCTGCCGGAGGAGCAGTTTTTTGCGGAGACGCTCTTCGACGAAGTCGCTTTTGCGCCGCGCAACCTCGGGCTGGCCCCGGGAGCGGTCGCCGAAAGGGTCAGGGAGGCCGTCGAGCAAGTGGGGTTGGACTACGCCGCGTTCAAGAACCGCTCTCCGTTCCAGCTCAGCGCCGGGCAAAAAAGGCTCGCAGCCATCGCGGCGGTCCTTTCACTGCGCCCGGAAGCGCTGATCCTGGATGAGCCTGCCGCCGGCCTGGATCAGGCCGGGCAGCAGAAGCTCTTCCGCTTGCTGAAAAGCTTGAATGCCGGGGCCGGCTTGACGATCCTGGTAGTGACCCATCACCTGGAGCAGATCGCCCCCCTGGTTGACACGATCCTGGTCTTAAACAAAGGCCGCCTGGTTATGTCTGGATCGCCGGCGCAGGTCTTTTCCCGGGGAGAGGAACTGCGCGGACTGGGCCTGGCGCTGCCCCCGGTCAGCGAGATCATGCACGGCCTGGCCCGGACGGGATGCCCGGTGAATCCGGCTGTTTTCTCCCTGGAGGAAGCCCGCCGGGAAATAACTTTCTGGCGAAGGGAGGCGTGCGGGCCGTGAGCCGGAGCATCACCCTGGGGCAGTATATTCCTGGCGATACTCTCTTGCACCGGCTGGATCCGCGCTTCAAACTCCTGGTGCTGCTGCTCTTCCTGTTCATGCTGTTCTGGCTGAAAACCTTTGCCGGGCTCAGCCTGGTGCTGCTCTTATTCCTCTTCCTGACCGCTTTGGCCGGGGTGCCTTTCCGCTACCTGCTGCGGGGGCTGCGGCCCATCGTTTACATTGTAGTCTTTACCCTGGTGATCTACTTCTTCTTTACCAAGGGCGGGGTGGTCCTGCTGCGCATCGGCCCCGTTACGGTCGAATCGGAGGGGGTTGCCCAGGGCCTCTTTATCGTGGCCCGCCTGGTTGGTCTGGTCCTTGCCACCATGCTGGTGACGCTCACCACCACGCCCCTGGCGCTGACCCATGGCCTGGAGTTCTTTTTAAAGCCGTTCCAGTGCATCGGGCTCCCCGTGGCGGAAGTAGCCTTGATCATGACGATCGCCTTGCGTTTCATCCCCACCCTGATGGAGGAGATCCAGCGGCTGATGCGCGCGCAGATGGCCAGGGGAGCCGACTTTGAAACAGGCGGCATCTTTCGCCGGGCGCAAAGCCTGACCCCGCTGATCGTGCCGCTCTTTGTCAGCGCTTTCCGCCGCGCGGATGAACTGGCCGTGGCCATGGAGGTGCGGGGCTACCGCGTTGGGGTTAAGCGGACCCGCATGCATGATCCGAAAACGGCCGCCCGGGATTGGGCCGCCCTAACCTTTGCCGCCCTCTTGCTGGCCGCCGTTATCCTGACCGGCCTCTGATTGGAGGTTGGAAAGTAAAAGTTGGAAGCCGGAAGAAACGCCAGTCGAGTTGGCATCTCCTAAGAAGGTTATTTCCGGCCTCCGGCTTCGGCCTCCGGCTCCTGAGATGCGCGGCATGCCGCGCCCGGGGATTGAAATTAGGTTACAGTCAATAATGTGAGTAAGAACCTTATTAAAACAAGGAGCGGCCGGAATGAGCAACACCCGCCTGGAGATCACCTACGACGGCACCCGCTACAGCGGGTTTCAGATCCAGTCCAATGTCCCTACCATCCAGGGGGAACTGGAGGGCGCCCTCGAGCAGATTTACCGGGCCAAAGTGCGGCTGGCCGGCGCCGGGCGGACGGACGCCGGGGTGCATGCCAGGGGCCAGGTGGCCCATTTCATCGCGCCTTTCGAGATCCCGCCGGACCGGCTTCCCAGCGCGCTCAATGCCCTTCTTCCCGCCGACATTGTCGTCACCGGGGCTTCGCCCGTCCCGCCGGATTTTCACGCCCGTTACAGCGCCAGGGGCAAGGTTTACAGCTACACCATTGACCGGGCGCCCTACCCGCAGGTGATACGCCGGCGCTTCTGCTGGCACTATCCCGGCCCCCTGGAGATTACCGCCATGGTGGAAGCGGCGAGCCTGCTGGAGGGCAGGCATGATTTCAAAGCCTTTCAAGCCGCGAGCGGCTCCGTCAAGGATACCTGGCGCACCCTGCAGCGCTTGGCCGTCACGGAGCTGCCCCTGGAACAGATCCTCCTTTTTACCTTTGAGGGAGACGGTTTTCTCTACCGCATGGTCCGCCTGATGGTCGGCAGCCTGCTCCGGGCCGGCCGGGGGCGGCTTGACCCGGCGGAGATCGCCCGGGCGCTGGACGGGCGG
>JAGUZX010000102.1 GCA_020060545.1 Desulfovibrio sp. | reverse complement strand
TTAATCACTCCCATCGCCACCGAGGAGGGCCTGCGCTTCGCCATCCGCGAGGGCGGCCGCACCGTCGGGGCCGGCGCGGTCACGGCGATCGTCAAATAACGGGGATCATGTTACGGGGGCGGGCGAACAACCCCGCCCCTTTCTCATGTATGCGGCGGGTTGTTGACATGCTGGATATTTTTGTGGTAAATTGAAATGCACGAATCTACAGAACAGGTGGGGTAAGTGATGCGGGTAACCATTCATCTAGCATGCACGCAATGCCAGGAGAGAAATTATACCAGCCGGAAAAATAAAAAGAACAACCCCGATCGCCTGGAAGTAAAAAAATTTTGCTCCCGGTGCAACCAGCAGACCCTGCATAAAGAGACCAAGTAACGCTCTGATTATTCGTTTCCTTGAGGAAGGGTAAAGATGATTAAACTGTTCAGACGAATTTCGAAATACCTGCATGATGTCCGGCTGGAACTAAAAAAAGTAAACTGGCCCACCCGGCGGGAGTTTGTCGTTTTTACCGGCATCGTCCTGGGAAGCGTGCTGGTAATCGGCCTATTTTTTTGGGGCCTGGACAACGTCTTTCTAGCCTTGCTGCAGCTGGTTATCCGCCGCTAGCCGGAAGGTTCAAATAAAGGAGAGTGACAGGAGGCGGCGGCCTTCTTCCGCACATGAACACAGAAGCAGAAATGAGCACGGAAACCAAACCAAAAAGCTGGTATGTCATCCATACCTACGCCGGTTATGAAAAAAGGGTTAAGAAGAACCTTGAACGCCGCGTGGAATCGATGGATATGAAAGACAAGATATTCCGCATCCTCGTTCCCACGGAGAAAGAAATTACCGGCAAGGGCGGCCAACGCAAGACGGTCGAAAAAAAGGTCTTTCCCGGGTACGTGCTGGTCGAAATGATCATGGAAGACGATTCATGGTATGTTGTCCGCAATACCCCGGGCGTGACCGGTTTCGTCGGGCCCGGTTCCAAGCCGATTCCCTTGAGCGAAAAGGAAATCAACCACATCATGCGGCAGATGGGGATTGCGGAAGGCAAGCCGCGCATCGATTTTGACTTAAAACAGGTGGTCCGCGTCGTCAGCGGGCCGTTTAAAAATTTTGAAGGCTCGGTGGAAGAAATCAACCGGGAAAAAGGAACGCTGAAAGTCCTGGTTTCGATGTTTGGCCGGGAAACCCCGGTCGAGTTGGAGTTTCACCAGGTAGAAAAATATTAAAGCGGCCGTTCCCGGCTTCCACCGGGAAGCGCGGCCAGGAGGGAAGAACTAATGGCCAAGAAAAAGCGAATCATCGGCAGCGCCAAATTGCAGATACCGGCCGGAAAGGCCACCCCCGCTCCCCCGGTAGGCCCGGCCCTGGGCCAGCACGGGGTGAACATCATGGCTTTCTGCAAGGAATTCAACGAGCGGACCGCCGCCGATATGGGCTTGATTATTCCCGTGGAAATTACGATCTACGAAGACCGCTCCTTCACCTTTATTACCAAGACCCCGCCGGCCGCGGTGCTGTTGAAAAAAGCGGCCGGCCTGGAAAAGGCTTCGGCGGAGCCGAACCGGGTCAAGGTCGCCACCGTTTCCCGCGAAAAGGTACGGGAGATTGCCAGGCAAAAAATGGTAGACTTAAACGCCAACGATATTGAGGCGGCAACCCGTATTGTCGAAGGGACCGCCCGCAGCATGGGTATTGTCATCCAAGATGCATGAGGCAAGAGGCAAGAAGCAGGAGGAACACAGGCGAGAAGAACGGGCAGAATAACGGGCGGTTGGTTTTTCTGGCCTCTTGTTTCTGGCCTCCTGCTTCTTGAATAGTGGGAGAGTAAAAACTCGCTTACCACAGGAGGTAAATTGAAATGACCGATCGAGGCAAAAGATATCAGGATGCGCGCAAAGAAGTGGACCGGAGCAGGCTTTATGATCCGGAAGAAGCGCTGGGGATGATTAAAAGTCTAAGCAAGGCGAAATTCGACGAGACGGTGGAGCTGGCCGTCCGCTTGGGGGTCAACCCCAAGCATGCCGACCAGCAGGTCAGGGGGTCTGTGGTCCTGCCGCACGGTACCGGAAGGGCCGTCCGGGTGCTTGTTTTCGCCAAAGGCGATAAGGCCAAAGAGGCCGAGAGCGCCGGTGCGGATGTGGTCGGCGCCGATGAGCTGGTGGCAAAAATACAGGAAGGCTGGCTGGAATTTGATGTCGCCGTAGCCACCCCCGACATGATGGCTTCGGTGGGCAAGCTGGGGAAAATCCTGGGCCCCCGGGGTTTGATGCCCAACCCCAAAAGCGGTACCGTTACCTTCGACCTGCAGAAAGCGATCGGCGACATCAAAGCCGGTAAGGTTGAATTCAGGACCGACAAAGCCGGCAATATTCATGTTCCCATCGGCAAGGTATCCTTTGCCGCGGAGCGCCTGCAAGATAATTTTTATACGGTGATCGAGGCCCTGATCAAAGCGAAGCCGCCTGCGGCCAAAGGGCAGTATATCCGCGCGGTGACCGTGAGTTCGACCATGGGCCCCGGGGTCAAAATCGGCCCGCAAAAAGCCGCCGATCTTGGAAGATAATAAAATATAATCAGTCCGCAGACAGCAGGCACTTAAAGTTTAATGGCCATTTGGCCGCCTGCCGAGGAGAGCAAAAAAGCCTTGTGATGGCCATGCCGGCAAGGGCTTTCCGTCTGCGGAAAGCCCTTCAATTTTGCTTTTATAAAGGAGGTGAACTGCTTGATTACCAGAAAAGCCAAGGAAAAGATTGTCGATGAAGTTGCCGGGGAACTGGCGCAGGCCGGCCTGATTATCGTTACCGATTACCGCGGCCTGAACGTGGCCGGCATCACCACCCTGCGGCGCCGCCTGCGCGAAGAACAGTGCCGCTACATGGTCGCCAAGAACACCCTTACCCGTCTCGCCTGCCGCCGTCTCGGCCTGGAGAAACTGGAACAGTTCCTGGAAGGCCCCACGGCCTTTGCTTATACCAGCGCCGACCCTGTCGCCGCGGCCCGGGTTTTCCTGAAATTCGGGAAAGAGTACGAAGCCCTTTCGATCAAGGGGGGGGTGCTTTCCGGGCAGGTGCTTCTTCCGGAACAGATCCGGGCCCTGGGTGAAATCCCGCCCCGGGAGGTGCTCCTGGCAAGAGTTTGCAGCGGTTTCCAGGCGCCCATTTACGGCCTGGCCAGCGTCCTGCAGGGTAATCTCCGGCAGTTGGTCTTGGCCCTGGATGCGGTGCAGCGCCTGAAAGAAACGGCATAGCAATCAAGAAGTCAGAAGTCAGCAGCCGGAGCCAGATTGGAGAACCGGAAGAAGCATGTTAGGAGTGACAGTTAAAGCAAGAAGCGAGCCCTAGATTCTGACTACTGTGTTCGGAATGACTGATCAGGGGCGAAGCCTTTGTCAAACTGATTCCAACTTAATTTAAAGGAGAAGATCGCATGTCTAAAGTCAGTGAAGTGCTGGAAATCGTCAAGGGGATGACCGTTCTGGAGCTTTCCGAACTGGTCAAGGCTCTGGAAGAGGAATTCGGAGTCAGCGCGGCACCGGTAGCCGTCGCCGCCGGCCCCGCCGCGGCTGCCGAAGCGCCCGTGGAAGAGGAGAAAGACGAATTTGACGTCATCCTCACCGGCGCCGGGGAGAAGAAGATCCAGGTAATCAAGGTGGTCCGCGAGCTGACCGGCCTCGGCCTCAAAGAAGCCAAAGACCTGGTCGACGGAGCGCCCAATCCGGTGAAAGAGAAAGTCAGCAAAGAAGAAGCCGACTCGGTCAAGGCCAAGCTGGTCGAAGCCGGTGCCTCCGTCGAAGTGAAGTAATCAATAAGCGCCGCGGGAGGAGCACCCGTGACCGCTTTATCTTCCGGCTCTTGTGCCAGCCGGATTTTTTTTGCCGCAACGGTTTGCGGTCACCTTTATTTTTTCCGCCTCCAGTGGAAAGAAGGGCATCCGCGCCAATTTTTCAGCCCGGATAGTGAAAATAATTGGCTAAAGACATTGACAAGCTCAAATGCTTGTGGTAATATCTCTAGATGTCTAGTGTTGCCACTGACGCTGCGCGGCACATTAAGTCTTCAGAATAATGGTATACCCTAAAGGAAATAATATTAGAATGCCTATCTCTTTTTTAAGGCGTTTTTCTGTCACCGGTTGTAAATCATAAACCAGGGTAAGGGGAGTGATTTTTTTTCATGTCTGTTAATGTTGATGCAGGCAAAAGAGAACGTCGCAGTTATGCCCGGATTAACGAGGTTCTCGATCTACCCGACTTGATTGAAGTTCAGCGCAGCTCCTACGACTGGTTCTTAAGTCACGGTCTTAGAGAAATATTCCAGGATATCTCTCCGATTACGGATTTTACCGGCAACCTGGTGTTACAATTTTTAGATTATAGCCTGGGAGAGCCGAAATATTCTGTAGATGACTGCAAGGAAAGGGATGCCACTTACGCCGTTCCCCTCAAAGTAAAGGTTCGCCTGATCAACCAGGATACCATGGAGATCAAAGAACAGGAAGTGTTTATGGGGGATTTCCCCAAGATGACCGAAAACGGCACCTTTATCATTAACGGGGCGGAGCGGGTGATCGTCAGCCAGCTGGTTCGCTCTCCCGGCGTTTACTTTGACAAGCAGCCCGATCCCACCGGCAGCACCGGCAAAGAGCTGATCAGCGCCACGATCATTCCGAACCGCGGCACCTGGCTGGAATTTGAAAGCGATGTCAACGACGGTATCCATGTCCGGGTTGACCGGACCCGTAAAATTCCGGCAACGGTGCTTTTACGGGCCATCGGCTACAGCGGCAACCAGGAGATCCTGGACCTTTACGACCACGACCCGCGCATCCTGAGCCTGTTGGAAAAAGACCACACCGAAACCACCGAAGCGGGCCTTTTGGAAATCTACAAGCGCCTGCGGCCCGGGGAGCCCTTGAATGTCGACAACGCCAGGACCCTTTTCGATTCGCTTTTTTTTGACGGCAAGCGCTACGACTTTGCGCATGTGGGGCGCTACAAGGTAAATAAAAAGCTTTCGCTGCTGAACCGGCTGGTCGGCCGCCAGTTGTTTGAGGACGTTAAGGATCCCTCTACCGGCGAAGTCCTCTTTTCCGCCGGGACAACGATTAGTGAAGAGACTGCGCAAAAAATCGGGGAGTACGGTATTCGCAGGGTGCGCATCAAGCATGGCCATACCGCCTGCCTGGTGATCAGCAACGGCGCTGTCGCCCTGGATAAGAAACATCTTGTGGCCGAAGATATCGTGGCCACGATCAGCTATATGCTTAACCTGATGGACGGGGTGGGCGCCGTGGATGACATCGACCACCTCGGAAACCGCCGCCTCCGCAGCGTTGGGGAGTTGCTGCAGAACCAGTTCCGGATCGGGCTTTCCCGGATGGAGCGGGTAGTCCGCGAAAGAATGACCATTCAGGATATCGAAGCGATCACCCCGCAGGCTTTGATCAATATCCGCCCGGTGATCGCGGCGATCAAGGAATTTTTCGGCAGCAGCCAGCTCTCGCAGTTTATGGATCAGACCAACCCCCTGGCGGAGCTCACGCACAAGAGGCGCCTCAGCGCCCTCGGCCCGGGGGGGTTGAGCCGTGAGCGGGCCGGCTTCGAGGTGCGGGACGTGCACCATTCCCACTATGGCAGGGTATGCCCCATTGAAACACCGGAAGGCCCGAACATCGGGTTGATCGGATCTTTAAGCACTTTCGCCCGGATCAACGAATACGGTTTCATTGAAACTCCCTACCGCAAGGTCAACAAGGCCGAAGAGCGGGTCACCGATGAGATCGTTTATCTTACCGCGGACGACGAGGATAAATATGCCATCGCCCAGGCCAATGCCGAGCTGGACAGCGAGGGCCGTTTTGTCAACAACCGCGTGATCTGCCGCTACCAGTACGACACGGTGCTGCGACACCCCAGAGAGGTCGACTTTATGGACGTGTCGCCGAAGCAGCTGGTCAGCGTGGCCACGGCGCTGATCCCCTTTCTGGAGAACGACGACGCCAACCGCGCCCTGATGGGTTCCAACATGCAGCGCCAGGCCGTGCCGCTGCTGCAGACTGAAGCGCCGCTGGTCGGGACCGGGCTGGAATACAAAACGGCGCGCGATTCCGGAGCGGTGGTAGTCTGCCGTAACGAGGGGGAAGTGGCCCGGGTTACCAGCAGCCAGATCGTGATCCGCCGTAAAAAAGATGCAGGCGGCCCCAACTACCTGATCAACGGGCGCACCGGGGAGCAGTTTCCCACCGGGCCCGTTTCCGGTATCGACAGCGGGGCTGATATTTATATCCTGCAAAAATTTAAACGCTCCAACCAGGGCACCTGTATCAACCAGCATCCGATCGTGCGGCGCGGGCAGAAAGTACAGGCTGGTGAAATTATCGCCGACGGATCCTGCACCAGCCAGGGTGAACTGGCCCTGGGGCGCAATGTCCTGGTCGCTTTCCTGCCCTGGGAAGGATACAATTTCGAAGACGCGATCCTGCTCAGCGAGAAGCTGGTCAAGGAGGATGTTTTTACTTCGATCCATATCGAGGAATACGAGTCTGAAGCCCGTGACACCAAGCTTGGGCCCGAGGAGATCACGCGGGATATCCCCAACGTGGGCGAGGACGCCCTGCGGGACCTGGACGCCCGGGGAATCATCCGCATCGGAGCCGAGGTCAGGGCCGGCGACATCCTGGTGGGCAAGGTCACGCCGAAGGGTGAAACCGAACTGACGGCTGAAGAGAGGCTGCTCCGGGCCATTTTTGGGGAGAAAGCCCGCGAGGTCCGGGACACCTCGCTCAGGGTGCCGCACGGGGAGTCGGGCATCGTCGTTGACGTCAAAGTTTTCAGCCGTGAAGAAGGCGATGAACTTTCTCCCGGAGTAAACCAGCTCGTCCGCGTCTATGTGGCCCAGAAACGGAAAATTTCCGAAGGCGACAAAATGGCCGGACGGCACGGCAACAAGGGGGTCATCGCCCGCATCCTGCCGGAAGAAGATATGCCTTTTCTTCCCGATGGGACGCCGGCGGAGATTATATTGAACCCGCTGGGAGTGCCTTCCCGGATGAATATCGGACAGGTATTGGAAACCCACCTCGGTTGGGCTTCCCGGGTCCTGGGCATTCATATCGCCTCGCCGGTGTTTGACGGCGCCACGGAAAACGATGTTTTCGCCGCGTTCAAAGAAGCCGATTTGCCCCCAAGCGGCAAAACCACCCTCTATGACGGCCGGACCGGCCAGCCTTTTGACAGCAGCGTTACCGTGGGCTATGTCTATATGCTCAAACTGGCTCACCTGGTCGACGACAAGATCCACGCCCGTTCCACCGGACCCTACTCCCTGGTTACCCAGCAGCCCCTGGGCGGCAAGGCCCAGTTCGGGGGGCAGCGTTTTGGAGAGATGGAGGTATGGGCCCTGGAGGCATACGGCTCTTCCTATACCCTGCAGGAAATCCTGACGGTGAAGTCCGACGACGTGGTCGGCCGGGTCAAGACCTATGAGGCGATAGTGAAGGGGGAGAATATTCCCGAGCCTGGCGTGCCCGAATCATTCAAGGTGCTGGTCAAAGAGCTGCAGAGCCTCTGCCTTGATGTCCGGGTTTTGAGCGAGGAAGCCGGGGAAGTCGAGATCCGGGAGGGCGAAGACGAAATCGATTACCGCAACCTCGATGTGAATATGGAAGGCCTGGAAACCGGCGACGACGATGAAGAAGCAAGAATCTACCGCGCTGAGTTTGAAGAAGAGGCCGACCTTGAAGACGATGAAGAAGGCCTGGAAGATGACGAAGAAGTGGAAGAGGAAGAAGAGGTGCTGGATGACGCAGAATCCGACGATCTGCCTGTCCCGGTAGCCCTGGATGAGGAATCGCTGCAGGCCGTGGAAATCGGCGAGATTAACGAGGTGTCCCTGGATCAGCTGGAGGAGCTGGAAAGCGCTGAAGAGGCGGAAGAAGACGAGGCGCTGGGCCTCCCCCCCTCCAAGCGATCCCGGAAAAAAACCGCTGCCAAGGATAAAGAAAGCATTTATTAATCTTCGCGGGCGGCCAGCCTGGCGAAAGGAGCGATTGATTTGTTGGATGTGAATAATTTTGACGCCTTGAAAATCGGTCTTGCCTCCTCCGAGCAAATCCGGGCCTGGTCCCGGGGCGAGGTCAAAAAACCGGAAACCATAAACTACCGGACTTTGAAACCGGAACGGGAAGGTCTTTTTTGTGAAAAGATATTCGGGCCGCAGAAGGACTGGGAGTGCCACTGCGGCAAATATAAGCGTGTCCGTTACCGGGGCATTGTTTGCGACCGCTGCGGCGTGGAGGTGACCCGGGCCAAGGTGCGCCGGGAGAGGATGGGCCATATCGAACTGGCGGCCCCGGTTTCACACATCTGGTACTTTAAGGGCATCCCCAGCCGGTTGGGGCTTTTGCTGGACATGTCGCCGCGGTCCCTGGAAAAGGCGCTTTATTTTGCCGCCTACGTGGTGATCGATCCCGGGGAGACCTACTTGAGTAAAAAACAGCTCCTGACCGAGCCGGAGTACCGGGAGTACCGTGAAAAATACGACGCCCTGTTTAAGGCGGGGAAGGGCTTTAAGGCTGAAATGGGAGCCGAGGCGATTAAGAAGCTATTGCAGGAGATCGACTTAGATGATCTGGCGGACGAGCTCCGGGCCGAGCTGAAAAGCTCCAGCGGCCAGAAGAAAGTGCGCGCCATCCGCCGCCTCGAGGTAGTGGAAGCTTTTCGCCAGTCGGGGAACAACCCCTCGTGGATGATTCTCGACGTGATCCCGGTGATCCCTCCGGATTTGCGCCCCATGGTCCAGCTTGACGGAGGCCGTTTTGCCACCTCCGACTTGAACGACCTTTACCGCAGGGTGATTAACCGCAACAACCGCCTGAAAAGGCTGCTCGACCTGGGCGCGCCCGATATCATCGTCCGCAACGAGAAGCGGATGCTGCAGGAAGCCGTAGACGCTTTGATCGACAACGGCCGCCGGGGCCGCCCCGTGACCGGGCCGGGCAACCGCCCCTTAAAATCCTTAAGCGACATGCTTAAAGGCAAGCAAGGCCGTTTCCGCCAGAACCTGCTCGGCAAGCGGGTGGACTATTCCGGGCGCTCCGTGATCGTGGTCGGCCCGGAACTTAAACTGTACCAGTGCGGCCTGCCCAAGGAGATGGCGCTCGAGCTGTTCAAACCTTTCGTCATGAAGCGCCTGGTCAACGACGGCCTGGCCCACAATATTAAAAGCGCCAAGCGTATGGTGGAAAAGGTGCGTCCCGAAGTCTGGGACGTCCTGGAGGAAGTGATTAAAGATCACCCGGTCCTCCTGAACCGCGCCCCCACCCTGCACCGCCTGGGCATCCAGGCCTTCGAGCCGGTCCTGGTGGAGGGACGGGCGATCCAGATTCATCCCCTCGTCTGCGCCGCTTACAACGCCGACTTTGACGGTGACCAGATGGCGGTGCATGTGCCTCTTTCCGCCGAAGCCCAGGCCGAAGCGCGCATCCTGATGCTGTCGGCGCAAAACATCCTCAACCCCAAGGACGGGCGCCCCGTGACCACACCGACCCAGGACATGGTCCTGGGGTGCTACTACCTGACCCTGGAGAAAGATGGTGTGCAGGGCGCAGGCAAAGTCTTTGTTGACCCCGAGGAGGCGGTAATCAACTACAACCTCGGCTTCCTGGACCTGCACGCCCGCATCCTGGTCCGGGCCTCCGGGTTCAAGGGGCGCGACTTCGCGCGGCGCAAGAAATATCTTCTGACCACGGTCGGCAAGATCATGTTCAACGAAGTTTTCCCGTTAGACTTCCCGTATATCAACAACGCCGATTTCGACCGTCACCTGCCGGAAAGCAACTTCATCCCCTTCAAAGGGCTGGATCCGGCAAAGGTGCTGCAAAACGTGCCCCGCAACAACGCGAGCAAAAAGGATTTCCTGGCTGAACTGATTGCCCGCTGCTACCGCCGCTACGGCAATACCCGCACCGCCGTAATCCTGGACCAGATCAAGAAACTCGGGTTTCATTTTGCGACAAAGGCCGGGGTTACCGTAGGCATCGAAGATATCGTGGTTCCCCCGCAAAAAAAGGAGATCCTCGCCGAAGCTGAAAGGAAGGTGGAAAGTATCGAGGCAAACTTCGAGCGCGGCCTGATTACCGAGAAGGAACGTTATGACCGCGTGATCGAAATCTGGAGCGCCGCCAAGGACGACGTGACCAGGGCGCTGATGGAGGGCTTGGATGAGCTCAACCCCATTTTTATGATGGCCCATTCCGGCGCCCGCGGCAACGAATCCCAGATTACCCAGCTGGGCGGGATGCGCGGCCTCATGGCCGACCCGACGGGGCGGATTATCGACCTGCCGATCAAGGCCAACTTCCGGGAAGGGTTGACCGTGCTGGAATACTTCCTCTCCACCCACGGCGCCCGTAAAGGTCTGGCCGACACCGCCCTGAAGACGGCCGACTCCGGTTATCTTACCCGCCGCCTGGTGGATGTGGTCCAGGATGTGATCGTCCGCGAAGAAGACTGCGGTACGGGACAAAGCATCGGTTTGAGCGAATACCTGGAGAACGACAATACTCTCGATGAGCTGATTGACCGGATTATCGGCCGTTTTTCGATGGAACCGGTCTATCACCCCGAGACCGGGGAAGTAATTATCGGGGCGGACACTATGATCGACGAGGAGACCGCCCAAAAAATCGTCAAGCTGGGCATTACCGAGGTCCGCTTCCGCTCGGTACTCACCTGCCGGACCCGTCACGGGGTCTGTGTAAAATGCTACGGGCGCAACCTGGCCACGGGCAAAATCGTGGACGTGGGTGAAGCGGTGGGGATCATCGCCGCCCAGTCCATCGGCGAACCGGGCACGCAGCTGACCATGCGCACCTTCCATACCGGAGGTGTGGCCGGTGACGATATCACCCAGGGTCTGCCCCGGGTGGAAGAACTCTTTGAAGCGCGCAAGCCGAAGGGCCAGTCGCTCATCTCTGAAATCTCCGGGATCGTCGATATCCAGGAGACCCGCTACAAGCGGGAGATCAAGGTTAGCTCCGAGCACGGCGAGACCCGGGTCTACCCCATCCCTTACGGAGCCCGGATCAAGGTCCAGGAAGGGCAGACCGTCAACGCCGGCGACGAGTTGACCGAAGGCTCGATCAACCCCCACGAACTCTTGAAAGTGAAGGGCGTGCGGGGCGTGCAGCTTTACCTGCTGCAGGAGGTGCAGTGGGTCTACCGGATGCAGGGGGTGGATATCAACGACAAGCATATCGAGATCATCATCCGGCAGATGCTGAAAAAAGTAAAAGTCGAGGATCCCGGCGACACGGAACTTTTGCCCGGCGGGATTATCGACAACTATCTTTTTGAAGAGATCAACGCCCGGGTTACCGCCAGGGGCGGCCGCCCGGCCCTGGCCCGGCCCTTGCTGTTGGGGATCACCAAGGCCTCCCTGGCAACCGAGTCTTTCCTTTCGGCGGCGTCATTCCAGGAGACCACCAGGGTCCTTACCGAGGCGGCGATCAAGGGCAAGCAGGACCTCCTCCTGGGTCTTAAGGAAAACGTGATTATCGGCAAGCTGATCCCCGCCGGGACCGGCATGGCGCGCTACCGCAGCATCAAGGTCTATCCCGTCGGCGCTGAACTGCCCGAGCCGGCAGCAAGCCAATCCGTTCTTGGCGATCTCGATCAGGATGAAGAGCTTTTCGACAACATTGAGGCCGAGGAAGAACAATCAGTGGGGTTGCTTGATGCTGAAAAATGAATTGACAATCAAAATGTGCGGTGGTAAAATCATGAAGTGTGCCTGAGAGGAGCTCTTGCCGACGCGGGTTTGGAAAGAGGGTGGCTGCTTGTGGATCAGGTCAAGAACGCACGGCGCAAGGTTGTGGGCACGAAACAGACGCTGAAGGCCCTGGAGAAAGGCGAGGCTTTGATCGTCCTGGTAGCCAGTGATGCGGACGAAAAGATTAGCAGGCCCGTGATCGCCCTTGCCGAAGCCAAAGGGGTGGAGCTGCGCTTTGTAGACACCATGATCGAACTGGGAAAGCTGTGCGGGATTAAAGTTAAGGCGGCGGCCGCCGCTGTTTTAGAGATTTAGCATCTTAAAGGAGGTGGACCGGTGCCGACATTAAATCAACTGGTGCGTAAAGGCCGCTACAAAATGGTAAAAAAATCCGCCGCACCGGCGCTGGAACGCTCACCCCAGAAGAGAGGCGTATGCACGCGGGTTTCCACGACTACGCCGAAAAAGCCAAACTCGGCCCTGCGAAAAATAGCCAGGGTCCGTTTGACCAACGGGATCGAGGTTACAGCCTATATCCCCGGCATCGGGCATAACCTGCAGGAGCACTCGGTGGTCCTGGTCAGGGGAGGCCGGGTCAAAGACCTGCCGGGTGTGCGCTATCACCTGGTCCGGGGCGCGCTTGATTCTGCCGGGGTGGAGAACCGGGCCCAGGGCCGTTCCAAGTACGGGACGAAAAAGCGCAAGTAGCCGGGTGCATTAATGATTAAGGGGTGATGATGAAGATGCCGCGCAAAGGACCCGTTTCCAAGCGGGATATTCTGCCGGATCCTGTTTATAACAGCAAGCTGATGGCCAAGTTTATCAACAAGCTGATGTACGAGGGGAAGAAAGGGGTCGCCCAGAGCATCATGTACGACTCCCTGGCCATTATCCGGGAAAAAACCGGCCGGGATCCGAAAGAGGTTTTTGAAACGGCGGTGCGCAATGTTTCGCCGGTACTTGAAGTAAAACCGCGGCGGGTCGGTGGGGCCACCTACCAGGTCCCGGTCGAGGTAGGCATACACCGCAAGAACATTCTCGCCATCCGCTGGCTGATTAATTTCTCCCGCAACCGGGGGGAAAAGACGATGGCCCAGCGCCTGGCGGGAGAGCTGATCGATGCGGCCAACGGCGTCGGCGGCGCGATGAAGAAAAAAGAAGAGACCCATAAGATGGCCGAGTCGAACAAGGCTTTTGCCCATTATCGCTGGTGATCAAGAGGCAAGAGGTAAGAAGCCAGAAGCAAGAAGAAGCAATTCAAGAGGTGAGAAGCAGGAAAATAGAAGCAAGAAGAGGCAAGAAAAAGGCTTGCTGTTTTTCTTGTTTCCGATCTCTTGCATCTTGGATCTTGAACAGGAAGGAGGGAGATTAAAGATGGATCGGCAGATTCCGCTGGATAAAGTAAGGAATATCGGTATCGCGGCGCATATTGACGCCGGGAAAACCACCACAACTGAACGGATCCTGTTTTATACCGGTAAACTGCACAAGCTGGGTGAAGTGCACGAAGGCACCGCCACCATGGACTGGATGGCCCAGGAGCAGGAACGGGGGATTACCATTACTTCGGCCGCGACAACCTGCCAATGGCGTGACTGCCGTATTAACATTATCGACACGCCAGGGCACGTGGACTTTACCGTCGAGGTAGAGCGTTCCATGCGCGTCTTGGACGGCGTGGTGGCGATCTTTTGCGCCAAGGGCGGTGTGGAGCCCCAGTCGGAAACCGTCTGGCGGCAGGCCGACCGCTATCACGTGCCCCGCATCGCCTACGTGAACAAAATGGATATCATCGGCGCGGATTTCTTTAATGTCCTCCGGCAGATGCGTGAAAAGCTGCACGCGCAGGCCCTCCCTCTCCAGCTGCCGATCGGCGAGGAAAGTGGATTTACCGGCATGGTGGACTTGATTAGTTTTAAGGCGATTATTTTTGATGATAATTTGGGTACCCGCAGCCATGAGATGGAAATCCCCGCCGGCTTAAGGGAACAGGCTGCCGACTACCGTGAAAAGATACTTGAAGCTGTGGCCGAGTTTGATGACGCCCTGATGGAGAAATATTTTAACGGCCAGGAAATTACGGCGGCGGAATGCTACCGGGCTTTGCGCAAGGCGACCATACACCACGGCCTGGTACCGGTTCTGTGCGGTTCGTCCTACCGCAACAAGGGAGTGCAGCCGCTGCTCGATGCGGTTGTCCATTATCTTCCTTCGCCCGTGGATGTAGGGGCCGTCAAGGGGTTCAGCCCCGTCACCGGCAAAGAGGATTTCCGGCTGCCCTCGGATCAGGCTCCTTTTTCCGCCCTGGTCTTTAAGATCATGGTTGATCCATATGTAGGCAAACTCGCCTTTGCACGCGTCTATTCAGGCCAGCTCAAAAGCGGCTCCACGCTGCTCAATTCAGCCCGCGGGAAGCGGCAGCGCGTTGGACGGTTGCTGCGGATGCACGCCAACTACCGGGAAGATCTGAAGGAAGCTTCCACCGGCGATATCCTGGCCCTGGTCGGTCCCAAGGAGATCAGCACCGGTGACACTCTCTGTGATTTAAACAGCCCGATCGTCTTGGAGTCGATCCAGTTTCCGGAACCGGTTATCTCCGTGGCGATTGAACCGAAAACCAAGGCCGACCAGGATAAGATGAGCATCTCGCTGCAGCAGCTGGCGGAAGAAGATCCCACCTTCCACACTTACACCGACCAGGAAACGGGGCAGGCCATTATCTCCGGCATGGGTGAACTGCACCTGGAAATTATCGTCGACCGGCTGCTGCGGGAATTTAAGGTCCA
Organism: Desulfovibrio sp.; assembly: GCA_020060545.1. Lineage (GTDB taxonomy): Bacteria > Bacillota > Dethiobacteria > DTU022 > DTU022 > JAGUZX01. The sequence goes on along the minus strand of JAGUZX010000102.1, from coordinate 771 downwards.
GGCCAATGTCGGCAAGCCCCAGGTGGCCTACAAGGAGACGGTCCTCAGCGAGACCCGGGCCGAAGGGCGGTTTATCCGCCAGTCCGGCGGGCGGGGGCAGTACGGCCATGTCTGGATTGAAATTGCGCCCGCGGAGCCGGGCAAAGGTTTCACCTTTAGCAACGAGATAGTCGGAGGGGTAATCCCGAAAGAGTTTATCCCCGCCGTGGAAAGCGGGATTAAAGAAGCGATGCATAATGGTGTCCTGGCCGGTTACCCGGTGATCGACATCCAGGTTAAGCTGGTGGACGGTTCATATCACGAAGTGGACTCATCGGAGCTGGCCTTTCGCATCGCCGCCTCCCAGGCCCTGAAAAAGGCGCTCTCCCGGGCCCAGCCGGTCCTGCTTGAACCGGTTATGAAAGTTGAAGTTACCGCTCCCGAGGAATACCTTGGCGACGTTATCGGCGACTTTACCGGGCGCCGCGGGAAAATCCTGGGCACCGAATTGAAAGACGGCCTCCAGGTGATCCGCGGCATCGCACCGCTTTCCGATATGTTCGGTTATGCCACCGAACTGCGCTCCCGGACCCAGGGGCGGGGAGTTTACAACATGGAGTTTTACCGCTATGAAGAGGTGCCGCAAGGCATCGCGCAAAAGATTATTACCCAAAGTGTGGCCTATTAATTTCAGGAGGTGTTTTTTCAGTGGCGAAGAAGAAATTTGAGCGCACCAAGCCTCACGTGAACGTGGGGACGATCGGTCATGTGGATCATGGCAAGACCACGCTG
>JAGUZX010000092.1 GCA_020060545.1 Desulfovibrio sp. | reverse complement strand
TTTGCGTGCTTTTGCTTAGTCCTGCAAAACTACAGGGGTTGGCCGTGCTTCTGCGACATCAAAACAAAAAATAGCCATTATTTTTTATGATTGTTGCCGCAGAGTCAGGCCCCCTTTTTTAATTCACTTAGCTGGAACCCTCCCTTAAAGGTATAATTTTGTCGAAATTGTTCAAAATAAACCATAAATATACCCGAGGGAGGATCCACAGCGATGCCCGATGTTTTGTTAAGCCTGGAAGAAAGCAGAGAAAATTTATTGCGCGAATATGTCATTTCCAGGGGGGCCGATAAAGCGACAATCTTGGCTAAAATTCTGGAAGTCGAAGCGGAAATTGAAGATGAAAAAAACCGGCGCCATCTTTCACGCCCGCTTGTTTAAGATGCGGTAAACTGACTTACACCCGGCTCAGGCGAAGATGATACCCGCCTGAGCTGTTATTTCCCGTTGGCTCCATTTCGCTGCGGGCGGTCCTCTTGTAATTGAAACGGCCCTGTTTTAGGGAGCGCGCCGGTTTTTATCGATTGCAGAAGGATTATATTCGATTGGCCGGCCCTTTTTCAACGGGTGCGGATTATTTTAAGTGGGGTGGACCAATGCTTGCCGGTCCGCCCCAGTCCTTGTTTGGTCAGTCCCCTCCCTGCTTCGGCTTATCACCTGCCATTTTAAAACAATATTTTATGGTTGCTTTCGTTCGCTCTTGTTTGCCTGCCCCAGAAAATTATAGTATCATTTAAGCGAAGAAGCTTGTGCAGGTGTATGGGCGGGAGGGAGAGGAACAATGCCGCAGGTTGCCTTGTTACCGCTCCGGGGAAAATATGATGGAAGCAGCTCTAAATGTGTCGAAAATCGTGACGGGTTACCCGTAGCTGGAGCCGTAAGAGCCGCTTTTAATTGATAGCATGTATGGAAATTAGGAGGCGGTGAAATGACCAAGCGGATCGCGGTAGCCGGCAAGGGCGGGACCGGCAAGACTACCCTGACGGCGCTTTTAATCGGCTACCTGTTGGAACGGCGCCCGGGACGGTCGATCCTGGCCGTTGACGCCGATGCCAACGCCAACCTCAATGAAGCGCTCGGCCTGGCGGTTAACGAAACAATCGGCCTGATCCTGGAGGATACGAAGAAGCCCGACGCAGTACCCACGGGGATGACCAAGGACATATTTGTCGAGTACCGTCTCAGCAGGGCCCTGGTGGAGACCCAAAATTTAGACCTGCTGGTGATGGGGAACCCCCAGGGGCCGGGCTGCTACTGTTATCCCAATGACCTGCTCAAGCGCTACCTGGAGAAGCTGGGGGGTAACTATGATTATATGCTCGTGGACAACGAGGCCGGGCTGGAGCACCTCAGCCGCAGGCTGGTTCCCCGGGCGGACCTGCTCCTGGTAACCAGCGACGCCACGGCGCGGGGGATTCGCTCGGCGGGGCGGGTCCGTGAAATCGTGGAAAAAGTAAATATTGAGGTGGGCCGGATTGGCCTGGTCGTTTCGCGGGGCCGCGGCGGGGAAGTGGCGCAGCTGGCCGACGAGATTGAAACCAGCGGCTTGCCGTTACTGGGTGAAATCCCTTACGACCCGCTGGTTGCGGAATTCGACCTGGCCGGAAGACCGCTTTTGGAGCTGCCGCCCGGCACGGCGGCGGTGCAGGCGGCCGGCAAGCTGTTTGATTCCCTATCCCTGTAGCCGGGCCCGCGCCTCCGGCCGTCTTTCAACCCGACCCGGATCGAATAGGGCCGGGTGGGCGTGTTTATGGTCGAACGGTGAGGAGGACCTATTATGTTTTTCGACAACCGCCGTCATGCCGGTGAGCTGCTGGCGGAAAAGCTGGCCGCTTTCAGGGACCGGTCACCCCTGATCCTGGCCGTACCGCGCGGCGGGGTAGCGGTGGCCCTTCCCGTCTGGCGCAGCCTGGGAGGAGTTCTGGATCTGCTGATCACCCGTAAAATCGGTGCCCCTTATCAGCCGGAGCTGGCCATAGGGGCGGTTTCCGGGGAAGGTTTCGTGATGCTGAACGAAAGCCTGGTGGCCCAGCTGCGGGTAAGCCGGCCGTATCTGGACCGGACGGCCAAAGCCGAACAGGCGGAGATCGAACGGCGGCTGCGGCTCTACCGGGGTGACCGCCCCGCGCCGGAAATCAACGGCAAAGTGGTCATTCTGATCGACGACGGGGTGGCGACCGGGTTTACCCTGATGGCAGCGCTCAAAGGATTGAGGCGGCAGAAGCCGGATGAACTCGCTCTGGCCGTCCCCGTCGGGCCTCCCGATACCCTGGCCAGGCTGCAGGTTGAGGTCGACGCGCTCTATTACCTCGCTGCGCCGCAGTACTTCAGCGCGGTGGGGCAGTTTTACCGTGATTTTACGCAGACCACCGACGAAGAAGTAATCGCCGCGCTGAAGGAAGCCTGGGAAATGAACGGTGAGAGGTGAGCAATTGCTGGCCGCCGCCCCCTTCCCCGGCCGTATAAATTCCGCATGGATAGGAGAGAGAAATATACAGATGGATATTCAAAAAATCCTCTCGGTGATACCCCATCGCTACCCGTTCCTGCTGGTGGACCGGGTGATCGAACTGATTCCCGGGGCAAAAGCGGTGGGTTATAAAAATGTATCCGTAAACGAGCCCTTTTTTCAGGGCCATTTCCCGGGTGAACCGGTTATGCCCGGCGTGCTTATTGTTGAAGCCCTGGCCCAGCTCGGGGCGGTGGCAGTCCTCAGCCTGGAAAAGTTTCAAGGCAAGCTGGCCCTTTTTGCCGGGATTGACCGTTTCCGCTTCAAGCAGGTTGTCCGCCCCGGCGATCGGTTAGAGCTTTCGGTAACCATCCGGGGCCTGCGCGGCAAGTTGGGCAGGGGTGAAGCGGAGGCGCGCGTGGACGGAAAGGTTGCCGCCGCCGGAGTGCTCTGGTTCGCCGTGGCGGACCGCAACAGTGAAATGTTGTGATTGACTTTCACCCGGAATTGGTGTATTTTAGATCAGCCAGGCCGTTAAAGGATGGCTCTTATCAAGAGCGGAGGAGGGACGGCCCCGATGAATCCCGGCAACCGGACCTGATGCGGTCACGGTGCCAACTGCCGCAGGGGAGGCAATCTGCCCTGGGAGATGAGAGGTGTTAAGCCCGAACCTCGTCCCGCAGAGGTTTTATTTTTTTACTCAAGGAGGCACGAACCATGCACCGAGACACTTACTTGTTTACTTCCGAGTCGGTAACCGAAGGGCACCCCGACAAGCTGGCCGATCAAATTTCCGACGCCATCCTGGATGCGATCATCGACCGCGACCCTGCGGCCAGGGTAGCGGCGGAAACTATGGTTACCACCGGGTTGGTGTTTGTGGGCGGCGAGATTACCACCGATTGTTACGTCGACATCCCGAGGATTATCCGGGACAAAGTGAAAGCAATCGGTTACACCCGGGCCAAGTACGGTTTTGACGGTGATACCTGTGCCGTTATCAGCTCCATCGACGAGCAGTCGCCGGACATCGCCCTGGGGGTAAACCGGGCCTTGGAAACAAAAAAAGGCCGCTCCGCGGATAAGTTTGACTTGATTGGGGCCGGAGACCAGGGGATGATGGTCGGCTTTGCCTGCGACGAGACCGCGGAGCTGATGCCGCTGCCCATTTCGCTGGCCCACAAGCTGGCCCGCCGGCTTGCCGCCGTCCGCAAAGAGGGCCTGCTGCCGTATTTGCGCCCGGACGGGAAAACCCAGGTCACCGTGGCTTACCGCGGCGGCCGGCCGGTGCGGGTCGAAACCGTGGTGGTCTCCGCCCAGCACAGCGACGAAGTATCCCTGGAGCAGATCGAACAAGACATCACCGCCCTCGTGATCCGCGAGACCGTCCCAATGGAGCTGCTGGCGCCGGATACCCGTTGCCTGATCAACCCTACCGGACGGTTTGTTATCGGCGGTCCCCAGGGTGA
>JAGUZX010000081.1 GCA_020060545.1 Desulfovibrio sp. | reverse complement strand
CTCCTCGGGCGGGACGGCAGCGGCGCCGCGGCAGGGCGCCAGGCAGCGCTTCATCTGGTAGTTCAGGCAGGGCCGCTCCGGCGCCGGTTCTCCGCCAAGCGGCTGCCGGCAGCGCCGCAGGGGAAATATTTTCCCCAGCAGGCTCATGGTGTCCCGCACCGCGCCGGCGTTGGTAAAGGGGCCGAAATAGAGCGCTTTGCCCGCATCGGTTTCCGCCGCCGCGTCTTTTTTCCTTTTATACCGGCGGCCCTCCTTTTGCGAAAGGCGCAAATACTCCAGCCTGGGGTAGAGCTCCCCGGTCAGGCGCAGGCAGGGATAGTCTTTGTCATCCTTCAGGTTGACGTTATAGCGGGGCCGGTTTTCCTTGATCAGGTTGCACTCCAGGACCAGCGCTTCGACCTCCGAGTCGGTGACAATAAAGTCGATATCGCTCATTTGGGACTGCAGCGCCTTTAGCCGGGCGGAGTGGGACCCGTTGCCCGCCAGGTAAGATCGGACCCTTTGTTTAAGCGAGCGGGCCTTGCCCACGTAAATGATTTTACCCTCGTTATTTTTAATCAGGTATACGCCCGGCGCATCGGGAAAACGGCGCACCTTTCCGGCCAGGTTTTCACTCATGCGTAATCCTCCGAAATGCGACTACGGGGGGCAGTATGAATTCGGGGGACACCGTGATCCATGTTCAGGGCCCGGCGCAGCCAGCGTCCGGTGTGGGAGTCCTTGCAGCGGGCGATCTCTTCCGGGGTGCCCCGGGCTACGACCGTGCCTCCCGCGTCGCCGCCCTCGGGCCCCAGGTCAATAATATAGTCGGCCCTTTTCAGCACATCCATATTATGCTCGATCACAACCACGGTGTTACCGGCTTCGGCGAGGCGCTCCAGGATTAGCAGCAGCTTGCTGATGTCTTCCAGGTGCAGGCCGGTCGTCGGCTCGTCCAGGATATAGAGGGTGCGGCCGTTGCTGCGCCGGGAAAGCTCCGCCGCCAGCTTCACCCGCTGCGCCTCTCCGCCGGAAAGGGTAGTGGCCGGCTGCCCGAGCGTGATATAACCAAGCCCGACATCGTGGAGAAACTGCAGCTTTCGCTGCAACCGGGGGATGGCGGCAAAAAACTCGAGCGCTTCTTCCACGGTCAGGGCGAGGACATCGGCAATATTTTTATCTTTATAGCGCACTTCGAGGGTCTCCCGGTTGTAACGCCGGCCGCGGCAGACTTCGCAGGGCACGTAAACGTCGGGCAGAAAATGCATCTCAATGCGCAGGATGCCGTCGCCGCGGCAGGCCTCGCAGCGCCCCCCCTTGACGTTGAAGCTGAACCGCCCGGGGCGGTAGCCCCGCTTACGCGACTCGGTGGTCTGAGCAAACAGCTCCCTGATCCCGTCGAAGAGGCCGGTATAGGTCGCCGGGTTGGAACGCGGCGTGCGGCCGATCGGCGACTGGTCGATTTCGATCACCTTGTCCAGGTGTTCGATCCCCTCGATGCAGCGGTGCGCGCCGGCCTGGGTACGGGCGCGGTGCAGCCGGCGGGCCAGCGCCCGGGCCAGGATCTCGTTGATCAGGGTGCTCTTGCCGGAACCGGAAACGCCGGAAACGCAGACGAAGAGGCCGAGCGGGATGCCGACATCGATCTCTTTTAAATTATGCTCTTGCGCGCCCCTGATCCAAAGCCAGCGCTCATTGGGCTTGCGGCGGGCTTCCGGTACGGCGATAAAACGGCGCCCGGCCAGGTAGTCGCCGGTAATGGAACCCGCGGCAGCGGTGATCTCGTCTACCGTCCCCTGGGCCACGATCCGGCCGCCGTGCGCGCCCGCGCCCGGACCGATATCGACGATATAATCCGCGCTGCGGATGGTCCCCTCGTCGTGCTCCACCACAATCACGGTGTTGCCCAGGTCCCGCAGCGCCTTCAGGGTTTCCAGCAGGCGGGCGTTGTCGCGCAGGTGGAGGCCGATGCTGGGTTCGTCGAGAATATAAATCACTCCTGTCAGGCCGGAGCCGATCTGGGTGGCGAGGCGGATCCGCTGCGCCTCCCCTCCTGAAAGGGAGGCCGCCGCCCGGTCCAGGTTCAGGTACTGCAGCCCGACGTTGTTTAAAAACTGCAGCCTGGCGCCGATCTCTTTCAGCACCTGCCTGGCAATCTGCTGTTCCCGCGGGGTAAGGGCCAGCCCTTTAAAAAATTGAATCGCCTGAGATACCGTCAGGGCGGCTACCTGGGAGATATTGAAACCGTTAAGCAAAACCGCCAGGCTCGATTCCTTGAGGCGGCGCCCGCCGCAGAGAGCGCAGGGCCTGCTCTCGGTATAGCGCGACAGCTCCAGGCGGATCTCTTCGGACTGGGTGGAAGCATAATGACGCTGGAGCAGGTTGAGGATCCCGGGAAAAGTTTTGCGGTAATTACGGACCCGCCCGAAGATATTGACGTAGCGAAAATTGATCGCCTCCGGCGAACCGTGGAACAGGAGGCGGCGCTGCTCCGGGGTATGGCGGGCAAAAGGCAGGTCCGGATCGATCCCCCACTGCCTGGCCGCCGCTTCGGCGAACTGCTGGTAGTAACCGCCGTGCCCGGACCAGGGATGAATCGCCCCTTCACGGATGGAAAGCTCGGGGAAAGGAACCACCAGGTCCTCCGAAAACTCGGCTTTCGCTCCCAGGCCGCTGCATTCCGGGCAGGCCCCGTAAGGGCTGTTAAACGAGAAGATGCGGGGGCTGATCTCTTCAAAGCTGAAGCCGCACTCCGGGCAGGCGAAGCGCTCGCTGAAAAGCTGCTCGCCGCCGCCTATCTCCTGGACCAGCACCAGCCCTTCGCTCAGCTTCAGGGCCGTTTCCAGCGATTCGGCCAGGCGCCCCTGGACGCCGCCGCGCACCACCAGGCGGTCGATCACCACCTCGAGGGTATGCTTCTTCTGCTTGTCCAGGACAACCTCTTCTTCCAGCTCCCGCACCGCGCCGTCGACCCTCACCCTGACGTAGCCTTTGCGGCGCATCTCTTCCAGCAGGCGGGCGTACTCACCCTTGCGCCCCCGCACCAGGGGCGCCAGCACCTGCAGTTTGGTCCCTTCCGGCAGGGTCATCACCTGATCCACCATCTGCTGAACCGTCTGCTGGCTGATCGGGCGCCGGCAGTGCGGGCAGTTGGGGCGGCCGATCCGGGCAAAGAGCAGCCGCATATAGTCGTAGATCTCGGTGACCGTCCCCACGGTCGAGCGCGGGTTCCGGGAAGTGGTTTTCTGGTCGATCGAGATGGCCGGGGAAAGCCCCTCGATCTGGTCCACGTCGGGTTTGTCCATCTGGCCCAGGAACTGGCGGGCATAGGCGGAAAGAGACTCCACGTAGCGGCGCTGTCCCTCGGCGTAGATGGTATCAAAAGCCAGGGAGGACTTTCCGGAGCCGCTTAAGCCGGTAAAGACGATCAGGCGGTTCCGGGGCAGGGTTAAATTAATATTTTTCAGGTTGTGCTCCCGCGCGCCGCGGATCACAATTTCTCCGCCGGGCATCGCCTTCACCTCTTTTCCCGCGGCCGCCGGGCGCTCCCCGCCGCCCGGGCCGGTGCTGCGGCGCCCCGCTCCAGATCAAAAATCAGGTCGCGCAGCCGGGCCGCTTTTTCAAAGGCCAGCTCCCGGGCAGCCTGCTGCATCTGCGCGCGCAGCTCCTTGAGCATCCCGCGGCGCCGCGCGGGGTCCAGCTCTCGCAGATCCAGCGGCAGGTAGCCGGCCGCCGCCTCGGCGGCGACGGTGGCTTCGATCAGGCCGCGCACCGGCTTGACGATGCTGCGGGGGGTGATCCCGTGCTCCCGGTTGAAATCGATCTGCCGGTGCCGGCGGCGTTCCGTCTCGTCGATGGCCCGGCGCATCGAGGGGGTAACCGATTCGGCGTACATGATCACCTTGCCCTCGATGTTGCGGGCGGTGCGCCCGATGGTCTGGATCAGGGAGCGATCCGAACGCAGGAAGCCTTCCTTGTCCGCGTCGAGGATGGCCACCAGGGAGACTTCGGGCAGGTCCAGCCCTTCCCGCAGCAGGTTGATCCCGATCAGCACGTCGAATTCGCCCAGGCGCAGGCCCCGGATAATCGACATCCGCTCCAGGGCGTCGATGTCGGAGTGCATGTAGCGCACCCTTAAGCCCATCTCCCGGTAATAGTCGGTGAGGTCTTCGGCCATGCGCTTGGTCATGGTGGTGACCAGGACCCGCCGCCCGGCTTCCGCCCGGGCGCGGATCTCCCCGTAGAGGTCGTCCACCTGCCCCGCGGCCGGCCGCACCTCGACGGCCGGATCGACCAGCCCCGTGGGCCGGATGATCTGTTCCACCACGGCGCTGCTGTGCTCCAGCTCCCACGGCCCCGGGGTGGCGGAGATAAAGACGGCCTGGTTGATCAGCGCCTCGAATTCGTTAAACTGCAGGGGCCGGTTGTCCAGGGCCGAAGGCAGCCTGAACCCGTGCTCCACGAGGGTGCTCTTGCGCGAGAGGTCCCCCCGGTACATGCCGTTGATCTGGGGGATCGTAATGTGTGATTCGTCGATGACCACCAGGAAATCGGGCGGAAAATAATCCAGCAGGGTTGAAGGGCGGCTCCCGGCGGGCCTGCCGTCCAGATGGCGGGAGTAATTTTCGATCCCGCTGCAGAAACCGATTTCCTGCATCATCTCCAGGTCGAAGCGGGTGCGCTGCTCCAGGCGCTGCGCTTCCAGCAGCCTCCCCGCACGCTTGAATTCAACGAGCCGTTCGTGCAGCTCCGCCTCGATCGCCGCGACGGCCCGGCGCAGCTGGTCGGGGGCGGTGACATAGTGCGTGGCCGGAAAAACGGCAGCGTGCGAGCGCTCACCGGCAACCCGGCCGCTCACGAGGTCGATCTCCCTGATCCGCTCCACCTCATCCCCGAGAAGCTCCACCCGCAAGGCCGCCTCGTTGGCGGAGGCGGGGATGATCTCGATTACGTCGCCCCGCACCCGGAAAGTGCCGCGGTGGAAATCGATCTCGTTCCGTTCATACTGGATCTCCACCAGCCGGGCAATAATCTCGTCACGGCCGATCCGGGCCCCCTGGCGCAGAGAGAGGACCTGTTCCCGGTACTCGCGGGGGGAGCCCAGGCCGTAGATGCAGGAAACGCTGGCGACGATAATCACGTCGCGCCGCTCCATCAGCGCGCCGGTGGCGGAATGGCGCAGCTTGTCTATTTCGTCGTTAATCGAGGAGTCCTTTTCGATATAGGTGTCCGTCTGGGGCAGGTACGCCTCCGGCTGATAGTAATCGTAATAGCTGATAAAATACTCCACGGCGTTTTCGGGAAAGAATTCCTTGAATTCGCCGCAGAGCTGGGCCGCCAGGATCTTGTTCGGCGCGATCACCAGGGCCGGCCGTTGCAGCCGCTCGATCACGTTGGCGATGGTAAAAGTCTTGCCGGATCCCGTTACCCCCAGCAGGGTCTGGTAACGGGCGTTCTCCCGCAGGCCCCGGACCAGGGCTTCGATCGCCTCCGGTTGGTCCCCGGCCGGGGTGAAATCCGCTTTCAGTTTAAAGCGCGTTCCCGGGTTCATGGTCAGCCTCCGGTTTTCTCTCTGTATTTTTCGACACTAGTTGATTATACCATACGGTATAATTAGTTTCAGCGGGGAGATAGTATTATAAACGGTGAGGCAGATGCACTTCCGTAATTTGGCCGGGCCGTTCGCCCTGGTTTTACTTTTATCCCGCTCGCCTGCCAATTCCTGCCGGAAGCAAACGGCATGCTTGTCCAGCGCGCCCTGACCTGGTGGGGCGTCGTCTACCTGAACGCCGCCGTCATCCACTTCGTCCAGGCTTTTGTTTTCTACACCGTGGTTTTGCCCTGGGGAACGGAAGCTCGGCGCATGAATCCGGCGGCAGCAAAACAATCAAAGCCTTAAAAGCCAGTCTAACCACCTCAAACCGTCCTTATGCGCCGAACCAAGCCAGGATCATGATCGCCATGCCGATCGCCATGAAAAGGAAGGCTGTACCTTGCCTGAGCAGCCGGGGGTTAATCCGGGAGAAGAAATGGCCTCCCAAAAAGATCGCCAGGGTGTGATTTAAGAGCATCGCCGCCATAGCCCCGGTAAACACCGCCAGGGGATGGCCAAAGTTTGCCGCCAGGAGCAACGCCGCCAGCTGGGTTTTATCGCCGAGTTCAGCCAGAAACACCAGCAGCATGGTCTGGTAGAAACCGGTCCGGCTCGAGCGCGGTGCGCCTTCACGCTCCCGCTGGATCAAGGCAAAGAAGCCCATGATGATAAAAAAAGCGCCTGAAACGACGGCGATAACCGCGGCCGGGATGTGCGCGGCAATCAACCCGCCCGCCCCGACCGCCAGGCCGAGGACCAGGGCCAGTGCGGCCATGGCCCCTCCCAATACCTGTAAAGGAGGATGGCGGGTGGCCATGGTCAAAGAGACGAGCTGGGTTTTATCGCCGAATTCAGCGATGAAAACGCTCACAAATGCAGCCAGCGCGGCGGCGAGCAAAAATAAACCCCTCCTCCTCCAGGGATATCACTAGCTATATTCTCCTAGAAAAGGCTTAAGCAGTGTAAACCCCGCTCATTTTCTTCCCGGCAGCCGCCGGAGCCAACCCAGCGGCGCGGGCCGCCTGGTTACAACATAAATGGAGGAAGCGGGAGATGGAACCGGAATCAAACCAAGGTCGGCTCCCCGGTGCAACGGCGGTCTTGGCGGACGCGCCGGGGACGGGCTGTCGGGCAGCCGCGGCGGAGACACGGTCTCAACGGCATGTTTCTTATTTAAAACCGCGGTAAAAGAGCCGCTTCCCCTGGTTCCTTCCAGGAGAACCATGAAATAGCTCGCGGCGATTTTATCCAGCAGGTCACGCTGATCCAGAACCGGCATCCCGTTGACCTTGAGAATGTCATCACCCTCACGGAGCCCGGCCCGGGCCGCCGCCGAACCGGGGATAACCATCAGCAGCCGGACCCCTTGAACGGCGGACCGGTAAAGCGGTTCGCGGGAAAACTCGCGCCTGTTGCTGTAGAAGATTAACAGCTCGTGCCCCAGCGGGGCTGTCAGGACTCCCGGCAGGGTGAATTGGGGAAAGTACTCCGCGGCTACGGCCAGGCCGAACAGCACAAGGCTGTATACCGCCAGGTGGCGCGAAGAGGCGATCGATTTCCGCCGCGGCGTCGACGAAAGGGCCAGGTCGGCGTAACCGAGGCCCGCCGCCACCGGGATCGCCAGGTACTGGAGGGTTTCGCCGGCTCCCGGCTGCAGCGTCGATTTGATTACCGGCCACCACTCCGGCATGCTCACGCCCGCGCTTTCCGCTTGCAGGACCACCGCCACCAGCAGCGCCACCAGGGGCAGCGGCCAGAACCGCTGCAGGCTGAAGCCGCCTACCACCTCGCCGCCGGGGCGTTTCAGGTAAAGCGGGCTGCTGCCCCAATGCCCGCCGATATAGATAAGCAGGGCCTCTATCAGGTGGAGCAGGGCCACCAGGACCAGGACCGCCGGGATATGAATTTCCAGAAGAGAGGTGGTAAGACGGTAGCCGGCCAGTCCCGGAAAGTGCGGCAAGAGCGCCCGGAGCAGGAGCACGGCTGAGGCGATAATCCCCCCGGCATACGAAAAGCAGAGAAAGCGGGGATGAATCAGGAACAGCAGAATCGCCACCGGCCAGATAAAAGCAAGCCCGATCTGCTCCAGGGAAAGCCCCATCAACAAGAGCAGGGTGCTGGCAAAAAAGCCGCCGATGATGCCCAGCCCCAGGGAAACGGCGGCCTGTGTCCAGACATTGTTGATCCGCCGCCCGAAAAGCTTCTCCTCCATACGGGCTACACGCCTGTATTGGACGAAAACCAGCAGGGTCACCACCGAACACGGCCAAATCAGGGCAAATGCAAATACCGGCATAAAAACCCGGCTCAGCGCAGCAAGCAGTTCCATGATCCGGTTACGGCCTCCCTTCCTTCGCCCACAACCCCGGCTGTCCGGTCAGTTCTATCGCCCGCTGCAGTTGGGGGTCCCGCTCTGCGGCAGCCTTTTCCAGAGCGGCGCGGAGCTTTATCCAGGTCAGGTCGTCAAAAACCCCGCTGGGGTCGAGTCCCGCTCCGGCCTGAAATTCAGCCAGGGCGGCGGCGGTTTCCCCGTCGAAATAGCCTGAGGCGGTGACAGGATGACCGAGTTCGGCCAGTATTTCCTGCAGCAGCTTGACTTCCATGCCGTAGCTCTCCTGCGCCAAGCGTCCGGGGAAAAAGTGGCGGTAGTACCTGAGGACCGCCGGCAGTTCAACCGGGTAATCCGGTTCGAGGCCCCGGCCGTGAAGGTCAGACCCCAGGGGGGTGAGGTACTTGGCTACTGTGAGAAGCAAGGCGTTGCCGCCAGGCAACTGATGCAGGTACTGTACGGTCGCTTTGCCGTAGGTTTTGGCCCCGACCAGCAGCGCCGCCCCGCGGTCCTGCAGCGCTCCGGCCACGATTTCCGCGGCGCTGGCCGATTCCTCGTTGACCAGCACCACGATCGGGTAAGGCTTGGGAGGCGCGTTGGAATAATATATTTCACGGGCTTCGCCGTCACGCCCCACCAGCCGGGTAATTTCCCCCTCGGGAACGAGCAGCTTGGCCACCTCGATCGCCTGGGGCACCAAACCGCCCGGGTTGTTGCGCAGGTCAAGGATGAGCCCTTTGGCCATACCCGCCGCCTCCAGTTCCTGAAGATGGCGCACAAAGTCCACCCCGGTCGAACGGTCAAAATTGCTGATCCGGATATAACCCAGGCCCGGTTCCAGCAGGCGGGACGAAACGGTGGCCATCTTGATCTCGTCGCGTTCCAGGGTCAGGTCGAACGGTGCCGCCGCCCCGGGCCTCTCGATGGTAATGGTTACGCTTGTCCCTTTCGGGCCCCGGATTAACTCCACCGCCCGCTCCACACCCTGGCCGCTCAAATCTTCGCCGCCGGCGCTGCGGATCCGGTCCCCGGGGTAAAGCCCGGCCTTTTCCGCCGGCGTGCCGGGGATGGTCTGGAAAACAACAATGTTTCCATCCACAGCCACGATCCGCACGCCGATTCCACCAAAAGAGCCGTCGGTTTGAATCATAAAATTTTCAAGTTCCCTGGGTTCGTAAAAAACAGTGCGGGGATCTTCCAGCGCTCCGACAGCTCCCCGGACCGCCCCGCGCACCAGCAGCGGCAGATCGACGGGATCCACATAATAGTCCCGGATCAGCTCCAGGACCTCTTCCAGCAGCTCGACCTCATCCCCCAGCTTGATCAGGTCGTAGCCGGCGTTTTGATTCTGATCGGCAGGCAGGGATGAAGAAGGTTGAAAACCGAACATGAAGTAAGTGACCAGGTTTGTCCCGATCAGGACGATCAGGAATCCGAGAAACAGGAACTTGTGGGGTTTACGTTGCAGATCGTGCATTTGGCGAAAGCCTCCGTTTACCGCTTTATCTAAAACATTATAACCCCTGGCCGTAAAAAAAACCATAACGAATGCCGCCTTACAGGCGGCGGCATCCTGTCCCCCGCATTCCCAACTTGGGAAGAAGGGCTAACGTGAAAACGGGGCCGGAATAACCGGCCCCGCCGGAAGTAAAACAAGATCGGTTTAGAAAGGAGGCAGGTATTCCCTGGGGTTTTGGCGGTAATCGGGGCTGCCGTAAGGATAGTACGGCGGGAGGTTGTAATCGCGCACCTCGAAATGGAGGTGGTAGCCGGTGCTGTTGCCTGTGGTGCCCACATTGGCGATATGCTGGCCCCGCGACACGGTATCCCCTTTGGCCACCGCCCGGGAACTGAGATGGGCGTAGACGGTGACCTGGTTTTTCCCGTGGTCAATCATGATATAGCTGCCGTACCAGATTAAGTCCGTCCGCCAGGCGTCGTAGGCGGGAGCAAGGTTCACATGGACCGAACCGTGGGCGGCATCCCAGCGCCAGATGCCGGAAAAGATCACCACCCCGTGGTCGGCGGCAAATACCTTGTTGGCCCTGCCGTAGGTCGCCAGGTCTATCCCCGCGTGCCACTCCGCATACCCCGGGCGGGTCGGATTATTCCGCCAGCCGAAACCGGAAGTGAAATGCCAGGGGGAGGCCACCGGCCAGAACACCGGCGCCCGCAGCCCGGCAAACACCCCATCCTTGCGGAGCAGCTCCTGGATTGTTTTATCCAGCTCGGCGGCCTGCTTCTCCAGGTCGCGGATCTGCTTCTCCTGGCGGGCGATCTCATCTTGCAATTCCGCCATCTTGCGTTCCCGGGTGGAAACGGTGCGCTCGACCTCGGCTTCGTAGGCCAGGGTATCGCGGCGCATCCCCTCGAGGCGGTTTTTCTTCTGCTCCAGGCTGTCTTTCAGGGCCTGGATCCGCTCGCGCTCGGCCCTGATCTCGTCAATCAGGCGCAGGTCGTTGGCGGCGATCAGCCTGAGGCTGTTCAAACGGGTCAGGAAATCGGAAAAACTGCTGGCGTTCAGGAGTACTTCGAGGTATGTAACGTATCCCTGCTCGTAGACGGCCCGCAGGCGGCGCTTGAACAGTCCGTCCTGGTAGGCGAACTGTTCCTCGGCGGCGGCCAGCTCCGTTTCGGTAACGGCGATCTCCTGCGCTGTGCTCCCGATCTCGCGGACCAAACGGGCCAGCTCGGCCCGCAGCTGCTCCAGGCGGCGGTCAAGCTGCGCCAGTTCCTCTTCGAGCTCGGCCTTTCGGTTTTTCTGCTGCGTCAGGTTGCTTCGTTCCCGGGCCAGGCGCTCCTCCAGTTCGGCCTGCTCCTGGCGCTTTTCATCAAGCAGGTTGGCATAAACCGGCAGCGCCGCCGTGGCCAGAGCCACAAGTAAAAGCAGTAGGGCCAATACCCGGAAATAGTTATTCCTGTGCATCAAAAATCTCCTCCCTGATCAGGCATGCTTTCTTCTCTCTAATAAACCTTTTCTCTAAACGCGCACAAAACGGTCCATCGACAACAAGCTGCCCAGCACCCCCAGGCCGGTGCCCAGGGGAACGAGGTATTTCACCAACTCCAGCATGACCGACGGCACGGCAATCAAGTTCAGAAAAAGGAGGTTGTTCGAAACCACCCAGCCCACGGAAGCGTCGTAGAGATAATAGAGCGCCGCCAGGGGCAGCGCGGCCCCGAAAGAGCCGATCACCAGCCCCTCCAGAATAAAGGGCCAGCGGATGAACCAGTTGGTCGCCCCTACATATTTCATGATCATGATTTCACGGCGGCGGATGAACACGGTCAGCCTGATTGTATGCGAAATCAGGAAAATGGCCAGGATTGCCAGCCCGCCCATTAAAGCCAGGCTGATCAGCTGGATCACCCGCAGCACGGCAAACAGGTTGTTCACAAACTCTTCTTCACCGTACTGCACCTTTTCCACGCCCGGATAACGCTCCAGCTCCCGGGCCAATGCAACTATATTTTCCGCGACGATGGGCCTGATTTCATAAGAATCGGGCAGGGGGTTGTCTTCGGCCGACCGGTAACCGGCGACAAAATCGCCCCATATTTCCGCCAGCCGCTCCATCGCTTCCTCCTTGGAAACAAAGCGCACTTCGGCCAGGCCGGCGTGTGAAACCAGATTGGCCCGCAGCGATTCGCGCTCCTCCAGGGTGGCGTTTTCATCGATAAAGACAACCATTTCCACCTGTTCTTTTACCGCTTTGGTGACATGGTTGATATTTAAACGCACGAGCATGAAGGAGCCCAGCATCAGCAGGGTGATCACGACTATACCGGTGGAGGCGATGCTCATCCCCTTGTTGCGGTAAAGACTCCGCAGCGCTTCAACGACCCCGTAAAGAAGACCGTTAAATGGCACGAACGTAAACCCCCTTTTGCTCGTCCCCGGCGATGCGGCCGTCTTCCAGATAGATCACCCTTTTCCGGAAACGGTCGACAATTTCACGGTCATGGGTGGCTACGACGACGGTAGTACCGCGGATATTGATGCCGCGTAAAAGATTCATGATCTCCAGCGAGGTAACCGGATCGAGGTTTCCGGTGGGTTCGTCGGCGATGATCATCGCCGGACGGTTGATGATAGCCCGGGCCAACCCGATCCGCTGCTGCTCCCCGCCGGAGAGGTCGCACACCCGGTCCCAAATTTTTTCAGACAGTCCCACCATCTCCAGCACCTGGGGGACGCGGCGCCGGATTTCCCCTGCGGGCGCCCCTGTCACCTGCATCACAAAAGCGATATTGTCGTAAGCGGTCCGCTCCTCCAGGAGCCGGAAATCTTGAAAAACCATGCCGATGTTGCGCCGCAAATAAGGGACCCTGCGGCGCGGCATCCGGGTCAAATCCTGGCCGAAGACCTTAAGCGTACCCCTGGTAGGCAAAATTTCCCTGATCAGCAGTTTCAAAAGCGTCGATTTCCCCGCCCCGCTGGGGCCGACCACAAATACAAACTCACCGCGGTTGATGACAAAGTTTAAATCATTTAAGATAAAGCTGTTGTGTTCATTGTAGCGTTGATACAGCTGGATCGCTTCAATCAATGGTGTTCATCTCCGGATTAACTTAACATAAGTTAAATGCTTTTGAACATTATTCGACAGGGAAAAGCCCATTCCTGCAAATTTGTTAAAAAAAATTAATGTTTACAGTAAAAATTTTTTCCGGCAGCAGGTCTTTGGGGGTCAATAATGACGTTTTTTGCGTTATCGAACTGCGGCCGTTTCGTAACCGATTGCGCGGGACAGGGTTGGTTTGAGGAAGGCAGCGGGAAGCAGGCGGGTTGGCCAAGAAGGCGGGACTTCTCTTTCGAAAAATGGAAAGGGGCGCGGCAAACCATTACCGCACCCCTTTGCTATTTGATTTTATCAGCAGCCTAAATCTCTTTGCGGATCCAGGGCATCATCGCGCGCAGCTCTTCGCCGACCTTTTCCAGGGGGTGTTCGCGCTCGATCCGGCGCAGCGATTTAAACAGCGGCTGGCCGGCCTGGTTCTCCAGGATCCATTCCCGGGCAAAAGCACCGGTTTGAATCTCCTTTAAAATCGCCGCCATTTCTTTGCGGGTATGTTCGTCGATAATCCGGGGGCCCCGGGTAAAATCGCCGTACTCGGCGGTATCGCTGACCGAATAGCGCATGCGGGCGAGCCCGCCTTCATAAATGAGATCCACAATCAGTTTAAGCTCGTGCAGGCACTCGAAGTAAGCCACGTGCGGCTGGTAGCCCGCGCCGACCAGGGTATCAAACGCCGCTTTGATCAACGCGGAGACACCGCCGCAGAGGATCACCTGCTCTCCAAAAAGGTCCGATTCAGTTTCTTCTTGAAAAGTTGTCTCCAGCGCACCGGCCCGGGTGCACCCGATCGCCCGGGCATAGGCCAGCGCCAGCGCGTGAGCCCGGCCAGTGTAATCCTGGTGCACCGCCACAAGCCCCGGGACGCCTTTGCTTTCCACGAACATGCGCCGGAGCAGGTGTCCGGGGCTTTTCGGAGCGACCATAAAAACATCGACATTTTCGGGAGGCACAATCTGGCCGTAAAGGATGTTAAAGCCGTGGGAAAAGACCAGGGCTTTGCCCCCGGTGACATGGGGGAGAACTTCCCGGTAGACGCCCGGCTGAGCCATATCGCCCACCAGAAAGACAATCACATCGGCGCGCGATGCTGCTTCCGCTGTTCCCGCCACCTCCAGGCCGTCCGCCTCCGCTTTGGCGCGGCTCTTGCTGCCTTCGTACAGCCCGACCACCACGGATATACCGCTGTCTTTGAGGTTTTGCGCATGGGCATGACCCTGGCTGCCGTACCCAAGCACGGCAACGGTCTTATCTTTAAGCAGCGCCAAGTCCGCGTCCCGATCGTAATAGATTTTGAGCATGATAAGTCCCTCCCTTAAGTATTGAAGACATGGTGCTTTATAGGCGGGCGAGGCAGGCCTCGCCCCGTGTACAATATTTTATCGCTCACTTTTCACCTCTTTGAAGCCTTCCCCGTGAACTTCGCTGGCGCTGCCGATAATTACAAAAGCACGGGGGTCAACCTCGTGAATAATCGCTTTCAACTGGGTCACCTGGGGGCGGGTGACCACGCACAGCAGGAGATCCCGCTGCTCCCCGGTATAGCCGCCCTGCCCTTCAAGCCTGGTCACGCCGCGCGCAAGGTCCCGGATCAGGCGGCGGTTGATTTCCTCCCCGCGGGTGGTTATGATCAACGCCGCCTTGGCCAGGCTGAAGCCTTCCTGGACAAGATCGATCACCCAGCTGCTAATAAACAACGACAGGGCCGCATACATGGCCACCTCGCTTCCGAAAACAAAAATAGCCAGGCCGATTACCACCAGGTCGGCGCCCAGGATCGCCTGGCCGGTGGTCAGCCCCGCCACCTTGTTCAAAATCAAAGAGAGGAGCGAAGTCCCGCCCGTAGAAGCACGAAAACGGAACACCAGGCCCAGCCCGATCCCCATAATCACGCCGCCGTAAACGGAAGCCAGCAGGAGATCTTCGGTAACCATCCCGAAGTAAGGAGAAAGAGCGGTAAGCTCAATCGCCGCCGAAAAAAACAAAGTCCCCAGCACGCTTTGCATCACAACGCGGCGTCCCAGCAGGATATAGGCGGCAATGAAAAGAGGGATATTGGCGGCGATGATCGTCAAGCCCACGGGAAGCCTGAGCGTGTGGAACAGGATCACCGCCAGGCCGCTGACCCCTCCGGCGGCCAGCCGGTTGGGAATTAAAAACATGTTCATCGCCGCGGCCAGGATGAACGACCCCATGAAGATACCCGGGACATCGCCTAAAAAACGCTTCCAGGATTGCTTCGGCCTGGGCTGTTTAACCATCCGTTTTAACCTTCTTTATGCTTTATGCCTTACGGTAATATTTTGCAGGCGGCTGCGAGCCTGCCAGCGCAGGAAAGATTCGATAAAAGGATCGAGCTCGCCGTTCATGACCGCCTCAACCTGCCCCACCTCGGTGCCGGTGCGGTGATCCTTGACCAGGGTAAAGGGATGAAAGATATAGCTCCGGATCTGGCTGCCCCAGGCGATCTCTTTTTGCTGGCCCCTCAGGGCGCTGATCTCCTGGGCCTGCGCCCGGCGATGCAGCTCGGCCAAACGGGCCTGGAGGATCCGCATGGCCTGCTGGCGGTTGCTGTGCTGAGAGCGGTCGCTTTGACAGGTTACGACCAGGTTCGTGGGGAGGTGCGTGATCCGCACCGCCGAGTCCGTCTTGTTGACGTGCTGCCCGCCGGCCCCGCTGGCGCGAAAGGTGTCGATTTTTAGATCGTCGGGGTTAATGACGAACTCCTCCGCCTCCACTTCCGGGATCACGTCGACGGAAGCAAAAGATGTATGCCGGCGGCGCGCCGTGTCGAAAGGCGAGATGCGGACCATGCGGTGCACCCCTTTTTCCGCCTGCAGGTAACCGTAAGCGGCGTGCCCGCGCACGATAATCGTGGCGCTTTTAATCCCGGCCTCGTCACCGGGAAGCAGATCCGCCAACTCAACCGCGAACCCTTTTTGCTCGGCCCAGCGGTTGTACATGCGCAGCAGCATCTCGGCCCAGTCCTGCGACTCGAGCCCCCCGGCCCCAGGGTGCAGCGAAACGATCGCGTCGCGAAAATCATACTCACCGCTGAAAAGGGTTTCCAGTTCGATCCGCTCCAGCTGTTCCCCGATCCAATCCAGCGCTTTGCGCGCCTCCGGGAACATCTCTTCGCCGCCGGAAGGATCCTCCCGGACCAGTTCCAGCAACACGGCGACCTCTTCCAGGCTGCGCTCCAACTCCTGCAGGGGACGCAGATATTCCCGCAGGGCGCCTGCATTCTTCAGGAATTCCTGGGCCCGGGTCCCTTCCTCCCAGAGGGAAGGATCTTCGGCCTGCTTTTCCGCCTCCTTTAACCGGGCCAGCTTTTGTTCGTATTCAAAGAGAAACACTCATTTCGTCAAAACGCTTGCGCTGCAACGCCAGCTCTTCCTGGTATTCCTTGAGCATCATGGCATCCTCCTGTGAATTTCTAGCTGCCGACCCGCGGGCGCGACATGCCGCGCCCCTGATATGACCTGTCTCTTTCAGTTTTACACCTTGCCTGAATTATCCGCCCCGCGGGCGCGGATGAGAAGTGAGAGGTCCGATGTGAGATGTGGGAAATCAGGGAGAGTCCTTTTAAAACAGTGCGACGTATTTTGCCGCGTCCTTTTCTCACATCTCACTTCCCACTTCTCACCTCTCATTGCCCGCAGCACTTTTTGTATTTTTTCCCGCTGCCGCAGGGGCACGGCTCGTTGCGGCCTACTTTTTCCACCGTCACCGGCCGCGGCGGCCTGGAGGCCGGCTGAGAGGCCGGAGCGGCGCCGCT
>JAGUZX010000005.1 GCA_020060545.1 Desulfovibrio sp. | reverse complement strand
GCCCCTCTACGCCGGCGGTTATCTCGAGGAGGCCTCCCTCTATACCGAGCCGCGGCGCCGGAAAGAACACCGCCCCGCCGCCGCGGAGCTGTGGCCGGGCGCCACCGACGCCGAGATCAGGGCCGAACTGGCCGATTTCAATAAAAGGCTGCGGCAGGTCTACTCCCACCAAAAAGTGGTCGCCTATATCATGGCCCAGCTTCAAGCAAGGACCAGCCTCACCACCGCCGAGCTCGATTTGGCCTGCGGCGAGGATTTCGTCAAGCTGCTGCTGGCGGTGGTGAAAACCGGCGAACCCGGCCTGCCGTACCGCATCGAGTTCAGGGACGGCTATCTCTACGTGAACGGTTTCCGCCTCCCCGAGCTGATCATCGCCAGGGAAGCGAGGGTTGCCGCCGATGTGGGAAGCTGAATACGCCGCCCTCGGTGAAAAGGACAGGGAGCAGTTCACCCGGGTGGTCAACCTGCTGCTGCAAAAGACCTTTCTCCTGCGGGACGAGGTGGATCCCGGGACCGGGAATATGGCGATCAACCGCGACTTCCGCTTCCTGGAGCGGCACTTATCCCTCTTCCGGGAGTACCTGCGCGTCTCCGGCTGGGAGATCCAGCTCGACGCCTTGCACGGCGTGGCGGCGCTCTACAACCGTTTCGGCTACAACCGCCGCCGCATCGATAAAAACACGACCTACTTTCTCTATGTGCTGCGCCTGATCTACGAGGAGCAGATGGAGAGCCTCTCCATGCGCAGGGAGGCGCTCACCACCGTCGGCGCCGTGGTGGAGAAGATGTTCCACCTGGGCCTGCTCGAGAAGAAACCTTCCGACAAGGCCATGCGGGACAGCCTTTCTTTCCTGAGGGGCGTCAACATCATCGATCGCCTGGAGGGGGGCTGGACGGGGCCGGAAACCCGCCTCGTGATCTACCCCGCGATTATATTCCTGGTCACGAACGACAAGATCAACAGCCTCTTCGAGCTTATCGCCAGGACCGGGGCGGCCTTTACCGGGGAAGGGGAGGAGGACGAAGATGAAGCTGCTCCAGAAGATGCTGCTGGTTAACTGGCACTACTTCCGCAGCGAACTGCTCGATTTCAAGCAGATCAACTTCCTCACCGGCAAAAACGCCGCGGGGAAATCCACCATCATCGATGCCCTGCAGATCCTGATGCTCGGCGACACCTCCGGTTATTTCTTCAACAAGGCGGCCAACGAGCGCTCCGACCGCACCCTCAAAGGCTACCTGCGCGGCGAGGTGGCCGAGGACGAAGCGGCCAATACCGTCTACCTGCGCGGCGACGAGGACTTTACCAGCTACATCGTGCTCGAGTTCAGCGACACCATCGAAAAGAGGGCATTTTGCCTCGGCATCGTTTTCGATACCTACGCCGGCGGGGAAACGAAGCACCAGTTCTTTTACCTTAAAACGGCCCTCCCCGCCCACCGGTTTTGCCCCGGCGGGGTTTACCTCAACATCAAGGCGCTGAAAGCATACCTGCACAACCACTGCCCGAAACAGTTCCAGTTTTTCGACACCAACCGCGACTACCGCGAGGTCATGGCCGGCGTGCTCGGGCACTTAAACGATAAGTTTTTCCGCCTCTTCCGCAAGGCGGTCCCCTTTTCCCCGATCATGGATATCAAGGGCTTTATCACCGAGTTTGTCTGCGACGCGGCAAACGTGGTCGATATCACCCACATGCAGGAAAATATCCGCCAGTACAAGCACCTGGAGGAAGAGCTGGCCGGAGTGGAGCAGAAAATCGGCGCCCTGGAGGAGATCGGCAGGCGGCACCTCGCCTATCAAGAAGAGGCGGAGCGCTGGCTTGTCCAGACCTACCTGCTGGACCGGGCCGCCGTGGAGAAAAACCGCCTCGACCTGGAGGAGGCGTGGCGCGAGGCGGCGGCGCTCGGAGAGAAGCTGCTGCAGCTGCAGGAGCGGATCCGGCGCCGTGAAGCCCGCCTGCGGGAGCTGGATGAAAAGAAAGAGCGCCTGGTGCGGGAGAAGGCCCAGTCGGACATCTACCGGAAGCAGCAGGACCTGGCCCGCGAAAAGGAGCGGCTGGCCCGGGAGCTGGAAGAGATCAAAAACGGCGAAACCCGCCTGGCCCAGATCCTCGGCCGGCATTACCGCTGCTGGCGCGAGACGGTCGCCTGGTGTGAAGCAAACCTGGCCGGCCTGGAGGAAGCGAAACTCCCGCCCGGCGGGCCCGTCCTGGAGCGCCTGCAGCTGTTCGACCCCGCCCGCGAGGACGCCCCGGCCCGCCTGGCATACGACCCGCTGCAGCAGCTTAAAGCAGCCCTGCAGGGCTACCTGAACGGCCTCAACCTGGCCTACGCCGCCCTGCGCAGCCTGCAGGATCGATATGCCGCCGCGACGGCGGCCCTGGAACGGGAAATCGCGGACCTGGAAAAGGGGATCAAGCCCTACGAAGCCGCCTTGCGCGAACTGCGCGAGACCATCGCCGCCGAACTGGGCGCCAAATACGGGACCGGGGTTAAAGTGGAGATCTTCGCCGAGCTGCTTGAGATCAAGGACCCGGCCTGGCGGAATGCCATCGAGGGCTACCTGCACACGCAGAAATTCTACCTGCTGGTGGAGCCGCGCTGCTTCGTCGAAGCGCTGCAGATCTACGACCGCCTCAAGTTCGAGCGCAAATTTTACGAGATCGGCCTGGTGGACTTGGAAAAGGTGCAGGCGGCCAACCCGCAAGCCCTGCCCGGCAGCCTGGCCGAAGAGGTGGAGACTGATAACCCCGCCGCCAGGGCTTACGCCGATTATCTCCTGGGGCAGGTGATCAAGTGCGAAACCCCGGCGGAGCTGCGCGAACACCGCACCGCCATCACCCGGACGGGCATGCTCTACCACCGCTTCGTCGCCCGGCAGCTTAACCCGGAGCGCTGGCGCTACCCCTACATCGGCCGCCAGGCGCTCGAGGCGCAGATCCGGCGTAAAAAAGAAGAACTTACCGAGAAGCGCGGCCTGCTGGAAAGCCTCTCCCCCCGGGTAGCCGGACTGGAAAAGCTGACCGGCGCCGATCCGCTCACCGACAACGATATCACCACCCTGCTCGCGCTCAAAGAGAAAGCGGCGCCGAAAAAGCAGGTGGAGGACAGCCTGGCTTTAGTTGCCGCCGAGCTGGGCGCCCTGGACCTCGCCTACCTGGAGCAGCTGGACCGGAAGCTGGCCGCCTGCCAGAACGAGATTGACACTGTCCGGGATCAGCTCGATCTGGATCTCGGCGAACAGGGCAGCGTCAAAGCGCATAAGAGCGGCAAAGAAGCGTCGATCCCCGCCCTTGAAGAAGAGCTGCGGCTGAGCGGCGGGCGCCTCGCGGAGCGCTACCCCCAGGACTGGCGGGAAAGCAGCGGCGAACCCCGCTTTGTCCAGGAGCTGGCCCGCCGCCGCTCCGCCGCCAGCATCATCGCCGCCTTCACCCCGGCGCGCAAAGGCACCGAAACCAGGCGCGACGACCGCTGGAAAGAGCTGATCGACCTGCGCACCGCCTACAACCGCGACTTCAAGGGCTCCTTCAGCGTGACGCCGGAGTCCAACAACGCCTACGACGCGGAGCTCACCCGCCTGAAAGACACCCTGCTCCTGGAGTACCGGGCCAAGATCAAGGAAGCCAGGGAGCGCGCCCAGGTCCAGTTCCGGGAAGACTTCATCAGCAAGCTTAAGGCGAATATCGAGAACGTGGAGGAACAGATCAAGGAGCTGAACAAGGCGATCAAGGACACCCTTTTCGGGCGGGACAAGTACAAGTTCACCGTCAGCCCCAACCCCCACTACCGCCGCTTCTACGACATGATCACCGACGACCTGCTCATGGAGGGCTACAACCTCTTCTCCCAGGCCTTCCAGGACAAACACCGCGACACCGTGGAGGAACTGTTCCGCCAGATCGTCGATACCGGCGAGGGGGTGCTCACGGCCGACCAGCGGCAGCAGCTGCAGAAAAATTTGGAGATGTTCACCGACTACCGCACCTACCTTGATTTCGACCTGCTCAACATCGACGACGAGGGCCGCGAGTCCCGCCTCTCCCGGGTGCTGGCCAAGAAATCCGGCGGCGAAACGCAGACCCCCTTTTACATCTCCGTGCTGGCCTCCTTCCTGCAGCTTTACCGGGTGAACTACGATGACGCCAACACGCTGCGGCTGATCGTCTTCGACGAGGCCTACAGCAAGATGGACCACCAGCGCATCCAGGAAAGCATCAAGCTGATCCGGGAGATGGGCTTGCAGGTGATCCTGGCGGCGCCCACGGAAAAGATCGGCGATATCGCCCCTTACGTGGACCGGAACCTCTGCGTCACGCGGGTGAAAAGCGAAACCGTCGTCAAGGCTTTCGACCCCCGCGAACTGGAAGAGCTGGGGGCGTAGCCGTGGACTTTACCGGCCTGATCCTTAAAGCTCTCCTGGACAAGTTTGAGCGCAGCGCCCACTTTCACGGCGCCGCCCGCGTCAACCGGCGCATCTGCTTTCCCTTTAACCGCCAGACCATGCCCGAATATCTCGCCGGGGAGCGCCCCGGGTTCAAGGAGGCGCTGCACCAGGCGGTGCGGGAGCTGGCCGGGCGGGATATCCTGACCGTGGAATGGGTCCCGGGCGAGAAAAACAACCTGCTTAAAAAGGTCTGCCTCAACCTGGACCGGACCGGCGAGGCCTACGCCCTGGCCGGGCGCGTCTCCAAGCGCT
>JAGUZX010000062.1 GCA_020060545.1 Desulfovibrio sp. | reverse complement strand
TCCCTCTCTCTCCGCCACATGCGCCCGTAGCTCAGTCCGGATAGAGTAACTGACTACGAATCAGGAGGCCGCAGGTTCAAATCCTGCCGGGCGCACCAGCTAAAGCCAATAACCACGGCCATTTATGGATGCCGTGGTTATTGGCTTTTACAGCTTAGACACAGCATGAGTTGTCGCCGGTCTTAGCCCTGCCTTGAATGGCCGGCGCCGCCCGGGTCTTGTTAACGCTGCTTGCTGCGGTATAAATTAAACCTGTTTGCGCAGTATTGACGCCTGGGTTAAAATATGGGTAACTCTACCCCACTAAAGGAGCCTTGAATTGTGTTTGAGGCACAGTTGACCCGGGAAGCGCGGCCGGAAGACAGCAAATTTATGGCGGAGGCCCTCGCCCGGGCCGAAGCGGCGCTCCACGCAGGCGAAGTGCCGATCGGGGCGGTCCTGGTTATAGACGGGCGGGTGATGGCGGCGGACCACAACCGCCGCGAGCAGCTTCATGACGCCACCGCCCATGCCGAGATCCTGGTCTTGCGCGAGGCGGGGCGGGCGCTGGGCGGGTGGCGACTGCCCGGCAGCACCCTTTACGTGACCCTGGAACCCTGCCCGATGTGCGCGGGAGCGATGGTGCAGGCGCGGGTGGAGCGGCTGGTCTACGGGGCGGAGGACCCAAAAGGCGGCGCCGCCGGCACCCTTTACAACATTGTCCAGGACGGGCGGCTGAACCATCGCCTGGAGATCACGGCGGGTGTTTTGGAGCGTCAATGCGCGGCCTTGCTGCAGCGGTTCTTCCGGGCCAGGCGGGAATAAACCAGGCGTTTGGAGGATTATTCGCGGCGCTTTTTATTCTCTTCGTCCATAAAGTATTGCACGATCACCTTGATGTGTTCGTAGATTTCTACCGGTAAGCTTTCATATTTAACCTGTGGATCAGCAGACACATATTTTTGTGGGGTGCGGATATTGGTTCGCCCGAGGAGAAAGTCCGTCGTTACACCGTAGTAATCCGCTAATTTGCTAAGAGTCTCGTAATCCGGAGATCGTTTATTTTTTTCATATCGTGAAAGCATTACATTGCTGAGGTTAAGTACTTTCGCCAGCTCAAGCTGGGAAATACCCTTTTCCTCTCTCAATCTTTTTAGACGATCCCCAAGTTCCATAGAGCGCCTCATTGGTTATAAATCGGTAAAATCACCTTAGCATAAAGGACGTGCTAACAAAAGGCAATTTGCCATATTGGCAACATTAGTTTGACTTTGCCGATGTGGCTAAGTATAATAGTACTAAATTTAATAATGGTAAGAATAGGCAATGACAAACCCGCGGTTTGCTTATCTTTATCCCACGAAAAGGGCTGAAGCCAATGGAAGGGGCGTAAAGTGAGCAGCAACAGGCTCAAGAGCGCAATTGAGCGCATCAGGGCTGAACTGTCAGAACAGCTCCATCAATCCTGCTACAATTTTAATGATGAGAACGTGATGAAGACCAGCCGCAAACTGGATCGGTTGATCAACCTGTTTTACAGACCCAAACAAAAGAAACCGTTGCGGTAATGCTGAACCTATATTTCAAAGAGGGGTAGGATGGCTTAATCATGGGGTGGGGAGCGGGTTTACAAAATCGACCCAAGTGTTGTAAAATAGATCAGCGGCTGCGGAGAGATGGCCGAGCTGGTCGAAGGCGCTCGACTCGAAATCGAGTAGGGGGTGAGTAACCTCCTCCAGGGTTCGAATCCCTGTCTCTCCGCCATTTACTTAGAGTACAAGGGGTTTCGCCGGTCGGGCGAAATCCTTTTATATTCTAAACCGGCAAGGCTGAAACCCGGTCTTGCTTTGAAAATGTTTCTGTTGGGTCGTATGATGTAATCAAAAAAGCCTGGAGCCTTGCTCCAGGCTTTTTATGTTTGCGGTGCTTCAAGGGTGCTCAGGCAATGTGTTTCGCCGGGACGTTCTTTAAAATCGCTTCGGCCGCATTGACTATATCCTGCACCATCTCGTTTACTTTTGGCATATCGTTGATCCGCTGGGCCGATTCGCCGGCGGCAAGCAGGGCTTTATCCTTTTCACCACGGTAAACGGCGTTGATCGATTCAATCTCAAACTCGATCAAGGACATATCGATGGTGGCGTAGTCGTCCGGGTAGCCCAGGAAGACGCCGGGCGATTTCTGCAGGGTGTTCCGGGCATGCTCTTCGCTGCGGGGTGTTTTCAGCCAGCGGGCCGGCCCGACGAAGCCACGGGCCACCAGGGTTCCCCGGTCGCCGGCCGCCACCACGCCCTCTTTCCAGAGCTGATGGAAGTCGCTTTCGGCGGTAGCGAGGAACCGTGTTCCCATTTGGGCGCCGTCGGCGCCCAAGATCAGGGCGGCGGCCAAAGTCTTACCGTCGCAGAAACCGCCGGCGCCTACGACCAGTGTCTTTTCGTCGGAAACCGCATCGACCACCGCGGGCAGCAGGATCATGGAGTGGACCGGTTCCCAGGAGGTATGGAAGCCGCCTTCGTGCCCGGAGGCCACGACCACGTCAACGCCGGCTTTTTTGCAGCGCTGCGCGGCCTTGACGGACGGGATGACGTGCATCCAGACCAGGTCGGTCTTTTTAACCGTGTCCGCCCAGGGAAGGGGATCGCCGGCGGAGGTGACGAGGACCTTGAAGCGCTTTCTCATTTCCGGATCCTCTTCGCGGGCCCGGATCATCGTCTTGACGATCAGCTCCGCCACTTCCATCATCTCTGCTGACACCATGACGTTGATGCCGAAGATGCCCTGCTTTTCCCTGGTCTGATCCAGGGTTTGCTGAAAGATCGTTCTCAAGATGGTTTCATGGTCGGCCTGCGGATCGGCGCCGCCGGTCCGGCAGAAGTATTCGTAGATTTCCGGCTGGAAACCCATGGAGGCGATCCCGCTTGAGCTGATCAGCCCCAGCACTCCGGCATTGGAAGAGGCGATACACAGTTTGTTGGTCCCGAAAGGCCCCATCCCCGCCTGGATAATCGGGTATTTGATTCCGACCAGGTCGCAAAGCCTTGATTTAATCATCCGCAGTTCCTCTCCCCATTGTAAAGGCCTGTACCCGGACTAAGCATTTAAAGTATAAAATAATTTGAATTGCCCGTCAAGGAATAAGGGTTGCGCTGCTTTTTTGTACGCCCGAATTCTTGCGCTATTTTAAATCGATTTAATTCGGGGAATACTATTTCCAGGAAGGGCAGAGAGAATAGCTTGAAGAGAGGTCCGCCATCCTCTCCAGGTCCAGAATGAGCCTGCCGGCGGTAAGATTGGCCTGCAGGCCGTAACGGGGAGAGCCAAAAGATGAGGAGAAACAAGATCACGCGGTTTCAGTTTATGCTGGTTGCCGGTTTGTTTTTAGCCCTGCTTCTGGCGCTGGTTCATATTTCCGAGCTGCGTTGTGAGCAGTCCAATCTGCTGGCAATCGTCCGGGTGCTCGCTATTGTCAGCGCCGAAAATCAAGCGATGGCCGAACAGCTTGGCGGCTATCGCGACCGGGTGGACGAGCTGCTGCAGCGCAACAGCTTCCTGGAAGAGATCCTCTTCTGGCGCAGCAGGAGTTACCTCGCCGTTACCGAAAGCCAGGGCCCCGTCAGGGCGGCTGCGGCGCTGCCTTCCCGGTCCGGCTTGGCGGAGGCCGGTCCGGCAGTCACGGCGCTCAACATGCCGGTTTGGAGCAGGTCAGGCTTTACGGAAGCCGATTTTGAACACGTCTGGCGCGTTTTCAACGCCGGAAACCTGGCCGGCACGGGTAAAACACTGCTTCAAGCGGAGCAGGATTACGGGATCAACGCGCTGGTTCTTGCGGCGATCATCGTGCATGAGTCGGCGTGGGGGAAATCGGCCATCGCCGTTCAGAAAAACAACCTGGCCGGGCTGGGAGCTTACGACCATAGCCCGTTCAGTTCAGCCTTCGCGTTCGCGGCAAAAGAGGATAGTATTATTTTCCTGGCCGATCTGATCAAGCGTGAATACATCACCCCCGGCGGAAGGTATTACAACAGCCCCGACCTGCAGGAGATTGGAAAGCGCTATGCCACTGACCCGCAATGGGCCCGCAAGGTGGCCGCCAAAATGAAACTGATCGTATTGACTGCGGTGGAAGACCCGGAGATTATTTTAACTAATGCCGAAAGGAGATAAGGGCCGGGCTTTACTAAAGTTTACAGGACAAGGGACAAGCTACTTGCTTATCCCTTGTCCTTTGTGGGAGCTGTTTCGGGATGTCAGCGCATCACAGAGGCAGGCTCTTCTTCTTACCCTCCTTCAAAAGGTGGAAGATCGATTTTGTATCCGGGTCGACATTCCCGAAGAATATAAAAATCAGCTCTTCAACGAACCCGAGGATGTACAAGATAATCACGGCCCGGGCGAAATAGATTGTATCCAGCCAGAACGAAAGGACGACTACCAGGCAAACCAATACTGCGTTTAGCCTGAGGATGATGGTGTGCATCATCACCGGCTTGCGGAATAAAAGTCCGGATACGAGAAAAGAAAAACCCAGAAGGGAGAAAAAGACAATCAAATAGACCTGGTTGGCTGCGATTACCTCTGGAAACAGGTAGTAGAGAAAGTAGGCCGATGAGATGTAAAAAAAGAGATCCGCCAGCGAATCCAGCTCTTTCCCAAAATGTGAAACCTGCCCCAGTTTACGCGCCAATTGTCCGTCGAAAAAAATCGGTGGACCCGAGCAATACATAGGCCGCTAAGAAAAGATAGTGATTGCCGGAATAGAGCAGCAAAAAGAGCCCGGGCAGCAAGACAATCCTTGATGCTGAAAGCGCATTGGGTAAATTAAGCCATTTCAAGCAGCAATCCCTCCCCCAAAGATGTTGTTTCATATTAGCATATTTGGCGAGCAAGAACCAGTCCGCCGGGTTCGGCGCGTTACAGGTTGCGCCGGCCTCGGAAGAGAGGTATGGCTTTGTGCAAATAAGGCAAAATAGGAATACATATTATAAAAACAGGCTTTTTACATAAGATATCATACAGAGAGCGGGTTTCACCACAAATTGCTTGTGTTTATCCTTTTTTTGTGATATGTTTATTCGCGGTGTTAAAAAGACGCGAACAACGGATACAGGTACACATCAAAGATGCTTGACGTTATTCCGCTTTTTGATTCTAATAACTTTAAGGGGATCTGTAAAATGTACGGCAAAGTAAAGTGGTTCAATCCGGAAAAAGGCTATGGTTTTATTGAAACCGAGGAAGCAGGGGACGTATTTGTTCACTTCTCGGCTATCCGGAGTGAAGGGTTTAAAACCCTGGAAGAAGGGCAGGAAGTAAAGTTTGACGTTGTTCAGGGCAACCGGGGCAAGCAAGCGGAGAACGTTGTTTGCCTGTAAGATAACGTTAAAAAGTGAGGCAAAGGCATCTCCTTCCGGGAGGTGCCTTTGCTTTTGGCCGGCGGTAGAACGGCCCGGCCGTAACGAAGGAGGCGGCGGCAATTTTAAAGGTATTGGTCGGCTTGCCGCGCAGCGGCAAGAGCACTTATGCCAGGAAGCTTCAGCAAGAGGGTTGGATCCGGGTTAGCCCGGATGAAATCCGGCTGGCTCTCCACGGCAAGTCTTTTTGGCTGCCGGCGGAGCCGCTCGTGTGGAAGGTTTCCCGGATCATGGCGTCGGTGCTGCTGAAAGACGGCTGCCGCGTCGTAATCGACGCCACCAATATCAGCCGGGAGAGGCGGCGAATCTGGGTTAAGCTGTCGGATGAGCTAACGCTGCCCCGCCGCTTCGCTGTCGTCGTCACGCCGCTGGAGACGATTTATGAACGTTGCCTGCAGGGCGGTTTCCCCCTGGAGGTAATTTACCGCATGATCGGCGAATACGAACCGGTAGGCGAAGACGAAGGCCCGGTTTGCTACCTTACACCGGCTCTTGATCCTGCCGCCAATCCTGCTTCGACTTGACGGAGCAATCAGCGCCGCGCCCGGCCTGCCGGAGCTTTGGCTTTCGTCTCTTCGCCTGCCTGGCCGTGGCCGCGCGTCGCGTGTGGCTTGAAACCGGGTGAAATTCGGTGTATAATATAAACGTTGCGGCTCGGTAAATCGAAGCATATTTTTTCGTCCGGCGTGGAGAGATGGCTGAGTTGGTCGAAGGCGCTCGCCTGGAAAGCGAGTAGACGGGTCAAACCTCGTCTCGAGGGTTCGAATCCCTCTCTCTCCGCCATTTTTTTGGCTTGGCCGTGCTAGACGGGGAGGTAGCGGTGCCCTGAACCTGCAATCCGCTGCAGCGGGGTTGAATTCCTGCCCCCGGTTTCTTTGGCTTCCAGGGTCAGCACCGGGTAAGTGGTGACGATGACCCGGTCCCGTGCGGCGCAAGCTCATGAACCCCGTCAGGTCCGGAAGGAAGCAGCGGTAAGTGAGTTTTTGCGGGTGCCACGGGGCTGCCGGGTCGGAGCAGGCTGTCCGGCAGGCGCCTGGGGGCGGAGATCAAAGGCAGGTGCACGGCCATACTTAATTGGACAAAAAGCGGGCCCCTCTGCCGGACCGAAGGGGGGCAGGGAGATTATTTTTTTCCTGGTAGCGAGGTGTTCGAGGAGATGGCTTATTTAAGCCTTTACCGCCGCCGGAGGCCCCTGACTTTCGGGGAGATGACGGGACAGGAGCACGTTTCCCGAACCTTGAGCCATGCCCTGGCCCGGGGCCGGTTGTCACATGCCTACCTGTTTTGCGGTCCCAGGGGCACCGGGAAAACTACGGCGGCGAAGATCCTGGCCCGGGCCGCCAACTGCCACCGCTACCCTACCCCTGACCCTTGCGGCCAGTGCCCGCCTTGCCGCAACATCGCCGCCGGTGTTTCGATGGATGTAATCGAAATGGACGCGGCTTCCACCCGCGGCATTGACGAGATCCGGGAGCTGCGCGAGCGCACCCGCTATGCCAGCAGCGAGAGCCGCTACAAGGTTTATATCCTTGACGAGGCGCACATGCTGACGAACGAGGCCTGCAACGCCCTGCTTAAAACGTTGGAAGAACCTTCGCCGGGGGTTATTTTTATCCTGGCCACTACCGACCCCTCCAAGCTGCCCTCCACCATTGTATCGCGCTGCCAGCGGTTTGATTTTCACCTGCTGAACCCGGCCCAGATCAAAGATTGCCTGCAGCGGGCGGCGGAGCAGGAAGGATGGCCGGCGGAGGAAGAAGCGCTGCGCCTGATTGCCCGCCTGGCAGAGGGTTCCTTGCGGGATGCCCTGGGCCTGCTGGAACAGTGCCGCGCATACGAGGATGAAACCATTACCGCGGAGCATGTCCGCTCCGTAACAGGCGTGACGCGGGTCGAGCTGATCGGCTCCCTCATTGAAGCGCTGGCTGCCGGCGACCTGGAACGGGGGCTGCTGGTGCTGCAGCAGGTGACCTATGGGGGGCGGGATCTCGTTCTCTTCTGGAGAGATATCACCTTTTTCTTCAGCCGGCTGATGCTGGGAGGTTCCTCCTCCACCACCAGGATGGAGGAAAGCTATTACGGTTTTGAGGATCTGCTGGAGCGCTGCCGGGACGGTTTTCCCCGGGCGGCGTTGTTTGAAATAATCGAACTGCTGCACCAGGTCGGCGGGGAGCTGCGCCATGCCCACTACCCGCAATTTGTGCTGGAGCTCGCCCTGATCAGGATGCTGCGGGTTCTGCACCAAAAGAAAGATCCGGAGCAGGCCGGGCCGCCCGGCGCCGCACAGGGACGACGCATTGCGCCGCAGGCCGGTTCCGGCGCGCTCTCCGG
>JAGUZX010000066.1 GCA_020060545.1 Desulfovibrio sp. | reverse complement strand
GCGTCGGCAAAACCGCCGTGCTCGTCGAGCTGGCCCGCCGCGGCCTCCCCGCGGTCGACCTGGAGGGGCTGGCCTGCCACCGCGGTTCGGTCTTCGGCACGGTCGGTTTCACCGGGGAGCGCTCCCAAAAGGATTTTGAGGCGCTGCTCCTGCGGGAGCTGGACCGCTGCGCCGGCGCTCCTTTCATCTTCTTGGAAGGCGAGGGGGCCCGGATCGGCAATATCCACCTGCCGCCATTTTTGGTGCAGGCCATGGCGGAGGGGATCCATATTTTACTCACAGCGCCGCTGGCGGCGAGGGTGAACCGGATTGTCACCGAGTACCTGCCCCCCGGGCCATCCGCCCGGGACCTGGAACAAATCCGCGCCGCCCTCGGCGCGCTGCGCTGGCGGATGGGAGCGGCCAAAGTGGAACAGCTTTTAGCGAAGGTAGATGAAGGAGACTATTACGGCGTTGCAGAAGCCCTCTGCACCGACTACTATGATTGCCTCTACAGTGATGCCCGGCCCGAACGCCACCCTTTTTATGCCCAGGTGGCGGTAGAAGATGTTGCCAATGCCGCGGACCGGCTTTCGGACCTTTATGATGCGCTCAGAACAAGAGCGATTTCAAGTGAAAGGAGTGCTGTGCAAAGTGAATCCCTATGACGCCGCCCACCACCTGGCCAAAGCGCTGCGGGAATCGGCGGAATTCACCGCTTACCGGGAGGCGCAGGCCGCCCTGAAAAACGATTCGAGCGCCCGCTCCATGCTGATCGATTTTCGGAACCAGCAGCTGAGCCTCCAAAAGCAGCAGCTTTCCGGGCTGGAAATCTCCCCGGAACAGGAAAAGAAGCTGGAAAGGCTCTACCAGGTCATTACCATGAACCTGACCGTCAAACGTTTCCTCGAGGCGGAGTACCGCCTGGGGGTATTGATGGGGGACATCCACAAGGTTATCGCCGAGGCTTCCGCGGACCTGGTCGACCCGGCGCTGCTCGGCCTGTCCGGCGACGATGAAGATGATGAAGCAGAGGAAGTCTAAAGTGACGGCCCGCACCGGCGGCCAGGCCTTGCTGATCGATCTTGACGGCACCATCCTTGACATCGATCAGGATCGGTTCGTCCCGGCCTACATCCTGGCGCTGGCGCAGCGGTTCACCGCCTACTTAAAGCCGGAAGAATTCGCCCGCTGCCTGCTCGCGTCAACGAGGGTAATGATCGAAAACAACGACGCCTCTTCTACCAACGAGGCGGTCTTCTACGACGACTTCTGCCGCCGCCTGGGACAACCGTATGCGGCAATTGCGCCAATCGTCAAACAGTTCTACGAACAGGATTTTCCCAAACTGCGCCGCTGGGGTAAACCTTACCCCGGCTCGGGCCGGGTTGTCGAAACGGCCAGGGCGCGCGGCCTGGCCGTGGTCCTGGCCACCCAGCCGGTATTCCCCCTGACCGCAATCGAGCAGCGGCTCTCCTGGGGCGGCTTGTCTCCCGCGGACTTTGACCTGATCACCGCGGCGGGAAATATGCACTTCTGCAAACCGAGAGCGGAATACTACCTCGAGATCTCCGCCAAAATAAACACCCCTCCCGGGCGCTGCCTGATGGCCGGCAATGACGTCCAGGAGGACCTCTGCGCCGCGGCAGTGGGGATGAAGACCTTTCTGGTGGAGGGGTTTGTCCTTGACCGGGGCGGCCCCGCTCCCGCGATTAACCACCGCGGTTCGCTGCAGGACCTGGCCGCCCTGATCGAGGGGTCAGACCTTGAATTGTGAATCAGCTGACCAAAGATCAAGTGTGTCAAAGTCGGTGCCTGACACCGTTACGTCCACCGTTATGTTAACCACCGCGGTTCGCTGCAGGACCTGGCCGCCCTGATCGAGGGGTCCTGCCGGCGCAGCTGAACTGTTACTTGTCGGGCTCGGGCTCCGGCGGCGGCAAGACCACTTCGTGCAGGATCCGGTCCGCTTCATCCAGGAAAAGCCACCGGGTATTTACCCCCACCTTATCCCGCTCCACCGTAACGACATGGTAAAAGCGCGGCTTGGCGGTTACCCTGACCTGGACCTGGCTGAAACCGTCTTCCTGTGGAAATACCTGGATGCTCTTGATTTCACTGTTCACCGCGCTCACGGCAAATTCGTAGAGGGCGTTGAACGGGTAGTCGGGCAAACCCTGTTGTTCCTGCTGCAGCACCGCCCACTGCTCCCTGGTTTCGATCACCTCGAACGAGGGCGGGGCAGACAGCTCACCCCGGACGGCGCTGATAAAGGTGACTACATTTTTCAATTCCTCCTCGGGGGCCAGCACCGGGTGTTCCCGGAAGAAGTTATCGTAGATGGACAGGCTGACCAGAAGGACCAGCAAAAACAAAAGGGGCAACAACCGCCTGGCCTCAATCACAAAAAAACGGTGCATAAAGGTTCTCCCCTTCCGCGACACTTTTACATTATTACTATGCACCGCCCAAGCATTTATAACTGCCTCACGTGAAAACCCTGGAATTTTCCCCGGCGAATGCCGGGGCTGTTCGTGACAATTGGGGACGGGGTTTGCTTTGTTTGCGGTGTGCCTGGGGTCGTTTTCATCCGGTGATAAAAACAGTGTCGCTGTTCGGAAACAAAATATATTTGATGGCATCGGATCCCTGGCGCTGGGTTCATCACTCCCCCCGGCTAGGATATTCTAATATGTGTCAGTAACTCCGTCCCCTTGACACACGGCCCCAGAGGAGCTCTTCTTCTTCTTTTTCGAGGCGGGCGGGGATGAGTTTGCCCCGCCCGCCGCGGCTTTTGCCGTTTAAAAGCACCCTGGCCCGCAGGTAATGGGGGGTAAAGCCTTCGGCCAAGGCGCCGGGGAGGATTTTTTCGACGAGCACCGGCTGGACGGTGCCCACGAATTTGCGCCGGAAGGTGCCGGCCAGCTCCTGGCCGAGGGCGATCATCTCAGCGCTGCGCGCTTCCTTGACCGGGCCCGGCACCTGCCCGGCAAAACCGGCCGCGGGGGTGCCGGGGCGGGGTGAAAATTTAAAGACGTGCAGCCCGCTGAACCCGATTTCCCGCACCAGCTCCAGGCTGCGCCGGTGGTGCCGCTCCGTCTCGCCCGGAAAGCCGACGATGACATCGGTGCTCACGGCCAGGTCCGGCCTGAGCTGCTTCAGCCATTTCACCAGGTAAAGATATTCCGACGGGGCGTAAGCGCGGTTCATCCGCTTCAAAATCTCGCCGTCCCCGCTCTGGAGCGGGATATGCAGGTGCGGGCAGATTTTCTCCGAGCCGACGACCTGCTCGACCAGTTCCCGGGTGATATCGCCCGGCTCCAGGGAGCTGAGGCGGATGCGCAGCAGCCCCGGCAGCCGCTCCATCTCGCGCAGCAGGACAGCCAGGCTGATCTGCTCGAGGTCCACCCCGTAAAGGCCGAGGTGGATCCCGGTGAGCACGATCTCCCGGCAGCCGGCCCGCGCCATCGAACGGGCCCTCAGCAATACCTCGCCCGGAGGCAGGCTGCGCAGCGGCCCCCGGACGGCGGGGACGATGCAGTAACTGCAGCGCTGGTTGCAGCCTTCCTGGATCTTGAGGAACCCCCTCGTCCGGCCCCGCCGCTGCACCGGCGGCAGCGCCTCGAAGGCGCTTTCCGCCGGGTAGGGCTCGACCAGGTCCAGGGTGTGCCCCTGCCGGACGGACTGAATGATTTCGGGAAGCCGGTCCCGACCGCGGGTGCCGATGATCAGATCGACTTCGTCCATCGCCTTCAGCGCAGCGGCAGAACCCTGGGCGTAGCATCCCGTGGCTACGATCACGGCCCCGGGGGCGTTCCGGCGCGCCCTGCGGATCGCCTTCCGCGATTTATGATCGCTTAAACCCGTGACGGTGCACGTGTTGATCACATAAACATCCGCCGGGTTTTCAAAGCCGGTCACGGTATAACCGGCCTTTTCGAAGAGCGCCTGCAGCGATTCCGTTTCGCAGTAATTGACCTTGCAGCCGAGGGTGTAGAAAGCAACCTTTTTTTTCACCGCAGCCCCCCCGCCCCCAGGTCCCCCCAGGCGGCCTGCACCAGGGCCAGGGTTACGGCCGCCGCCGTTTCGGCGCGCAGGATGCGCGGCCCCAGGTGCACGGTCCGCACCCCGGCCCGGGCCAGCTCTTTGGCCTCCTGGCGGCTGAAACCTCCCTCCGGGCCGACAAAAACCAAAACAGCCCCCTCTTCCGGAAAGGGCTGTGCGAACAACTCCT
>JAGUZX010000059.1 GCA_020060545.1 Desulfovibrio sp. | reverse complement strand
GTCACGGCGGCCTGGCGCGAGCCTGAACAGGGGAACCCGCGCAAGTATTACCGGGTCACCGGCGCCGGTGAAGCCGCCCTGGCGGAATTCAAGCAGAGCGGTCGGAATTTACCGGGTCCGTAAACAATGTCTTAAAGGGATGGTTGGCTTGAGATGGACCGCAATCTCGAGAAGATTTTGAACAAATACTTAAAGGAAATTGAAGTCAGGCTGGAGGAAATATCCTTTGCCGCCAGGAAGGAGTTTATCGCCGCCTGGCGGTGACCAAGAAGCCGGGCTACTAGCCTCCGGGGCGCCGGCAAACATAGAATTACACAATAATATGCAAGTCAAATGAAAAGTTTTTTAGGAGATGACATTTATAGTTAGACTGCTTTTAATTACCCCGGAAAACGCCGACATCAAAAGATATCGGGCCGGGCAGTATAACAACTTCACCCAATTGACCATGCCTTACTTGGCCGGTTTTGTCCCACCGGAGTACAGGATCAGGCTGGTAGACGAGCATACCGAACCCATACCCCGGGATCGATACGATCTTGTGGCGGTTACCGTAAATACGCCCAATGCCCCCCATGCTTACAACATGGCGGAAAGATTTCGCCGGGCCGGGACCTGGGTGGCGCTGGGAGGGCCTCACGTGACCCTGCTTCCCGGGGAAGCGGCTTTACACGGCGATACCGTTTTTATCGGTGAGGCGGAGGATACCTGGCCCGTGTTTTTAAAGGAATTCCTTGGAGGGCGGCACAAAAATGTCTACCATTGTGAACGCCCCCCGGACTTGAAAAACCTGCCCCTGCCCCGTCGGGACCTCATTTCCGGCTACCGGTTCACCAGCGGCTCTGTCTTTGCCACGCGAGGGTGCCCTCATTTTTGCAGCTACTGCTCCCTGAAAAATATTTACCAGCCCGATTTTCGCACCAGGCCCGTAGAAGAAGTAATCGAAGAGATCCAGACCATCGCCGCTAAACATTTTGTTTTTTGGGACGACAACTTCTTTGCCGCTCCCGGCTACACAAAAAAGTTGCTGGCCGCGCTGGCCCCCTTAAAGAAGCGGTGGGCCGCGCAGGTAACTGCTCACAGCTGCCGGGATGATGATGCGCTCTTAAGCCTGGCCGGGGAGGCGGGCTGTGTCTATCTGTTTTTGGGGTTGGAATCGTTTACCGACGCAGGCTTGCAAGATGCCGGAAAAACATTTAACCCGCTTGAGCAATACGCCGATATCATTGATCGAATCCACCGGTATGGCATATCGGTGCAGGCCGGGGTGGTTTTCGGCTTTGATTCCGACAACCAGGGCGTATTCGATTATGCTTTGCGTTGCTGTGCAAACCTGGGCTTGGACGGGGTAACAGCCAGCATCCTCACTCCTTTTCCGGGGACAAAATTGTATGAGCAATTTAAGCATGAAGGAAGGCTGCTCCCGGTGG
Organism: Desulfovibrio sp.; assembly: GCA_020060545.1. GTDB lineage: Bacteria > Bacillota > Dethiobacteria > DTU022 > DTU022 > JAGUZX01. Next base: position 1,207 of record JAGUZX010000059.1, on the reverse strand, counting down.
ACTGGTCCTATTATGACGGGAAAACAAAGGTTTCGTATCTGCCCAAACAGATGACTCCCGCCGAGCTGCTTGCCGGGTATGATTATTTCCGCGGCAATTTTTATTCCTGGAAGAGCATCGCCGGGCGCATCCTCCGATCCCGCACTCACCCGCTATACAATGCCCTGCTCAATCTTGGATATAGAAAGGCATACCGCCGGTATGCCGCCGCCGGCGCCGGCTTAAACCGGGAGGGATGGGCTGCGCCATGTCAGGATGTTGTAAAATAACACAATAGAAGGAATCGCGGTCCGATCGAAGCTAAAAATATTGAACTGTTGCAAGTGCTTCGGCGGGAGTTAGTGCCGGGATATTCAGGCGGCTGTTGTAATGTTCCGCATTCCAACTGACAAAATGTGTTAGTGGTTGCGAATGCTGCATGACTGCATAGATAATCAGGCTGTCACCAAAACTCACTTTTTGTGATATTATTTCCATCATTCTTCCCAAAGTGAGGAGCGGTAACCGTTGTGAAGGGGCCAGGGAGAAGTCCAGCTTCAAATTATAGTGTTGGGGAAGGTATCGAAATAGTTCATACAGCTGCTGCCGGTTCAGGTTAAAAGAGAGAATACCGCAAACCTCCAGGAGATTAAAAATGGAAGTCGTCGCCAGGCCGCTTGCGGTAGCCTTCTCAAGAAAAAGACGGTTTTGTGTGTATTTGGCGTCCCTCCGGTAGCGCAGGTCTATCACAAATAGGTCGGTGTCCAGAAAAATCATGGGCGCCGCCTGCTTTCATTAATTGCTTCAACCCAATCTTTTTCAGCCGGTTCAGCAACCTGCAAAGTGTACTCCAGGTCGGCCCATGCTTCTTCGTAGGCACGGGGTACTATTTCTTCTACGGTTTCGCTATTAAAGGGAAGCATCAGCGCAACGGGTTTGCCCCGGTAAGTGATAATATAACGTTCCCCTTTTTTTATTTTTTGTATCACCTCACCAGCACGAAGACGCAACTCCTTGCTGCTCAGAAATTGCATATGGATATCCCCTTTCGCGGCATGTTCACTTAAAGTATACACTAAAGATCAACTTTGATCTTATCTTCCGCACCCTCGGCTCTAAAAACCCACATTTTTTTTCACTGCTAATCGGCAACAGGCGCTCGCGCCTCAAGGTGACCTTGGCTTAATGAATATCTCCATCTTAAAACCGATCATTTTCATCGCCCTAC
>JAGUZX010000096.1 GCA_020060545.1 Desulfovibrio sp. | reverse complement strand
GGCCCGCGCCGCCGCCCGCCTCGCGGCGCAGGATGCGCGAGGCCAGGAGCGGGATCACGGTCAGGGCGATCGCCAGGGAAGCCAGCAGGGCGCAGCTCACGGTAATCGTAAAATCGCGAAAAAGTTCAGCCGCCAGGCCGCTTAAGAATACCACCGGGAAAAAGACGCTGATCGTGGTCAGGGTGGAGGCGATCACCGCCCCGGCCACCTCCTTGCTCCCTCCGACCGCCGCCTCGACCGGCCCGGCGCCGGCCTGAAAATGGCGGTAGATATTTTCACTGACGATGATGGCGTTGTCCACCAGCATCCCCGCGGCCAGGGCCAGGGCGCCGAGGGTCATCAGGTTGATCGTCAGGTTGGTAAAATAGAGCAGGGAAAAAGTGGCGATTACCGCGACCGGGATGGAGAGGCCGATCACCAGTACGGTGCGCCAGTTTTTAAGGAAAGCAAGGAGCACGCTCACGGCGAGGAATGAACCGCCCAGGAGCGCCCAGGCCAGGTCGGAGAGGGCGAATTCGATGTCGCGGGCCTGGTCGAAGGAAGTAAGAAAACCGGTTTCATGTCCGCGGGCCGCTTCGGCGGCGGCGATCGCCTGCAGCTCGGCCCGGACCTGGTGCGACACGGAGACTGTGTTGGCTTCGCCTTCTTTCTGGATAATCAGGTTGACGCTTGGCCGCCCGTCGATGCGGGCAAGCGTCCCGCTGCGGTGCGTGTCCACGCCGATCTCGGCGATCGAGCCGAGATAGACCGGGATGAGGGGCGATTCGCCGCCCATTTCCGGCAGCCCCCCGCCGGGCCTCGCCGAGGCCAGGATCATCGCCGCGGCCATTTCGGCCAGCGACTGCTCGATGCCGCGCGAAGCTTCGGCCATCTCCCGGCCGGCCTCTTCCTTGATCTGCCGGTACCAGGCTTCGAAATCCGGCACGTAAGTGAGCGGTGTTCTTTTCACGGCATCCCAGTCGGCCGCCGGAGCCGGGTCCGCCGGAATGCAGATCCGCCCGTCTTCAAGGTAAGGTTTCCGCCTGCCGGGCAGAAGGCTGATTAGCTGTTCCAGCTCCAACCCCCACTGCGCCAGGCGGGCGGGATCCGGTTCCAGGATGATCCGGTTGTTCTTTTCATCCATTTCGACCGGCCCGGTCACATCTTCCAGGTAGATCGGCCGCTGCGGTATGGTCATGGAAGCGGGATCGGGCATGCCGGCGTCGAAGTGCCGGTTCAGGTCAATCTTGATTGACCGGCCCAGCAGTTCCTGCAGCGCTTTTTCGTCGACCTTGAAGCCGACCACCAGCTTGGCCAGGTCTTCCACCGCCCCCGGCCTGCCGAGAAAGCGGAGCCGGACCAGTTTCTCGTCGATCACGGTAATCCCGGCGGGGATGTCCAGGAGGCTTGATCCCAGGATTCCCGCCACCTGGTCAAAGGAAACCTGGTGCTCGTTCACCCGTTCCGGGTCAAGCCGCACGAACAGGTCCCGGGTGGTTCCGCCCTGCACCTGGACGCTCGCCACGCCTTTAATCTTTTCCAGCCGCTTTTTCACCACTCCGTTCAACCAGTCGGTGAGGTCGGCCGTTTCGCGCCCGCTGCTTACCGCCACCTGCATCATCGGCAGCAGGGTGGGGTCGAACTTGAGAATGATCGGGCGTTTTACCCCGCCGGGGAAAGAGATTAAGTCAAGGCGGGCGCTCACTTCGTCACGCAGGCTGTTTAAGTCCGAGCCCCAGTGAAACTTGAGCACGACCAGGGAGAGGTTCTCCTGGGAGAGGGAGGAGAGGTTCGTCAGGCCGGCGATCGCCGCCAGGTGGTTCTCAATCTGCTCGGTGACCAGGGCCAGCGTTTCCTGGGGCGCGCTGCCCGGGAAAACGGTAATCACGGCGATCAGGGGGGGCTTGATCTCCGGAAGCAGGTCCAGGGGCGTTTTCCAGAGAGAGATGGCGCCGATTACAAGGACCAGAAAGACGATGGTCAGCGTGGCAACAGGCCGCTTGACGACTTTGTCCGGTAGGTTCAACGGGGCAGTCTCCTTAATCTTTAAAAGTGCCACTGCTTATTTTTCGTTACTTCCATGCATTATAAACACTGCGGCAGGAAATTTCCTCATTTCCACCGAATTAATAGATTAATAAGAGACGTGGGGTTGCCTTTACGCCAAAAAAACAAGGAAATAAGTTAAAGGGTCTGACCCCTTAACTTATCAATTTAGCAATTGCAAACAGGGGTCACATTTGGTGCCGTGGAAGAAAAAATTTTGATATATTTCTGTTTTTTTTGGTAATATAATGATGTAGAGCGGATGACCCTGCTGGGAGAGAGCCTTGACCACAAGGACGCCGAAGGAGCAAATCCCCGGCTTGGCGGCCGGGAGGGAAACTCTCAGGTACCAGGTACCACCAGGTGACGCACCTCTGGAGAGATACCGCCTGCGGGCGGACACCGACGGGGTAATTCTCTTGAGCTTTCAAGGGGTTAATCTCTCAGGTAAAAGGACAGAGGGAAAGCCGGCGGCTTTCCCCTGTCTTTTTTATTTGAACTCAGGCGCCGGGAGCCGGAACGGCCAGTTTTTTACCGAAGGTCCCGGGCTGTGGAAGAGTTCGTTCATCGGAAGATTAGCGGCATGGTTGGAAGCCATACTTCGGGGCATTCTGAATTCTAAATGAATTCCGAATCCTTTTTACAGAAGAAAGGAGGTGCAAAAATGACGGAACCCAAAAAAAAGACACCCCTTTACGAAAAACACCTCGCGCACAAGGGAACCATGGTTGACTACAGCGGCTGGCTGCTGCCGGTCCAGTTCGAAGGGATTATTGCTGAAGTCCGCCAGACCAGGCAGAAGGCGGGCATCTTCGACGTCTCCCACATGGGTGAATTCATGGTTGAAGGTAGCGGTGCGGCGGAATACTTGCAGAAGCTTGTCACCAACGATATCGCCACGCTGCCTGACAGCGCCGTCCGCTACAGCCCGGTCTGCTACCCGCACGGCGGCACGGTGGACGACATCCTGATCTACCGTTACAACCGGGAGCAATACCTGCTGGTGGTTAATGCGGCCAATGCAGCCAAAGACCTGGCCTGGTTCAAGGAAAACCTGGGGAAAGACGTGGTACTGGCGGATATTTCAAGTGAAACGGCGGAGATTGCCCTGCAAGGGCCTAACAGCCTGTCCATTCTAAGCTCGTTGACGAACCTGCCCCTGGATAAGCTCCGCTACTATCATTTCATCCCCGCAGTAGAACTGGCCGGCGTAAAATGCCTGGTCTCGCGCACCGGCTACACCGGGGAAGACGGTTTCGAAATCTACTGCCCCGCCGGCGGAGCCCCCGCCGTGTGGGAAGCCCTCTGGCAGGCCGGACGGGTCAGGGAACTGGGTCTCACCCCCGCAGGACTGGGAGCACGCGATATCCTGCGTCTCGAGGCGGGACTCCCTCTTTACGGCCACGAGCTTTCCGAAACACTTACACCCCTGGATGCGGGCCTGGACCGGTTTGTCTCCTTTAAAAAACCGGTTCAGTTTATCGGACGGGAGGCGCTGCTGCAGCAGAAGCGAGCCGGAACCGCCAAGAAGCTGGCCGGGCTGATCATGCTTGAGCGCGGCGTGATCCGGGAAGGCTACGCTGTGACGGCGGGCGGACAAGAGATCGGCTGGGTCAGCAGCGGCACCTATTCGCCCACCTTTGAGAAGTCGCTGGGTATGGCCTACCTGGATCATGAACTGGCTGTCCCGGGTGAAGCCGTGGAAGTAATTATCCGTGAAAGGGCTTACCCGGCCCGGGTGGTTAAAACACCATTCTACAGGAGGGATAAAAATGCAATGGGAAATTCGCGCGGGGTATAAGTATACCCGCAAACACGAGTGGGTTAAGCAGGACGGGAATATCGTTACCTCGGGCATCACCGACTATGCCCAGGATATGCTCAAAGATATCGTCTACGTCGAACTGCCCGCGGTGGGGCGGGAGGTTAAAGCCGGGGAGAGCTATGCCGTGATCGAGTCGGTCAAGGCGGTTTCGGACTGCTACGCCCCGGTGGACGGGGTGGTTATTCAAGTGAACGAAGCCCTGCTGGACCGGCCGGAGCTTTTAAACAGCGACCCCTACGGCGCGGGCTGGATCGCGCGCTTCGAGGCCGTGGCGGGCTATGAGTACCCCGCCCTGATGACGGATGGGGAATACGAAACATTCGTCCGGCAGGAGGAGGCAGGCTAAATGAGCGGGATGCATTACCTTCCCCTGACCGATAAAGAGCGGCGGGAGATGCTTGAGTCGATCGGGGTTTCTTCTGTGGAGGAACTTTTCCGGGACATCCCCGCAAAAGTGCGCTTTCAAGGAAAGCTGCGGCTGCCGCAGCCCCTGTCCGAATGGGAAGCGCTGGCTCACCTTGGTTCCCTGGCCGCCCGGAATAAAAACCTTAAAAGCTGCGTTTCGTTTTTGGGGGCCGGGGTCTACGATCACTTTATCCCCAGCATTGTCAGGCATGTCACCGGTCGGAGCGAGTTTTACACTTCGTACACCCCTTATCAGGCCGAGATCAGCCAGGGCGTGCTCCAGGCTATCTTCGAATACCAGACCATGATCTGCCTGCTCACCGGCATGGAAGCGGCGAACGCCTCCCTCTACGACGGGGCTACCGCACTGGCCGAAGGGGCGGTGATGGCCTGCGCCGTCACCGGGCGCTCAAAGGTACTGGTGTCGCGCAGTGTCAACCCCTTTTACCGTCAGGTGCTTGAAAATTACTGCGATACCCGCGGGCTCACCCTGGAAGAAGTGCCCCTCCGTGAAGGCAAAACCGACCTGGCGAAAGCGGAAAGCTTAATTGGCGACGGCGTGGCCGCGCTGGCCCTCCAGCAGCCCAACTTTTTCGGGTTGCTGGAGGAGATGGACGGTGTCTCCGGGATGGTACACGGCCGTGGCGCCCTCCTGGTAGTTTCCGTCGACCCGATCTCCCTGCCGCTGGTGCGAACCCCGGCGGAATACGGCGCCGATATCGCCTGCGGAGAGGGACAGCCCTTGGGCAACCCGCCTTCCTTCGGCGGGCCGCTGTTGGGCTTCTTCGCCGCGCGCGAGAAATACATCCGGCGCATGCCCGGGCGTATCGCCGGCGAGACCGTCGATTCGGACGGCAGGCGCGGCTTTGTCCTGACCCTGCAGACCAGGGAGCAGCATATCCGCCGCGAAAGGGCCACCTCCAACATTTGCTCAAACCAGGCTTTGAACGCCCTCGCCGCCGCCGTCTACATGGCCGCCCTGGGACCGGCGGGGATGCGCGAGGTGGCGGAGCTCTGCCTGCAAAAGGCGGCCTACGCCCGCGAGAAGCTCACTGCCCTGGACGGTTTCAGGCTCGCGTTTCCCGGGGCCTATTTTAAGGAGTTTGCCGTTAGGCTCCCCGGGGAAGCCCTGGATCTGAACCGGTATCTTTTGGAACATAACATCATCGGCGGGCTCGACTTAGAGCCCTATTACCCGGAGCTCGGTCCGTCCGCCCTTTTCTGCGTTACCGAAACCAGGACCCGGGCCGAGATCGACGCCCTGGTGCAGGCGCTGGAGGGATGGTCATGAGAAAAGAAAAGGAACTGCTTTTTGAAATGGGCGCGCCGGGAAGGCGCGGCGCTTTGCTGCCCGCCTGTGACGTCCTCGCGCGGCCGCTCGGCGATCTGCTGCCGGAAAAAGCGCAGCGCGGCTTGTCCCTGGAGCTGCCTGAGCTCTCCGAGGGGGAGGTAATCCGGCACTACACCGCGCTTTCGGCGCGCAATCACGGCGTCGACTCCGGCTTCTACCCCCTCGGGTCGTGCACGATGAAGTACAACCCCAAGGTGAACGAGGAGGCCGCCGCCCTGCCGGGCTTTGCCTACTTGCACCCCTGCCAGGACGACTCGACCGTCCAGGGGGCCCTCGAACTGCTTTACCGGGCCGAGGCGTATCTGAACGAAATCACCGGGATGGACCGGGTCACCTTCCAGCCGGTGGCCGGGGCGCACGGGGAGCTGACCGGGCTGATGCTGATTCTGGCCTACCACCGTTCCCGCGGTGAGAACCGGAACAAGGTCTTAATCCCCGATTCGGCTCACGGCACCAACCCTGCTTCGGCGGCGATGGCCGGGTGCAGCGTGGTGCAGATCCCCTCCGATGCCAGGGGGCTGGTGGACCTGGAGGCGCTCAAAAAGGCGCTCGACGAGGACACCGCGGCGCTGATGCTGACCAACCCGAACACCCTGGGCCTTTTCGAGGAAGAGATCGCCGCCATCGCCGCCGCGGTCCACGGCGCCGGCGGGCTGCTTTATTACGACGGGGCCAATTTAAATGCGATCATGGGCTATACCCGCCCCGGCGACATGGGTTTTGACGTGGTGCACCTGAACCTGCACAAGACCTTCGCCACGCCCCACGGCGGCGGCGGGCCGGGCAGCGGGCCGGTCGGGGTCAAGGAGAGACTTGTTCCCTTCCTGCCGCTGCCGCTGGTGGAAAAGCGCGGCGCGGACTTTTACCTGGACTACGACCGACCGCAAAGTATCGGCAAGGTGCACGGCTTCCACGGCAACTTTGGGGTGGTGGTCAAGGCCTACACCTATATGGCCATGATGGGGGCGGCGGGCTTGAAGCAGGCCGCCGCCGACGCCGTGCTGAACGCCAATTACCTCATGGAGCGGCTCAAAAAAAGCTATCTACTCACCCACGACCGGCTCTGCAAGCACGAGTTCGTCCTCTCGGCGGCGTGGCAGAAGAAAAACGGTGTTTCCGCCGCCGACATCGCCAAGGCGCTTCTCGACTACGGTTTCCACCCTCCCACGGTCTATTTCCCGCTGATCGTGGAAGAGGCGCTGATGGTGGAGCCCACCGAGACGGAAAGTAAGACGACGCTGGACCGTTTCGCCACCGCCATGGAAGAGATCGCCCGCCTGGCCGGGGAAGACCCGGCGCAGGTTACCGGCGCGCCTCACACCACGCCGGTGGGGCGCCTGGATGAAGTGAGAGCCTCCCGGCAGCCCCGGGTGCGCTGGACCCCGGCCGCAAAATGAACTTAGGTGCCAGGCACCAAATGAACTTTTTCAGTTCATCAAGTGCAAGGGTGCGCGCTTCAAGTTTAGGATAGTTTTTAAACGGGTTAAGAGAGGGTTATTTAATGGACGGTTTGTTGAAGGAGGCCTGGAGCCTGAGCAGGGCGAACTTCCCGCCGCGGGTGGAGTTTGTCTATCCCCGCCTGACACTGCCGGTCCGCTCCACCGGGACGGAATGCGCGCTAAACTGCGCCCACTGCGGGGGGCACTATCTCAAAGGCATGATCACGCTGGACGAGGCGCTCGGCCGGGCCGGTAACGGGTTCAAGAGCTACCTGGTCAGCGGCGCCTGCGACCGCCAGGGGTTGGTACCGCACTCCGCAAGGTGGGAAGAAATACGCGCGCTTTCCCGGCGCGGACCGCTCAATGTGCATCCCGGCCTGGTCGGGGAAAGCGAGTCCGCCGCGCTGGGCGGCGTGGCCAGGGCCATCTCGTTTGATTTCACGGTGGACGAAGCGGTAATAGAGGAGATCTACGGCCTTCCGGCTGCCCCTTCTGATTTTCTTCATTCTTACCGGCTGCTGCGCAAACACTGCCGGGTGGTGCCGCACATCTGCCTCGGGCTGCTGCGGGGCGGGATCGGCGGGGAATATCAAGCGCTCGACGCGCTTAAACGGGAAGGGGCCGACGCGATCAGCTTTATCGTTTTCCATCCCACCGCGGGGACGGCTCTGGCCGGCTGCGCCCCGCCGCCGGTGGAGCACGTCGCCCGTATCCTGGCGGAGGCCCGCATCGCCTTTCCGGGTACGCCGCTTTACCTGGGCTGCATGCGTCCAGGCGGGCGCTACCGGGAGGCGCTGGACACCCTGGCCCTCAAGGCGGGCGTAAACAAGATCGTCCATCCATCCCCGCCCGCCCGCCGCCTCGCCGCGGCGCTCGGGCTGGCGGCCGGAACCGGAGAGGAGTGCTGCGCGCTGTGATCCGTCTCTCGGCGGGGACCGCCGCCTGCCTCGGTTTAACCAGGTTGAAGTCCGCCGCTTTACCCACTACGGCCTACCTGCTTTACGGCGAAGGCTGCCTGCTGGACTGCGCCTTTTGCCCGCAGGCCCGGGGCGCGAGCGCACAGATGGGCCGTTTGGGGCGGGTAAACTGGATCGCTTTTCCTCCGGATCGGCTCCGGGACTGCTTCCAGAATGCGGCCAGCGCGGGCCTGAAAAGGATCTGCCTGCAGTCTGTTCGGGGAAAGGACGGCCTCGCTGCCCTGCCGGAGTTTATCGCGGCGCTCAAGGCGGCTTCCGGCCTGCCGGTTTCCGTTTCCGCCCGGATTGAATCCACGGCGGAGGCGGCGGCCTTGCTCGAGGCAGGCGCGGAGCGGGTTTCGGTCGCCCTGGACGCGGTCAACTCGGATCTGTACGCCCGCTTCAAAGGCGGTTCGTACGATCAGCGCTATAATCTGTTGCTGGACTGTGCCCGCCGTTTTCCCGGGCGGGTCGGCACCCATATCATCTGCGGCCTGGGGGAAACTGAAGAAGATGCCGCCTCCGTAATCGCCTGGCTTTTCTGCGAAGGGGTTTCGGTGGCCCTGTTCGCTTTCGTCCCGCTAAAGGGCACCCGCCTGGCGGGGCACCCGCCCCCCGATCCTGCTTCTTATCGCCGCCTGCAGGCCCTGCACTACCTGCTGCGGCAGGGGTCGATTTCATATCCGGAGTTGCGGTTCGGGCAGGGAAGGCTTGTATCTTTCGGCCTTGACCCGGTGGAGCTTAAACGGCACCTCGCGGGAGGAGAGGCCTTTCAAACCAGCGGATGCCCCGGCTGCAACCGCCCGTATTATAATGAGCGCCCCGGTGGTTTTATTTATAATTACCCCCGCCCGCTTTCCGCGGACGAGGTGGAAGAGGCTCTCTCCTTGATCTTGGAAACCGGCGGTTAAAGGCTTAACGATTATTGAACGCTTAAGGCTCCCTTCCGGGAAGGGGACGGACCAAAAAAATGGGGGCAGGCAATGCCGGCAGGCTGCCGCCCAGCCTCTTCAGGTCAGTCTCCTGACCCCAGCCGGGGAGCCGGAGGGAATTCACACTCATGAATGACCAAATTAACCAGGTTAGCCGTTCTCCTGCTCAAAAAATAGATCAAGAGAACCGTCCCTTTGATCTATGTGGGCAAAAAATAGATCAAGAGAACCGTCCCCTTGATCTATGGCGCCTGATCATTGATCCTCCTTTGCCGGGGGAAATGAATATGGAGCGGGACCTGGCGATCATGGAGGCGGTGGCCGCCGGCGCGGCCCCGCCGACGCTGCGCTTATACCGCTGGTCTCCGCCGGCGCTCTCGCTCGGCTACTTCCAGGCAGCCGAAACGGTGGCCGATCGCGCCGCCT
>JAGUZX010000041.1 GCA_020060545.1 Desulfovibrio sp. | reverse complement strand
GGTGAAACGGTCCTCCCCTTCCATGAACTGTGCCACAGTTGCGGCGGGTGCACGGCCGTCTTGAGCGAAGCCCTGGAGAGGCTGCTCTCCCGTTCCGCCATCCCCGTGCCGCGCCGGGGGAAGGACGGGCGGCCGGCGGCCGAAACGGATATCCGGCCCTACATTATTGACGCGGCTCTACTGCCGGAAAACAAAGGCTTGCCGGAGCTGGAACTACTGCTGCAGGTCGGCAGCCGGGGCGGCGTTTCGCCGTTTGCAGTTTTGAAGCGGCTCGAGATTGGCGGGGACGAGGCGGGGGAATATCTCTGGCGCGTGCACCGCTGCGGTTTATATATCTACCGGGATCGGCTGGAGGACCCGTTCCCGCCTGAGGAGGTGAAACAATGAAAAATATGGACAAAAAAATTATCGTCAACTGCGACAACCGTGCCACCAGGGTCGCTCTCCTGGAAAACGGCAAGCTGGTCGAACTCTATATCGAAAGGCCGCTGCAGCACCGTGTCGTGGGCAACCTCTACAAGGGCATTGTCGCCAATGTCCTGCCGGGGATGCAGGCCGCCTTTGTCGATATCGGCCTCGAAAAAAACGCTTTTCTCTACGTGGACGACATCTACACCGAGGTGAACGGCGAGGCCCCCCAGGCCCGGGGCGAGATCGCGAAGCTGCTCAAAGCCGGCGAAGAGATCATGGTCCAGGTGATCAAAGAGCCCTTCGGGAGCAAGGGGGCCAGGGTGACCGGCCAGATTACCCTGCCGGGCCGCTACTTGGTGCTGGTGCCCGGCGCGGACTACGTGGGCGTATCGCGGCGCATTGAAAGCCAGACCGAGAGGGAGCGCCTGCGGCGGGAAGTCGAAAAAATGCGGCCGGAAAAGCTGGGCCTGATCGTCCGCACCGTCGCCGAGGGTGTTGAAAATGAAATCCTGGAACAGGACCTGCAGTTTTTGGTGCAGCTGTGGCACCGCATCCTGAACCGGTTTCAGCAGAAAACCGCCCCCGCCGTGATCTACCAGGACCTGGCGTTAACCTGCCGCATCGCCCGCGACCTTTTTGTGGAAGACTTCAACAGCTTTTTAATTGACAACGACCATGAATACGAAAAGGTGCACGAGATCCTCGACTATATCTCGCCCCACCTGAAGCCGAAGGTCACTTTTTACCGGGATCCGCAGCCGATCTTTGAGCGCTACGGCGTGGAGAAGGAAATCGAAAAAGCGCTGGAAGGGCAGGTCTGGCTCAAAAGCGGCGGCTACCTGGTCTTCGACGAGACCGAAGCGCTGACCGTAATCGACGTCAATACCGGGCGGTACACCGGGAAGCGCAACCTGACCGATACAATTTTAAAAACCAATCTCGAGGCGGCGGACGAAATAGCCCGCCAGATCCGCCTGCGCGACATCGGCGGGATTATCATCGTCGATTTCATCGATATGAGCATCGAAGAGCACCGCCAAAAAGTTTTGGACCGCCTGAACGACGCGGTCAAACACGATCGGACGAAAACTTATATTTTGGGTATCACCGCCCTCGGCCTGGTGGAGATGACCAGGAAAAAGGTGCGCCAGGACCTGGCGGCGGTGCTGCAGCAGCCCTGCCCTTACTGCAACGGGACCGGGCGGGTGCTGACCCCGCTGGTGGTCAGTTCAAAGATTGAACGGGAGCTGAAAAAGGTGCTGCAGCAGGAACCCGGGGAGGCGGTCCTGGTGGAGATGCACCACGAGGTCGCCGCCATTATTATCGGCACCGGCGGCGCCAACCTGAAAAAAATCGAGGATCAGCTGAACCGGCACATCTTTATCCGGGGGACGAACGATATCCACATCGAGAGATACCGGATTGTAGCGGCAGGCAAGCTCAAAGAAATCGAGGCGCTCGCTTTCCCCGTTTCGCCTGGCGAAATAATCGAGGTCCTGATCGAAGAGCCGCATGCCGCCCATCCCGAACACGGCATCGCCCGCCTGCAGGGCTTTGTCATCAACGTCGAAGGGGCGGGCGAAAAGGCGGGCCGCACCGTCCGGGTCAAAATCACCGGCGTCTGCCGCACCTTTGCCCGCGCCGTATTAGTGTGACAATGGGGACGGGGCAATTTTGTCACATTTTACAGGGAAAGAAAGGTTTATTGTTGTTTTATCTTGTTGCCGGACGGGGCAATTTGAATGTGACAGTTTTGCCCCGTCCCCACTTGTCACGTCCCCACTTGTCACCTATTTGACAAACGGGGCGGGGCGTGTTAAAATCGGCAATAGATTTATTACCGCGCGAAGATGGTTGAAAAGCCGCGTTAATCCAGGGCTACCTGCTTCGGCGAGTCCTTTCGGGGGGTTTAAATTAAATATGTACGCGATTATTGAGACCGGCGGCAAGCAGTACCGGGTTGAAGAAGGAAAGATCCTGCGTGTCGAAAAGCTGGCCGCTGTAAAAGGGGATGCGGTAGTATTTGACCGCGTGCTCATGCTTAACGACGGCGCAGCGATCAAGGTGGGCCGGCCTTTCCTGGAGGGGTGCCGCGTCGAGGGCAAGGTTACCAGGCAGGCGCGGGACCGGAAAATTATCGTTTTCAAGTATAAAGCCAAAAAGAATTACAGGCGCAAGCAAGGGCACCGGCAGCCTTTTACCGAGGTCTTGATCAACACGATTGAGGCGGGCGGTAAATAAAAGCGGTCTGAATTCTGAGCGCCGGGGTCGGTGGCAAAAAGACGGACACCCGGACAATTGATAAGCCGTATCCGGCGGAGGAGGTGTTCTGATGGCACACAAGAAAGGTGTAGGCAGTTCGCGCAACGGGCGCGACAGCAACGCCAAGCGGCTGGGTGTAAAGCGCTACGGCGGGCAGACGGTTAAAGCCGGCAGCATTATTGTCCGGCAGAGGGGAACCCGGTTTCATCCAGGGGTCAATGTCGGCAAGGGCAGTGACGACACTCTTTATGCCAAGGTCGACGGAAAAGTGACTTATGAGTTCAACGGGCGCGCCAAGAAGCAGGTAAGCGTCTACCCCCTTGAAAGGGAGATCGCAGGCTAAAAAGCCTGAAAAGTCCGGGGTCTGCCCGGGCTTTTTTTATTACATTTTTCAGCGGATGTGACAATGGGGACGGGGCAAAATTGTCACAAAACCAGGATGAGGAACTATGCAAATGTGGCAAAATTGCCCCGTCCCCACTTGTCACGTGTACGGGTGGTTTAGACCATGTTTGCCGATGAAGTATGGCTGGAAGTAAGAGGCGGCAGGGGCGGAAACGGGGTCGTCTCTTTTCGCCGTGAGAAATATGTCCCGATGGGCGGGCCCGACGGGGGCGACGGGGGAGCCGGCGGAAGCGTGATCCTCCGGGCCGATCCCTCCAGGCACAGTTTTCTGGACCTGCGCCACCGCCGCCACCTGCGGGCGGAAGACGGCGGCCCCGGCCGGGGCAAACTGCAGCACGGGCCGAAGGGGAGCGATCTGATCGTTCCCGTCCCCCTGGGGACCATCGTGCGCGACGAGCAAAAAAACCTGCTGGCGGACTTAACCCGCCCCGGGCAAAAAGTGAAGGTGGCTGCGGGCGGCGCCGGCGGGAGAGGGAACGCCCGTTTTGTCAGCTCCCGGCGCCGGTCGCCCCGCCTGGCGGAGAAAGGGCAGCCGGGCCAGGAACAAAAAATCTTTCTCGAGTTGAAATTGATGGCCCAGGTGGGCCTGGTCGGCTTCCCCAATGCCGGCAAATCGACGCTCCTGTCGCGGATCTCCTCGGCCCGTCCCCGGGTGGCGCCGTATCCTTTTACCACCCTGGAGCCGCAGCTGGGGGTGGTGGACGCCGGCGGCGATGGCAGTTTTGTGGTCGCCGATCTGCCCGGATTGATCGAAGGGGCGCACCGGGGGGCCGGCCTGGGGCACCGTTTTTTGCGGCACGTGGAGCGGAACCTGCTGCTGCTTTTCCTGATCGACCTTGCCCCGGGCGCGCAGCCCGATCCGGAACAAGCCTACCGCCAGCTGGTGCGGGAGCTGGCCCTCTACAGCGAGCGCCTGGCCGGTTATCCCAGGCTGGTGGCCGGCAACAAGCTGGACTTGACCGGGGCCGGGGAAAACCTGGAACGCCTGCGCCGGGCGGTCGAAGCGGCGGAAGGAAAACAAACCGCGGTCCGGGGTATTTCCGCTGTGACCGGGGAAGGCTTGGGAGAGCTTCTGCGCGACCTGGCCCGCGAGGTTTCCCGGCTGGCGGCCGAAGCAGCCTCCGCGCCGGAGGAGCCGGTCTTTATCCCGCCTCCCGTTCCGGAGGCCGCTTTTACGATTGAAAAAGAGGGAGAGCTCTACCTGGTGCGCGGCGCCGCCGTCGAAAGAATGGCCGCCCTGACCGATTTCGAAAACGACGAATCGCTGCGCCGCTTCCAGAACTACTGCCGCCGCAGCGGCATTGAAAAGGAGTTGAAGAAGCGCGGGGCCGTGGCGGGCGATACGGTGCGCATCGGCAAAGAAGAATTCTACTATTACGAGTAAGCGCCGCCGCTTAAAGAGCCGGGAGCCGGTATTTGGCGGGCGGCCGTCAAGAGCCGGTAGTAAAGTAGCAAGTAACGGCAGTAAGTAATGGCAGTAAGAAGTTTGGAGTCAATGGCCAGGAATCGGGAATCGGGTGTAACAGGGTTGTCAGGGCTGCCAGGCGTCCCTGTTCGGCGGCGCGTAAACTTGAAGCAAGGAGTTGCCGTTTTGCACAATCACCGGAAAGTGCGGCTCAACATCGGCCTGATGGGGGGGACTTTTGACCCGGTCCACATCGGCCACCTGGTTACGGCGGAGGAGGCAAGGCAGCAGTTCGCCCTGGATTATGTCATTTTTGTGCCCACCGGTGTGCCGCCGCACAAAGCGTCGGGGCAGGTTACGTCGCCGGAACACCGCTACCTGATGGTGACCCTGGCGGTCATGTCGAACCCCTCCTTCGTTGTTTCCCGGGTGGAGGTGGACCGCAAGGAGCCTTCTTATACCGTGGAAACAGTGCGCCATTTTGCGGAAACGGAAGCCCCAGGGGCGAACCTTTTCTTTATTACCGGCGCGGACGCCATCCTGGAGATCCTGACCTGGAAAGATTATGCAGCCCTGATGCAGCTCTGCACTTTTATCGCCGTCTCCCGGCCCGGCTACTCCCTGGACCGGCTGCGGGAAACCGCGGGCCGGCACGGCCCGGATCTGCTGCAAAAAGTGCACCTGCTGGAGATCCCCGCCCTGGCTATCTCCTCCACTTTTATCCGGGAGCGGGTGGCCCTGGGACGGACGATCAAATACCTGACCCCCGAGCCTGTGGAGCAATACATCCAGAAGCACGGCCTGTATCTCAACAAAAAGTAACAGCAATTGTTGAAAAAAAAGTTTGTAATCTGCAGAAATAGGTTATAATAAAGGTGGAGGTGAATGGAATGGTCAAAACTTTATACGTGGGGAATATTCCCTGGAGCACGACGGAGAGCGACCTGGAGAAGTTTTTTGCACGGCACGGTGAAGTGCTGGATTGCCGCATTATCACCGAGAAGGCGACAGGGCGTTCCAGGGGGTACGGGTTTATTGAAGTAAATGACGAGGATGTTGAGCAGATTCTTGAAAAAACGAACGGGGTGGAGTTGGACGGGCGCAAGCTGGTTGTCAACGAGGCTAAGCCGCGGGAACAGCAGTAGAGAGCCGGGCAACTAAGACAGTTGCCTCCAATAAAAATGGAGGTGGCCCTAGATGACGCAATTTTCTGCCTGGTTTTAGGCTGTTTTACCAAAACCGGGCAGGAAATTTCTCTTTACATAGAGAAATTTTAACGGGACGGTCAAATGAACCCGGAGCGATACATCAAAATTTTAAAGACCCACCTGGACGGGGAACTCTACCGGCACTCCCTGGGGGTGGCCGATACCGCGGCGGACCTGGCCCGCCGCTACGGCGCCGACAGGCGGAAAGCTTACCTGGCGGGGCTGGTTCATGATTTCGGGAAGGGTTATTCGCCGGCCTGGCTGCGCCGGAAGGCGGCCCGCCTCGGGTTGCGCCTGGACAGGGTGACCGCCGCCGAAACGCGCCTGCTGCATGCCCCGGTCGGGGCCGCCTTGCTGCCCGGAAAACTGGGGATCAAAGACCCCGCCGTGATCAGGGCGGTCGCATTTCATACCACCGGCCGCCGGGGCATGACGCTTTTGGAGAAGATCGTCTACCTGGCCGATTTAATCGAGCCGGAGCGCAGCTTTCCGGGGGTTGACGGGCTGCGGCAGTTGGCCCTGGTCAGCCTTGAAGGGGCGGTTTTAGCCGCCGTGGAGCGCACGATCGGATCGATCCTGGAAAGGGGCCTGTTGCTGCACCCCCGTTCGGTAGAGCTGCGCAACAGTTTGCTGGCCGGTTCAAGGAAAAACGGAGGCAAAAAGTAATGCGTTACGGCAGGAACTACCTGCTGCAAAAGCCCCCGCCTGCGCGCAAAAAGCGCCGCCTGCTGCTGCTCCTGGCGGCGGCGATGATGCTTGTCCTGGCTGTTGTCCTCGCCTTCAGCATTATCTCTTCTTTCAACTCGTTCCACAACGGCGAAGCGTGGGCCCAGGCTTTGCGCAAGCAGCGCCAGGGCGACGACGTAATCTACCTCCTTTACGGCATCGATTACTGGGGCGCCAACCCGTATGTGGAGCGCCTGGTCATGGTTTACCATGATCACCTTGCCCAAAAAGTCAATTTGATCTACATCCCCGGCAATACACTGGTGGAAACGGCTGAGCGCGGCCCTGAACCGCTGGGGCAGGTTTACCGGCACCTCCAAAAGAGCGCTTTTATCAATCTGGTCCAGGATATAACCGGCCTTCCCGTCCACCATTACCTGGAGCTGAATTACCAGGTTTTGGCCGTCCTTGGTGAAAGCCTGGGCGGGTTGGAAACGACCGCCTTAACCGGCGCACCGGGCGCCGGCCTGTTTCTTCCGGACAAAGATTATTTGAGCGGTTTTGAACTTTACCGCTACTTTATTACCGCGGAACGCCTTGAACCGCCCTTTGAACAGATCGCCCGCCAGCAGCGGGTTCTGGTGCAGCTCATGCATAAGCTGGAGCGGAAAAAAATCTGGCAGCTGCCCGGCCTGTTCAACCGGGCGGCCCCCTTTGTGGAGACGGACCTTACCTGGCGCGAGTTCAACGCGCTGCGGGAGCGGTTCGGGGAGTATGCTTTTGCCGACGCCAGGCTGGTGCTTTTGCCCGGCGAGGAAGAGCTGCGGGACGGCCGCCTCTTCTGGGTAACGCAGCCGGCGGCGGTGCGGGAGATGGTGCGCTCGATTAACGAAGGATACCTGGTGCGGCCCGGCGATGTAAAGGTGGAAGTGCTCAACGGCAGCGGCATCTCCGGCCTGGCGGCGGTGCTGTCCGGGCGGCTGGAGGAGGAAGGCTTTCAAGTGGTAAAAACCGGCAACGCGGATCATTTCAATTACACCACCTCCCTCGTCATCGCCCGGCGGGAAACGGTGGACAAGGGCAGGGCGGTCTCCCTGTTTGTGGCGGGATCGTCGCTGGTGCACCGATACGATCCGGGGAGCCGGGTGGATGTGACCGTCATTATCGGCAGTGATTATGCCAAATATGAAGATTAAACGAAACAGTGAGGGAGGTGAAATTGATTGCCGGTGGAACCCGATCAAGACTCACGGGCGCTGGCCCTGTGGGCGGTTGAACTGGCGGCGGAGAAAAAAGCCCTCGATCCGGTGCTGCTTGAAGTGGGCAAGATTTCAATAATCGCGGATCATTTTTTAATTGCCACCGGAGTGAGCCGGATCCAGGTGCATGCGATCTGCGATTACTTGCTGGAGAAGCTGAAAGAAGCCGGCGCCACCCTGCTGCGGGTTGAAGGTTACCGCGAGGGGTGGTGGGTTGTTTTGGATTACGGCGCCCTGGTTGTGCACATCTTACAGCCGGAAGCCAGGGATTTTTACAACCTGGAGCGGATCTGGAGCAAAGCCCCTGCCGTGGTGGGGGTCTCCAGATAGGGCGGCGCAAGCCCCTCTCCGGGCCACAGAAGGAGTGGGGAGATGGAGGATGGATTTGCTGAAGCGCTGCGGCAGGCGGCGCGCAGCGGGGTGAGCCCTGCCGGGCAGAGCTACCGCTTCCTGGCCCTCGGCGACACTGTTGCTTTGGCGGGCCGTTTCGGCCTTCTTCGCCGCGACGTGGAAATCGCCGCCCTGGAGGCCGGGATCATCCCCGAACGCTACCAGCGCAGCATCGGGACGGTGGGGCTCCCGGGCCAGATCCGGCTGCTCAAAGCGCGGGTAGGCGTTGTCGGCGCCGGGGGACTGGGCGGCCTTGCCGTCGAGCTCCTGGCCAGGATGGGTGTCGGTTCCCTGGTGGTAATCGACGGGGACGATTTCACCGACAGCAACCTGAACCGCCAGCTCCTGGCCGCGGAAACAGATCTTTTGACCGGCAAAGCCGGGGCGGCGGCCCGCCGGGTGGCTGAAATCAACGGCTCCGTGACTGTTTCCGCCGTAAGCAGCCGCGGCGATGCGGCCAATTTGCCCGCCTTCCTGGAGGGCTGCAGCCTGGCGCTGGACTGCCTGGACAACCTCACTTCCCGTTTCGACCTGGAGGAAGCCTGCCAGCGGCTGGGGATCCCCCTGGTGCACGGCGCGGTTGCCGGCTTCATGGGGCAGATAGCCGTTATTCGGCCCGGGCGGCCCCTGTTCAGCTACATTTACGGGCCGATGAAGGCGGAAAACATCGACCGGGGGGCGGAAACATCGCTCGGCAACCCCGCCGCCACGCCGGCCATGATTGCCGCCTGGCAGGTCGGCGAAGCGGTAAAAATTCTGATCGGCCTGGATGAACAGCCGGGGGACCGGCTTTTCATTTTCGACATGCTCACCGCCCAAATGGTGGCGGTCGAGCTCCCCGCGGATTAGCAGGCGGCGCCGGAAGCGGATCCTTTCGGACGGGGAGCGGTCACGGCTTTAATCAAAAAACCGGAGAGGATGCAGAGTACGCCCAGGTAGGAAAAGACGATTAAATAATTCCCGCCGGTAACGTCCAGGATATAGCCGCTGAGCGAAGGCCCCAGCGCGCCGGAGATAAAGCCGTAGGCAGTGAAAACCAACCCGAAGATGGCGCCGAAATGTTTAAGCCCGAAACAATCCGAAGCGAGGGGCGCTGAAACGGCAAACAGCGTTCCAAAAGCAAAACCGATCACGCCGGCAAGCACTGTCAATCCGGCCAGGTTGTTAAAGTGAGGCAGCGCGAAATAGGCGCATCCTGAAGCAAAAAACGCGATACTCATAGTCATGTTTCTTCCGATCAGGTCCGAAACAGATCCGGTTAAAATTCGGCTCAAGCCGCTCATCGTGTTGAAGGCGATGAGAATGATCACGGCAGACTCCAGGCTGAACCCCCTTGCAAGGCCGAATGCAACCGACAGCCCTACCATGGAGATACCCGCCGCTCCCTGCAAGGCCCATGTCAGCCAGAGGAACCAGAAACTCCTTGTGCGCAGGCTCTCTTTCACTGTCAGCGAATCCCCCATGCTCAGAGCGGTTTGCGGCGCCGCTTTCAAATCGAGCCCGGCCTCTCCGTGAACGGGTTTAACCTTTTCCGGGGTTTCGGTAAACTGAGCCGCCGTTACGCCTACGATTAGGCTGATTGCGGCGATCAAAAGATTCATGGAAGAATAGCCTAACGATTTGAGCATGGCGCCGAAAACAGGCGCCATCACCGCCGCCGACATGCCGAACACCAGGTTCACTATCCCCGATACCAGCCCCCTGCGCCCGGGGAACCAGCGCTGCACCGAGGTCAACCCCGGCAGGTAAATCAAGCAGGAGGCGGCGCCGTTAATGAACGCCCAGAGATACAACCAGGACAGGCTTTTAGCATAGGTGATCGTGAGCAGGTTAAAACTGCAGATCAAGGCCCCGATGGTGATTAATCTCCTGGTTCCCGCTTTTTCCTGCCACCGCCCCACGAAAAACATACAGCATCCCAGCGAAGCTAAAACAAAAAACATGGTATTTCCGATGGCGCCCTGGCCTGCGCCGAACATCTCCTGCCAGTACGGTCCCATCACCCCGGGAAAACCGAAAATCAAAGCGCCCGGCCAGAATATAGCCGCCGCGCAGCCTGCTACAGCCGTGACACCCCTCCTTGCAGCACCCAGCTCGATCCCCTCCTTTTAATTGCGCCCTCATTGCCGCGGGCAAAACAAGGCGGGCATAATTACTACTATTTCGGCGTAGCCGCGCGTTTTCCTGTCAACCGGCAGCGGAGGATTGATGGAATGGGCTATACAACCCGGAGGGATGGGAGTATAATTTAATGCGATGACGGGATTTGGAAGAATCCCGGTGTGAGCGGTGTAACTTAACGGGCGGTCGAAAAAGCCAAACACCTTGCCTGGACGAGAGAAGTGAAAGCTCCCATGGTTGTGCTGATACTGATGCTTTCGGCAATATTCCTTCCGCTGGCCCTGGCCCCACTGATCTACCTGGCTGGCGAAAAGTCCGCCCGCCTGAGGAACGCCCTGGCTGTGCTCGGCAGCGCCGCGGCTTTGCTCTGCACCGCCGCCCTCTATTTCTTCGCCCGCAGTGGGGCCCTGTTCATTTTCCCGCTTGCCGGATCCGTGCCGTTGACCCTTTCCCTGGAGCGGACCGGCTTGCTCCTCGCCTTGATTACATCTTTCCTCTACCTGCTGGTTACGGTCTACTCGATCGATTACATGGCCAATCCCGGCGCCGGCAATCTTTATTATCCGGTCCTCAGTTTAACCCTCGGCGCCTGCCTGGGCATCTTTTTCAGCGGCGATTTTTTCGTGCTGTTTTTATTTTTCCAGCTGGTCGTTATCGCCACTTACCTGATTATTGTCAACCGGCAGTCTCCGCAAGCCTACCTGTCGGGCGCGCGGTACCTGGCCCTGGCGGTGGGCAGCGGGGTTGTTCTGCTTGCGGGCGCAGCTGCTGTTTACGGCATCACCGGAAGCGCCCTCTTCAGCGCCGCGGGCTTCGCGACTGCGCCCGGCTGGCAGGCCGTGCTCATTTTTGCCTGTTTTATGATCTCTTTCGGGGTGATGGCCCTGGCCCACCCGTTCATTATCTGGCGGCAGGACGCCTACCCCCTTGCTCCTTCCCCCGCCACCGCCCTGCTTGCGGCGGTCATGCTTAAAATCGCAACTTACGGCATGTTGAGGGTAATCAGCGATCTCTACGGGGTGGATTTTATGCGCGAAAACGGGGTGCCATCTCTCCTGCTTTCCCTGGCGCTTCTCCTGATCGCGTCAGGCATCTGCCTGACTTATAAACAGGGCACCATCAAGGGGCGCATGGCTTACTCGACCTTGATCCAACAGGGTTACATCCTGCTCAACCTGGCCCTTTTTGCCGAAAAAACTACCCCCGCCCGGATCCACCAGCTCTTTTTCTACGTCTTTATTCTTGCCGCCCTCTTTTTGAGTTCCGGGGCGCTGATCTGGCGGACGGGGAAAAACAACATCCACGACCTGGCGCGGTCCGGGTGGCAGGTCCCGGTTACCCTGGTTACGTTTACCAACGCGGCCGCGCTATCCTTCCTGATCCCGCTTTACAAGGGAGCGGTGATGCTCGCCGCAGCCGAACCGCTTCACTGGGCCTACCTGGCCGCACTGCTCCTGGTAGCATTGAGCAACGCCTGTTTTTACCTTCCGCTAACCATCCGCTCTTTTGGTGTCCGGCACAGCGAAATGAACCCGCCTCGCGGCGGCGCCGGCGGGCAGGTGATTGTCCTGCCGGCCAAAGGCGTTACCAGCGGGGGGAAAACCCGCTACGTTTTCACTCTCGAGGCCCCGGTGCGCATGCTTGTCGCCATGATCGTTCTGAACATTTCCTGCATCGTTTTTGCGCTGCTTTCAATCTGAAAGCAGCTTCCCTCCACCCGCCCGGAGCCCGCTTGCGGCGGGTCCGGTTTAAACCGTTCCGGATCAATTGAAAGCCCGATCGGCTTCTGCTGCCACCAGGTGATGCTCGATCGCTCGCTCCCGGCAATCGGGGCAAAGCCGGGGCAGGTCGTCAAACTTGACCAGGTGCCACACCTGGTTGCAGTCCGCGCAGACTCTCCTGTGGCTGATCCAGAGGACACCGCTGGCGAGGAGAATAATCCAGCTCAGTCCAAAAAGAAGCATCAAGGCCATGAACGGCAGCAGCCGCATCCTGGCCATGACAAACGTGGCTGCCAGCAAGGCCAGGCTGAACACGAATATGCCGCCGATGCTGACCGCGCCGCGGTTGTTTCCGATTAAATTGAAGGCCGCCCTGAGCGGATTGTTTCTTGGCGCGGGTCCGTTTCGCTTCTGTTCACTCATCTGCTCGCACCTCCCTTCCGCTATTTTAAAATGCGCAGTGACATAAACAAATAGGTCAAGGATAAGGTCAGGACGAAAGCGAAGATCAGCTGGACCTGCAGCTTCGAGGCTTCTTCCAGCCGGGCCATGGCCGTTTTTAAACCGCCTTTCAAGGCTGCGCCGCCCGGCGGCAGGTGCAGCCAGGCCGGGGCCGGGAAGGCCGTTTTTTTATGCTCCCGGGACGGATCGAGCAGCCTGGCCGCAAGCGCAAAAAGGGCAATCCCGATCGCGATCGGCTGCAGCGCCGCCGCGATCCCCCTGGGCGAATAAACGGCCAGGGACGAGCCGTAAGGCAGCAATGGGCCCAGGAGCGAGGGGCGGATACCCAGCAGGAGCGTTGCGGCGGCTAGAACGATGATTGCGGCCGCCATGCCGCCCGGCAGCTTTCTCCGGATCCTGGCCCGGGACCGGATGAACCCGAAATAAACAAACTTGGAAAATGACAGCGCCGTCCCTACCCCCGCCAGGAGCAGCATCCATGCCACCGGCTCGATCCCGGAAACCGCGTATTTGAGGAGATACTTGCTGGCATACCCGTTAAAAGGAGGCATCCCGGCGATGGCCAGGGCCCCCGCCAGCGCGCCCAGGGCCGCCACCGGGAGGGCCCTCCAGACCGGCTTTTCACCGGCTTCGCCCCGGCCGCGCAGCGCGTGCAGGTCCTCGGTTCCGGCAGCGTAAATCAGCGCCCCGGCGCACATGAACAGGAGCGCCTTGTAGATCATATGGTTGACCAGGTGGAGCATGCCGCCGTCGACGGAGAGGGCCGCCCCTAGCCCGACCCCCGCCACCATGTAACCGACCTGGCTGATGATATGGTAAGAAAGCAGCCGCCGCAGCTCTGTCTGCCGGATGGCGCAAAAAACGCCGTATACGGCCATCACCGCCCCCATCAGCGCCACGGCGTTATGGGCGGGCAGGATCCGGGCCACGGCGTAAACGCCGATTTTCGTGCTGAGCGCCGAAAGCAGGACGCTCGACGAAAACGAGGCGGCCGGGTAGCCCCAGGGCAGCCACAGGTGCAAGGGAATGAAGGCGGTCTTGATCCCGATGCCCAGGATGAACAGGGGCAGGCCCGCCGCCGGGGCGCACAGGGCGAGCGAACCGGAGGCGCTGTAATGCTGGAGAATTCCCATCAGCAGGCTCAAGCCCCCCGCCAGTTGAAATACCATGAAGCGAAAGCCCATCTGCAGGGCTTTTTGATCCCGCTTGAGCAGGATTAGCCCGGCTGCCGACAGGGTCAGCATTTCCCAGAAGAAATAGAGGGTCAGGAAATTGCCGGCCAAAACAATGCCCAGGGCTGCGGCCAGGGCCCAAAGCGAGACAGCCTGCTCGGAGGGCTTGAGCGCTGCGAGCCCGTAAAGCAAAGCCATCGGCCCGACCAGGAGAAACCCGAAGGCGGCTATTTTCCCGTAAGGGTGGACGGTAAAATAGAGGGGAGCCAGGCCGATCTCCTCCAGCGAAGTCAAATAAGAAGCGCTTCGCCATTCCGGCCCGCTAGCGAGATTAACAGCCAGCAAAACCATCCCCGCGATCAGGGTGACCAGGCAGTAGCGCCGTCCCTTTTTCCAGAAAAGGGCCGGCGAAACGAGCAGAGGGGCTGCAACCGGCAATATAATCAGGCTCACCCTTGACCGTCCTCCCCCAAAACCCAAATCCAGCATATTCCCCATTATTCTGATTATAATAGTAGTATAACAGGCATCCGGCAGTAATGCAATATATTGTTCAATTATTCACAATTTTCTAACTATGTTTATCTTTTCACAAGCATTCAGTGATCGCGCGCTATTGACAATGCGGCCGCCAGTGCTTATAATGAATTGTGTTTGTTAAATAAGGCAAGATTTCGATGAAGGGAAGCAGTAGGCGGCCCGCAAAGCGGGACAGAGAGCCGGCGGGCGGTGCAAGCCGGCACCGAAGTGGCTGCCGAACTCGTCCCGGAGAAGCAGCGGCGAAAAGAAGCGGTAGCCGCTGCCGCGAAGCCGGCGTTAACGGTCAAGAGTGGGTTGCAGAGGCGTGGGGCTGTAGCGCAGTGGGAGCGCGCTTCCTTGGCATGGAAGAGGTCGCGGGTTCGACTCCCGCCAGCTCCACCATTTTGTTTCCAATGAGGGTGGTACCGCGGGAGAAGCCCGCCCCTTGCCGGGGGTGGGCTTTTTCTCTATCCGCGGCTGCCGCCGGGGTATCCTATCCGAGTGGAGGTTGATTTAAAATGCAGGGTTATGAACCCGGCCGGATTGAAAAGAAGTGGCAGGAGCACTGGGCCAAAGCGGATTTCTTCCGCACGCCCACCGACCGTTCCCGCCCCAAGTATTATGTTCTGGAGATGTTCCCCTACCCTTCCGGGCACCTGCACATGGGCCATATGCGGGTCTACACGATCGGCGATGTCCTGGCCCGCTTCCTGCGCATGCGCGGCTATAACGTGATCCATCCCATGGGCTGGGATGCCTTCGGGTTGCCCGCGGAGAACGCGGCCATCGAACACGGGGTCAGCCCGGCCCGCTGGACGGAGCAGAATATTGAATCCATGAAACAGCAGCAGCAGAAGCTGGGGATCAGCTACGACTGGGAGCGTGAAGTCACGACCTGCCGGCCCGATTACTACCGCTGGACCCAGTGGCTGTTCCTGCTGATGCACCGCCGCGGCCTGGCCTACAAGAAAAAGGCCGCCGTAAACTGGTGCCCGGGCTGCGAGACGGTCCTGGCCAACGAGCAGGTCGAGGGCGGCGATTGCTGGCGCTGCGGTTCGGAAGTCGAGCCGCGCGAGCTGGAGCAGTGGTTTTTGCGCATTACCGATTACGCCGAGCGGCTGCTGGGCGACCTGGCGCTCCTGGAAAGCTGGCCGGAGCGGGTCAAGATCATGCAAAAAAACTGGATCGGGCGCAGCGAGGGGGCGGAAATCGTCTTCAGCCTGGCCGAATTTCCCGGTGAAACGATCCGCACCTTTACCACCCGCCCCGACACCCTTTTCGGGGTCACCTACATGGTCCTGGCCCCGGAGCACCCCCTGGTCCCCCGCCTGGTGGCCGGGACGGACCGGGAGCGGGAGGTGATGGATTTTGTGGCGCGGATGAAGCGGGAAAGCGAAATCGACCGCACCGCCGAGGAGGCGCCCAAGATCGGCCTCTTCACCGGGCGCCACGCGGTCAACCCGGCCAACGGGGAGGCGGTCCCGATCCTGGTCGGCAACTACGTCCTCATGGGTTACGGCACCGGCGCGGTGATGGGGGTCCCGGCGCACGACCAGCGCGACTTTCTTTTCGCCCGCCACTACGGCCTGCCCGTGCGGGCGGTGATCCAGCCCCCGGGGAAAAAACTGGACGGCGCCGCGATGACCGAAGCCTACACCGGCGAGGGGGTCATGGACAACTCCGGCCCCTTCAACGGCCTGCCGGGCGAAGAAGGGAAGAAACGGGTCACCGAACACCTGCGCGGCCGCGGCCTGGGCGATTTCAAGGTCACCTACCGCCTGCGCGACTGGCTGATCTCCCGCCAGCGCTACTGGGGCGCGCCGATCCCGATCGTCTACTGCGCGGGGTGCGGAGTCGTCCCGGTGCCGGAAGAGGAACTGCCGGTGCTGCTGCCGCCGGACGCGGCGCTTGCGGGCAGCCGCGTGCCGGACCTTTCGCACTACCCCTCCTTCGTGGAGACGAGCTGCCCGTCGTGCGGCGGGAAAGCCAGGCGTGAGACCGACACCATGGACACCTTCATCTGTTCGTCGTGGTATTTCCTGCGCTACACCAGCCCGCGCTACGCCGCGGCGCCCTTTGAGCGGGAGGCGGCCGGCTACTGGATGCCCGTGGACCAGTATATCGGCGGGATCGAGCATGCCGTGCTCCATCTCCTTTACGCCCGCTTTTTCACCAAGGTCCTCTTTGATGCCGGCATGGTCGGCGTGCAGGAGCCCTTCACCCGGCTGCTGGCCCAGGGCATGGTCTACAAGGACGGCGCCAAGATGTCGAAATCCAAGGGGAACGTGGTCTCTCCCGACGAGATGGTCTCCCGTTACGGGGCCGATACCGGCCGCCTGTTTATCCTCTTCGCCGCCCCCCCGGAAAAAGACCTCGATTGGAGCGACCAGGGGGTGGAGGGGTGCCACCGCTTCCTGCGCCGGGTTTGGCGCCTGGTCGAGGAGGGCGGGAGCGCCCTCGCCGGGGGCGGGGAGGGGGGCGCCGCCCC
>JAGUZX010000020.1 GCA_020060545.1 Desulfovibrio sp. | reverse complement strand
GGGGGGGCGACCACCCTCAACTGGTAGATCGCGCGCACCACGTCTTTCTGAATTTGACACCGCATGTCTTCAAACATGTTGTAGCTTTCAAGGCGGTACTGCACAATCGGTTCTCTTTGCCCGTAGGCCTGCAGGTATATTTCATGGCGCAGGTGATGCATATCGTCGATAAATTGCATCCAGTGGCGGTCCACGGTGCGAAGGAGGACAACGCGCTCCAGTTCCCGCATCGTTTCGAAACCCAGCGCCAGCTCCCGGGCCTCGTAGAATGCCTGCGCTTCTTTGCAAAAGAGCCTGTTTACCTCCTCCTGTTCCAGGTCCCGCAGCGCCTGCGGCCTGATTTGCCCGCGGGGCAGGAAATACTCTTCGCCCAGGCGCAGCAACGCTTCAATCTCCGGATCTTCCAGGTAGCCTTTGTCGCCAAAGTGTTCCTGGACCACCCGGCCAATTACTTCCTCCACCATCTCTAAAACCGGCTGCCGCATCTCCTCGCCTTCCAGGACCCTCCGGCGCTGGCCGTAGATCACCTCGCGCTGCTGGTTGAGGACATCGTCGTAATCGAGGAGGTGGCGTCGGATTTCGAAGTTGCGGGACTCGACCCTTTTCTGGGCCCGCTCGATGGCCCCGCTGACCAGGGGATGGTCGATCGGAATTGTTTCATCCATCCCAAACCGGTCCATCAATGAAGCGATGTTATCGGAGCCGAAAAGCCGCATCAGGTCGTCCTCGAGGGAAACGATAAACTGCGATGAACCGGGGTCGCCCTGGCGGCCGGAGCGCCCCCGCAGCTGGTTGTCGATCCGGCGGCTCTCGTGGCGCTCGGTCCCCAGGACGTGCAGGCCGCCCGCGGCCAGGACCTGCTCCCGCTCGTTTTCGGCTTCGCGGATCGCCTTCTCCAGCAGTTCGACGCGGCGTTTTTCCCACTGCCCCTGCTGCTCTTCATCGAGTTCGTGTTCATCCCTGCCGAATTGCCGCACCAGCCGCTCTTTGACCAGGAGTTCCGGGTTTCCGCCGAGGACAATATCGGTGCCCCGCCCGGCCATGTTGGTGGAGATGGTGACCGCCCCCTTGCGGCCGGCCTGGGCGATAATATAAGCTTCCCGGGCATGGTTGACCGCGTTTAGCACTTCGTGCGGGATCCCCTGCCGCTTGAGCATCTTGCTCAGCATCTCCGATTTTTCCACGGAGATCGTCCCCACCAGCACCGGCTGCCCCAACTCGTTGCGGCGCTGGATCTCTTCCAGGGCGGCTTTGAACTTGGCCCGCTCCGTCTTGTAGACCGCATCCCGCTGCTCATTGCGGATCAGCGGCTTGTTGGTGGGGATCACCACCACGTCCATCCCGTAAATTTTGCGGAATTCGTCTTCCTCCGTGGCCGCGGTGCCGGTCATCCCGGACAGCTTGCGATACATCCGGAAATAATTCTGAAAGGTTATGGAAGCCACGGTGCGGGTATCCGCCTGCACTTCCACCCCTTCCTTGGCCTCGATCGCCTGGTGCAGCCCGTCGGAGTAGCGGCGCCCCCACATCAGCCGGCCGGTGAATTCGTCGACGATGATCACTTTGCCGTCCTGGACCACGTAGTCCACATCACGTTCATAGAGGGAGTAGGCCTTGATCAGCTGGTCGAAATAGTGACGGTGCTCTCCGGCTTCCAGTTCTTCCGCACCCTCTCCCGGGTCATCAACTTTCTCCTTGCCCAGTTTTAAAAGTTCCGACAGCTTCGGGTTGAGCTTCTCCAGTTCCCGGTAGCCTTTATTCTTGATATCGGCGATACGGGTGGTTTCGTCAATGCTGAAATAAAGCTCCTCCTCCAGCTGTTCGAGCTTTTTTTCGGCCGCCAAGTTCTGTTTGGCGCGCTCCACCAGCCGCTCCACCCCCTGGCCCTTGAGCGCCTTGAGCAGCTTTTTGTTCTTGGGCGCGCCCCGGCGGGCCAGGAGCAGCTGCTCGGCGGCCTCTTCGCGGTTTCCCTGCTCCAGGTTTTCCTGGGCCCGGGTGAGCAGCTCCGCGACAAAGCGGTTTTGTTTGCGGATTAGCTGTTCGACTTCGTTCTTCCAGCGGCTGTACTCCTGCTTCGATTCCGCCTTGCTGCTGATGATCAGCGGCGTGCGGGCCTCGTCGATGAGGATGCTGTCCACCTCGTCCACGATGGCGTAGTGCAGCTCGCGCTGGACCAGTTCTTCCTTGTAGAGCACCATGTTGTCGCGCAGGTAATCGAAACCAAGCTCGTTGTTGGTGGCGTAGACGATGTCGGCGCTGTAGGCTTCGCGCCGCTGCTGCGGGCTGAGATCGTGCACAACCAGGCCGACTTTCAACCCGAGCAGCCGGTAAACCGGACCCATCCACTCGCTGTCGCGCCGGGCCAGGTAATCGTTCACCGTGACGATATGCACGCCCTGGCCCGTGAGGGCGTTGAGATAAGCCGGCATGGTGGCGACCAGCGTTTTCCCTTCACCGGTTTTCATCTCGGCGATCCGGCCCTGGTGCAGCACCGCGGCGCCGAGGACCTGGACGTCGAAAGGCCGCATTTTTACCGTGCGTTTTGCCGCTTCGCGGGCCAGGGCGAAGGCTTCCGGCAGAATCCATTCCAGGGTCTCGCCCCGGCGGAGCCGTTCCTGCAGTTGAGCCGTGCGCCGCGGAAAATCCGTGTTGGCGAGAGCGGAGAGCTCCGGCTCGAGCGCGTTCACCTGCTCGACAATTTTCCAGAGGCGGCGGACTTCCCTTTCGTTGGCGTCGCCGAAGAATTTTTTAATCAGACCGGGCATCCATAGCACCCCCTTAGCGGGCCTAAATTTTACAGAAAAAGGAACCCTGCGGTTCCTTTAAAGAGCGTCGATGCCTGTCCCGTAGCGCCGGTTTTATTTTACCATACGGCGGCCCCGAAAAACAAGACCTTTCATCCCCGCCTTTCCGGGTCGAGTTCGCAGGCCAAGGCCCACAGGCTGCCCGAAACCAGGGAATGGCCGCCCAGGATGACCGGGATCGGGCAGAGGACGGCGGCCCTGGTAAAAGATTTAAGCCAGGGATGGCTGATCTCCTCCCAACGGCCCAGGTCCGACAAGAACCGCTCTTTGTCGGGCAGATCGTAGCGGTAATGCGCCAGTAAAACCCGGCTGTCGATAAAAGCGCAGTCGGCCACGCGGGAGAGGTATTCAAAAAAGCGATCCAGGCCGGCGTGATCCAGGAGGTAGCCGAGCAGGGAGACCACCTCTCCAGACTCCACCCGTCCCAGGGCCTTCATGCCGCGCTCTTCGGAGAAAACGCGCAGCCTCAGCTTCAAAACGGCATTGAGGCGCTCGATCACCGGGGCGCCCACCCGCCCGATTAAGGCCGCTTCCCGGTAATATCCCCGCAGGACAGCCTTGGCCTGCACGAGCCGCGTATAGTCCAGCGCATCGGCCAGGGTGTCCAGGACCGCCCTGGCCCGCGGCCCGGCGTAAGGCCCTGCTCCCAGGACGAGTATATCCGCCGGGGTATCCAGGTCGAAGAGAAGGCCCAGGGATTGGGGCATCAACTCCAGTTCCAGGCCCAACTCATCCCGTAAAGTCATGGCCAGGCTGTTGTCATAGCGGGGCAGCTCCAGGTTCGCCAGGGAAGCGGCGGCCGTAAAAGCAACCATGTCGGCGGACTGGGTATTGTTGGCGTACAAAAAGCGCTCCCGGGCCAGCAGCCGCCGGCAAACCATCTCCAGCTCCGCCACGCTGATCAAGGGGCACCCGGCCCCGCTGAGATAGAAAACTTTGGCCAGCTTCCGGTCAAGGATCAGCTGCCGCAGCGCGCGGCCGAAATGAAAAGAAGCGGGTGCGATCGCATTCAACACTATCTCCGCCCCCGCGGCCGCCGCTTCCCCGGCCAGCACCCGGTCATTGGTGACCAGGAGCACTTCTTTGAACAGGGGGACGCTGCGGATCTTTTCCAGGTTGTCCAACAAGGCCGCCCGCCTGACACGGGCCATCATCTCTTCCACCGGGCTGGCCGGGGCGGTCCCTTCAAAGATGACCGCGCTGACCCCTTCCGCCATCACCGACAACCTCTCCTGGGTTTTGACCTCAACCTCAGTATCAGTAAGCGCCGTAAATTTCCGGTTCGATCAGGCCGTAATTGCCGTCTTTGCGCCAGTAAAGCACGTTTACCGTCTCGCTTTCACTGTTGGCAAAAACAAAAAAGTCGTGCCCCAGGAGGTTCATCTGCATCACGGCCTCCTCCAAGCTCATCGGCTTGAGGGGAAAGCGTTTTGTTTTGACAACCCTGGCTTCTTCTTCCTCCCCCCGGGCGTCGGCTGAGGCCATCTTCTCATTGATGATGCGCACGCCCCTTTTACGCAAGGTTTTATTCAAGCGCGTCTTGTACTTGGCCACCTGTTTCTCCAGCTTATCGACAACAATGTCGATCGAAGCGTACATATCCCCGGTCGACTCCTCACCGCGCAGAATTAGCCCCTCCAGGATCACAGTCACTTCGACAATATGTTCATCGCGGATGACACTCATCACAACCTGAATTTCTTTGGCCTTATCAAAATACTTGACAAGCTTCCCTAATTTTTTCCGGGTATAGCTGACTAAGGCAGGCGTAACTTCGATATTCTTCCCCCGCACGTTGATCTCCATCTATAATCCTCCTATCTCAATTTTTTGGAGCCATTCTTTAAATAACTCCGTTTTTCAGCCTTTTTGAAAAATCATCTCGGGTGGTCTACCCACTTGTCGCCCCCT
>JAGUZX010000133.1 GCA_020060545.1 Desulfovibrio sp. | reverse complement strand
ATCAACATTGGCCAGCTCCTGTCTGTGTCAACCCAAACTGCCTAAGGTGATGATACGTCCGCCCCTTCCCTCCACCTGCTTTCACAGGTTTCTACGGTACCATGAACGAATCGGACTTCCTGAAATGGAGATCAATGAGCAGATTAAGGCGCTAAAACGCAAGTTGGAGGAGATGTAAATGGATAAAAAGCGCTTTGTGAAACGATTGCGCTTCGCAATATAATTGAATATAATAGATCCGGAAGGAGGCGTTTAATATGTCAAGAACAGCAAATATATTTGCTCGCGTTGAGCCCGAGGTTAAAGAGCAAGCCGAAAAGGTATTGGATCAGCTTGGTATCCCGATGTCTAACGCGATCGGACTTTTTCTGCGTCAGGTTGTGTTGCGGCGTGGAATTCCCTTTGATCTGAAGCTCCCGCAAAACAAACCGTTGTCTCTCGGTACGCTCAGCGAGGAACAGTTCAATGCGGAAATTGAGAAAGGGTTGGCTGAGCTGACTGCGGGACAGGTTGTTTCAGCGGATAGCGTTGCGGACAGGATACAACGGGATTACGGGATATGAGCACTTGGAAAGTCGTCTACACAGAGCAAGCTGAGCAAGACCTGCGTGAGATCTACGAGTATATCGCTTTTCCCCTGCTTGAGCCGGAAATCGGAAAAAACCAGATAAGGCGCATTATGGTTGCGGTAGCGGGTCTTAATCAGATGCCGCTGCGCCATCGTCTCTATGACAAAGAACCGTGGTACAGCAAGGGACTTCGCGTCTTGCCAATCGACAATTATCTGGCGTTTTATCTGCCGGTCGAGACGCACAAAACCGTCGCGGTAATCCGCATTATGTACGGCGGCCGCAGTATCGAGGCACAACTGCGCCTGACGGACACAGATCAATGCGCAGATTAAGGCACTAAAACGTGAGTTGGAGGATATATAATGGAAAAAATGCGATTTGAATCGGTGGATATGACCGCGGCGAATATCGAAAGGATCGGGGCGCTCTTCCCCGGAGTGATCACCGAGGCGTTGGATGAGGAAAAAAGCACACCGGAGAAAAAGGCATACAAGAGGGCCATCAACTTCAATATGCTCCGGCAGCTTTTGAGCGAGGACGTGTTTGTTTTCCGGTTGATGATGAAACAGAAAGGCTGAGATAGGCCGGTCCTGTCCAGGCGGCAGCGGATCCGTCGTTATCTTACCTGTTAACACTTAAAAATACCTTTCACAGCGGTCGATTTTCCGATAAAATGAGATCTGATAGCGGCCGAATTTAAAGCAAGCGAAGGGAGCAACGATCGAGATGTCCGATAAAGAAGCTATTTTACAGGAGTCCTAAGGGGGGGAAAAGGGATGGCCGAGATTCAAAACCGGAAAGCGGATCTTTTAAACCGGCTCTCCCGCCTGGAAGGGCAGGTCAAGGGCGTGCGCAAGATGATCCAGGAGGAGAAAAGCTGCGAAGAGATTGTAGTCCAACTCAGCGCCATCCATGCGGCTATGGAGAACGCCACAAAAATTGCGATCACGTCCTTCTTTGAAAAATGCCTGGAAGAAAGCGAGGCCAAGGGAGAAGACCGCTGTGCGGTGTTTGAACAGCTGGCCGGCCTGCTGCTGAAAGCGAGGCTGTAACCGCCGTGCTGTATTGATCGGAAGCCGGGGAGAGACGTTGAAAAACAAAGTGGCCCGTATTTACATAACTTAATAACTGGTGCCTGGCACCACAACTTAATTAACTTCTTTGCCCCGGGGTTCGCAAAGCGGAGTTATAGGGGCGGCGGTAAAGCCGGGGAAGCCGGGCCGGACCAGGTCGTGGAAGTCGCGCCACAGGGTGAAGGGGATTCCCTTTTCACCGCACACGGCGGCCAGGCGGTCGCGGGCGAAAACGAGGTCGGCATGCGAAGCGCCGAAACGGTCGTTGCTCCCGTCCCCAACGTAGATAACCCGGCTGCCTTCATCCCGCAGGGAGGCGACGAGGGCGGCCTTGCAATTGCCGCACACGCGGCAGCGGCTGTGAGCATGCACAGTGTTAATCTCGAGCGCCCCGTTTCTGCCGGGTATGACCTCGTTCTTATAGATCGCCCTGATATACGGCCGGCAGCCGAAGTGCTCCAGGATGGGCTCGATATAGAAGCCGAAACCGTCGCTGGCCAGGTAGACCGGCCTGGACTGCGACCGGGCAAAGGCGAGGAATTCCTTGAACCCCGGCCTGAGGACGGCCTGCTCCAGGGCCAGGGAGAGCAGCCGGTCGAGGTCCGCCGGCAGAAAAACGGCGGTTTCCTTTAACCACTATTTCATCCCGAATTCACGCCGCCGGTAAGCGTCCTGCACCGACCGGTAGCGATCGCCGCCGAAAAGGCGGGCGAACTCCGCGGAGAGGTCCGCCTCGGTAACGGTCCCGTCAAAGTCGAGGACATAAGCGATTTTTTCCACGGTCATTGTTTTGATCAACACCTTATCCGGAGTAGTCCCATTTACCCTCCGCTTGGCGGCGGATGAAGAAAAGACAAAGGTTGTCAGGGGGACGGGGTTATTGACAACTTTTTATCTTATTCTCAATCTCTTAACTCGGATTCCTGTTAAGGTTGTCAATAACCCCGTCCCCCTGACATTACTCCGGCTGCTTGAAATAGAGGGCGCCGACCGGGCAGGCATGGACGCAGAGGCCGCACTCGTTGCAGATCGACTCGGCCAGGGTTTCGTCTTCGAATGTGGTCACGGTACGCTCCAGCCCGCGGCGGGTAAAACCGATCGCCCCCACTTTCGCCACCTCGCGATCCACCCAGATGCAGCGGCCGCACAGGACACAGCGGCTGCGGTCAAAAGAAAAAGCGGCGGCGCTTTCATCGATGGCGGCCTCTTTCGGCAGGGGTTTGAGGCGGGTAAGCCTAAGTTTTAGGCCTCTCTCCCGGGCGATTTTTTGCAGCCCGCAGGAACGGTTGGCCGGGCATTCGCGGCACTGCAGGCGATGGTCGGAGAGCAGCAGCTCGAAAGCGCTCCGCACCAGCCGGTCCACCCGCTCGCTCCTGGTCCGCACCACCAGGCCGTCTTTGACCGGCTGGGTGCAGGCGGTAACGGGGGCCGCGCTCCCCTCCACCTCGACGAAACAGAGGCGGCAGGAGGCGGCGGGCCTGACCCTCTCCCGCACCGCGCACAGGTTGGGGATATAGATGCCGTTATCCAGGGCCGCCCAGAGCAGCTTGCCGCCGGCCGCGGCCCTGATCTCGCGGCCGTCAATTGTCAACGTTACCTTTTCACTCATTTCGGCACCCCCTCTTTCCCGGACAGAAGCGAGGGCGGCGAGAGCTTCACCACGGCGTCGTGCTCCGGCGGGCAGGCCTTCCGGCAGTTGTCGCACTTCACGCATTTTTGCTGGTCGATCTCCTTCAGGCCGTCCGCGCGGGTAAAGATCGCTTCCACGGGGCAGCTGCCCACGCAGGCGTCGCAGAGCTTGCTGCACTTTTTCGGCAGGATATAGTAAGCGATCAGCTCCTTGCACATCAGGGCCGGGCAGCGTCCTTCAAAGATATGGGCGTCGTACTCGTCCCGGAAATAGCGCAGGGTGGTCAGGATCGGGTTGGGGGCGGTCCGGCCCAGGTTGCACAGCGAGCCCGCCTGAACATCCTCCGCCAGTTCGCGCAGGACCTCCAGGGAAGCGGGATTCCCCCGGCCCCCGGTTATTTCGGTGAGGATGTCGAGCATATGCTTCGTCCCCAGGCGGCAGAAGGTGCACTTGCCGCAGGACTCGTGCCGGGTAAATTCGAGGAAGAAGCGCGCCACGGCGACCATGCAGTCGTCCTCGTCGAGGACGACCAGGCCTCCCGAACCCATGATCGCCCCGGCCTGGCGCAGGGAGTCGAAGTCGATCGGCACGTCGAGGGCCGCCTCCGGGAGGCAGCCCCCCGAAGGGCCGCCGATCTGGGCGGCCTTGAATTTTTTCCCGCCGGGGATCCCCTCCCCCACATCAAAAATGAGCCGGCGCAGCGTGGTGCCCATGGGCACCTCCACCAGCCCGGTATGGGAGACCTTGCCTACCAGGGAGAAGACCGCCGTGCCGGGCGTGCCCGGGGTGCCGGTGCCCTTGAACCAGTCCGCCCCCCGGCTGACGATATGGGGGACGTAAGAGAAGGTCTTGACGTTGTTCAGCACGGTCGGCCGGCCGCGGAAGCCGGACTGGGCCATGAAGGGCGGCCGGGTTTGCGGCATGCCCATTTTGCCTTCCATCGAGCTGACCAGCGCCGTTTCTTCACCGCAGACGAAGGCCCCCGAACCCTGGAAGACGCGCAGATCAAAGGCGAAGCCGGAGCCGAGGATCGATTGGCCGAGCAGGCCTTTTTCGCGGGCCTGCCGGATGGCCGTGTGGATGCGTTCGACGGCGCGGGGGTATTCGGCGCGGATATAAAGCCACCCCTCGGCCGCCCCGACGCAGTAAGCGCAGATGATCATCCCTTCGATTACCTGGTGGGGGTCGGATTCGAGGATGCTGCGGTCCATGAAGGCGCCGGGGTCGCCCTCGTCGGCGTTGCAGATGACGTATTTGACCCCGTCCCCGGCGCCGCGAGCCGCCTCCCACTTTACCCCCGCAGGGAAACCGGCCCCGCCGCGCCCGCGTAAATTGGCCGCCTTGATTTCGGCGAGCACCTCTTCCGGCGGCAGGGCGAGCG
The DNA here is from genome assembly GCA_020060545.1 of Desulfovibrio sp. Lineage (GTDB taxonomy): Bacteria > Bacillota > Dethiobacteria > DTU022 > DTU022 > JAGUZX01. The sequence continues at coordinate 3,653 of JAGUZX010000133.1, read as the reverse complement.
CTTTGGCCAGGGCGGCGTAGCCGTCGCGGGCGATGTAGTCGTCGATTGCTTCGGGATCGATGAACCCGCACCGCTCTAATATAATCTTTTCTTCGCAGACGCCGCGCGGGAATTCGCTGAAGGTGGGAAAAACGTCGTTCGGTTCCAGGGCCGCCAGGGCGAACTCGTAGCAGGGGTCGTCTCCGGCCAGGAAATCCGCCACGAGACGGCGCGCCAGGTCCCCGTCCACGCTTCCGTAGCAAAGCGGGGCGAAACCGGGCTTGTCGATCACAACCAGCGGTTCGGCGTAGCAGTGGCCCATGCAGCCGGCCTCGACTACCCGGGCGTCGAGGCCGCGGCTGCCGATTTCTTTTTCGAAGGCTTCTTTGACCGGGATGGCGCCGGCGGCGACGCCGCAGGTGGCGGTGCCGACCCGGACCAAGGGCTTGCTTTTTTGTACCGCTGTCTTTGCTACCGCCTGTTTTTGCAAGCCGGCATATTGTGCTTCAATCGCGGCTGCAGTCATGAACGCTGCGCCCCCTCTGCCTGCTCCCGCCCGGCAGGGGTATTTTCGGCGGCAGGAGCTTCTCCGGCGGCCCCGTTGCTGGCGCCGCATTCCAGCAAAATCCCGTCCACCCGGGTCGGGGTGACGCGCCCCTCCACTTTATCATCCACCACCACGACCGGGGCCATGGTGCAGCAGCCGACGCAGGCCACCCGCTCCAGGCTGAAGTTGCGGTCCGGAGTAGTCTCCCCTTCCTTGATTTTCAGGCGGCGTTCGAAGGAGTCGAGGGCGATCCTCCCGCCGGCCATATAGCAGGCGGTGCCCATACAGACATTGACCCGGTGCTTGCCGGGCGGGTGGAGGCGGAACTGGTTGTAGAAGGTGGCGAGACCGTAGAGGTCTACCGCCGGGACGCCGGAGGCCGCGGCGATCTTTTCCATGGCCGGGCCGGGCAGGTAGCCCAACTTCGCCTGGACCTGCTGCAAGATCGGGATCAAATTCTCCCGGTTGGCGGCGTGATTTTTCAAAATATCCCCAACAATCTTCAAAATCTCTTCCCGTTCGCCTGAAGCAAGTGGAAGCGGCACTGAAAACATCCCCTTACCTGTAACCGTGGCAAGAATAAAAGCACAAATGCAACCTTGTTCTTTTACGACCCTTATATTATAACGCTTTTTGGGCGGATTGGGGAGGATAGATCACGAGGACGGTTCTGTTGATATATATCAAGGGGACGGTTCTTTTGATATATGATCCAGTTCTTTTGCAGCATCGGCGGGGTTTATCAGTTTAAAGAAACCCGGTGGGGCCATAGCCGCTAGCCAGGCATTCCAACCAACCTTCAACGCTAACCCGGGTCTGCCGCTTCCGCCGGCAGTCGGCGGCCCAAAATGAGGTCCTGATTTATGCCCGTCCACCATGGCCTTGATTTCGGCCAGGTGCTCGTAGAGCGAGCAGGCCAGGATTTAAAGAGCAGGCGGCGGTGGCGGGCGATCAGATCCAGCAGGTCCGGGCGCAGCAGCGGCTCGCCGCCGGTGACGACCGCAACCTCGTCCTCTTGCCTTCCCGTACTTTCTCTTCTATCCGGCTTTTTCCGGAATATATTCGGGCGGTTGGACGCACTTAAGCCTGATCGCCCCCGTCTCGCATTTGATCACGCATACGCCGCAGCCCCAGCATTTTTCAGGATCGACTGCGGCCTTGTATTTTTTCCCGTCTCTGACCAGGCTGATGGCGTTGAAGTGGCAGCGTTCCAGGCATTTCCGGCACCCTTTGCAGTCGCCGGTTTCCACGCCGGCGGCGTAGCGGCTCCGGGCGTAAATTTTGCCGAGGTCGCCGCCGTTTTGGTTGACCGCTACGAATATCTCGCAGCAGTCGCTGCAGCACTGGCAGGAGGTGTTGAAGAAGACGCCGCGGTCGTAGCCGCCGATATGGACCAGGCCCTGCTCCTCGATCCGTTCGGCCAGGGCCAGGGCTTCCTCCAGGGTCAGCTTTTTGCCGGAACCCCGGGCAAGGATATATTGCGCCCCCCGCCCGAACTGCAGGCAGTGCCATGATTCGGTTTCCCGGGTATGGCGGCAGTGTTCCTCCACGGCGGTGGTGCGAAAACGGCAAGAGCACGGCACCACCGCGATCAAATCTTGGGCTTTCAGGATTTCCTGGAAGTTTTCCCACGGTTCCAGCTCCGGTAGATCTTTCACGGCCCGGTAAGCGGGAATGACCCGGGCCATCGGGCGGGGCAGGTTTTCAAAAAATGCGGCAATGAACGGGTATTTTTCGTTCAGGCAGAAATCGTGCCAGAGGGCGAAGAACCGCTTATCCCTGGCCGGGTCAAGCATCCGCGAAGCCTGGGTGGCGTCGTGCAGCTGGATAATGTCCCTGGCGAAGCGGTAGCGTTCCCTTTTTGCAAAGTCTCCCCTGGGGAAAACTACCCCTTTGAAAAAGAGCTCTTCCAGGTGGGCCTTGACTGTTTCCGGATCGAGGCCGGTGCGCCCGGCCGCCTCCCGGGGGGACCCGGGCAGCGCGGCGCAAACTTCAGCCTGCGCGGGAGTGAGCAGGTGCTCCAGGAGGGCCCTGAACCTGGCGGAACCGGAAAAGCCAAGCTGACCGGCCAGCTGATCATAAGCGCTTGTGTTCATGGTTTACCTTCCTTTACCGTTTATTCTATTAAGTTGAGGAATGCCCGCAAGCTTTACTCTTGGGACAGGCTTGTTTACACCATCCAAACGCATTCTATGTTCGACAATTGCACGTTTAATCCCCGGCAGTTGGCACCGGTATGGACATCTTTGCATAGACGTGCGCAAACTCCGGCCGATGTATCGTGAGGTTTACATACCCCTTCTTGCTGAATATGGTGAACAGGCCCAGGTGGACTGGGGCAGAGCCAAAGTAATCTTTAGGCGGCAGACTCACCGAAGGATGCCTCTTCTGTCTGCGCCTGAAGGCCAGTAAAGTCCCCTTTGTGTGGGCTTTCCATACAGAGAAGCTGGAAACATTCTTAGAGGGGCACCGCTTGGCCATCGAGTGGTTGGGTGGTGTACCGGTAGAGATCGTCTCACGTACAAGACCAGATGCTCTTCTTGCATAAACTCCAGTTTGTTGAACTGACACTGTTTACCTTTCCTTTTAAATCAAAAGTACATGATACCCGTGCCAAAAATTTTTCCTTACTTTCACCCTCTGTAGGAAAGAGCGCAAACTTCAGTTTCCAAAAAATACTCCTTTTTTCCGGGTCCATGCTTTTCCCTCCTCATAATAATGGGGTCAGGTCTTGTAATCCGGCACTTTTCTTTTCTCGAGGTGGAGGCACAAGCTCACTTCCACCCTAATCCACCACCTTAAAGAGCCTGATAGCCGGGCAGTCAAGAATTTTTGTCAACTTCATTCCAAACACTTCCTTCTAAACAGGGAAAGGGCAGGGCAATTTAAGATAGCGTAAACCTACAATAAATGTTTTTCTATAGCCCTTCCTCATTGAAAAACTCGTTTCCCTAAAATCTTTGCCCATTTTTAAAAATTCTTTCCCAAGACACCCTTTACGGACCTCTTTGAGCCCCTCCGTACCCTCAAAAGAAGCTCATTCGCACCCCCAAAATAAGCCCTTTTATCCTCAAAATGATCCCCCGAAAATGGAATTCGAAGGGGAGAATGAGCGAATTGTATGATT
>JAGUZX010000121.1 GCA_020060545.1 Desulfovibrio sp. | reverse complement strand
GTCACGGCGGCCTGGCGCGAGCCTGAACAGGGGAACCCGCGCAAGTATTACCGGGTCACCGGCGCCGGTGAAGCCGCCCTGGCGGAATTCAAGCAGAGCTGGTCGGAATTTACCGGGTCCGTAAACAACGTCGTAGAGGGAGGGTTGGCCTAAATGGACCGCAGTCTTGAGAAGAAATTATATAAATACCTAAAGGAAATTGAAGTCAGGCTGGAGGAAATATCCTTTGCCGCCAGGAAGGAGTTTATCGCCGAAATCCGCTCTCACCTGCTGGAAAAATGGGAGAGCAGCGGGGAGCAAAACGAGGAAAACCTGCTGCGGGTAATCAGCGAATTCGGCGACCCTGCGGAAATAGCCGAAGACTATCTGGCCAAGTCAGGATTCAAGATCAGGCCAAGCGGATCGTACCCCCCAACCTGGCTGGTCGTGGCGCTGACCGTATTCATCTGGCCCGTAGGGATCATCCTGGCCTGGCTCTCGCCGGCCTGGCGGCTCAGGGATAAGATAATCGCCACCCTGATCCCGGTGATTATCTTCGTCCTTCTAATGGTCTCTACATTAGCCACTGTTATGCCATATGAAAGATCCGAACACAAAATGATCATGGAGGAGATTAAATTGGAGGTGCGGGAATGATGCTCGCCAATGTTTTTGGAGTCATCGTAATGTTTCTGTTTATCGGGGCGCCTCTCATCTCAGCGATTTACCTGGCGGTAACCAAAAAACCGGGTTACTAGCCTCCGGGGCGCCGGCTACCGGCTTCCTGCCCGGGGTCCGTTCTTCTGGTCGCGAAATGTGCATAAGATGGTATTAGAATCGATAAAGAGTCACAGGTGAAAGAGAAATGACCGTTGCCAAAGTATTCTGGACTGAGCCATACCGAACTGAGCTGGAGGCTGTAGTAACAGGCGTTGAGGGAGATACGATCACCCTGGATCAGACGATCTTTTTTGCTTTTTCCGGAGGTCAGGAATCTGATACGGGAACGATATTGCTGGAGGGAAGGCCGGTGACCGAGAGGAATCCTGAAAAGACGACTGCGAACTGTACGCAGGGGCAGGGGGAAGCATTGAGGCTTCGCGTCACATACCCGAGGTAGGAGCCGTATGAGGTAGCTCCTCATGTACGGATTTGTGCGGGGGGCACCCGGCAACGGGTGTCCCTACCGCGATAATTTTGTCAAAAAGGGCATTTGGTGACAATTAGGGACGTGGGACACTTGGGACACTTGGGGGGGATAGGGCTGGACAGTAAAATCAAAAGTGTGACAAAATTGCCCCGTCCCTAAGTGTCACAGTCTTGACTGTTTCCCCGCTGAAATGGTAAATTTGTAATGTAGCCCTGCACTTTAAATAGAATGATCGAAGACTATTTTTCTGCTTGTATCCGGAGGAAAGATGTTTACTTCCACCGAGCAATCAGTTAATTTACACCGGCCGAAAGTTGGATGGCTTTGCACCTATACCCCCGAAGAGGTTATCTATGCCGCCGGGTTTCAACCTTACCGTTTACTCCCTGACGAAAATTCCAACACCGGCAACGACCGTTTGCTGCCCCCCACCCTTTGCCCGTATACGCGGCGGGTAGCCGCCGCCCTGGAAGAAGGAGTTTACCCTGATTTAAAGGGGCTTGTTGTCGCCAATTCCTGCAACGCCATGCTGCACCTGTATAATGTGTTGCGGGAACGAAGCGATCGCTTTGTCTATCTGCTGGATCCCCCCCGCCGGTTTGAACAAACCGCCGTGGAATATTTTGCGGCGCAGATTGGCCGCATGATCCGGTTTTTCGCGGACGCTGGCCACCCTGTAACCCGTGAAAGCCTGGGCGCCGCCCTGGCGCTCTACCGGGAGACGGGCTTTATCCTGGAGCGGCTCGCCGGGGGCGGCAACGGCTGGGTTGCCGACGGTATCGGCACCCTGCGGCATTACGAAATGGCGCTTGCCGCGTCCAGAAGCTCCCGCGAGGCGTTCAACCGGCAGCTTGGCGCGTCTCTGGATGCGGAAACAGCCGCACCCGCCGGAGAGAACCCGGCCGGTCCGGGCAGGCCGGGCCTGCTGCTTACGGGAGCGCCCCCGCCGGCGGGGCTGGTCAAACTGCTCGCAGCCGGTAGCCTGCGGCTCCCGGTCTACCAGGACAGCTGTATCGGAAGCCGCTACTGGCACAGCAAAGATAATTACGCCGGGCTCGATGGCGCGGCCGCAATCGACGAAATGATCTATGCCGTCGCGCTTACTTACATGCAGAAACCTCCCTGCCCGCGCTCCTTGGAGTACTCCCGCGAGCGGATTTACCGGGGGTTGCTGGAAAAGAAGCTGTTGAAAGGGATTGTCTATCACGACCTCAATTTTTGCGATTTAAGCCATTATGACTACCTGATGCTGGATAAGATGCTGGAAGGTTCCGGCATCCCCATCCTGAAGGTAAGAACAGAGTTGGGGCAGCGGGACCTGGGGCAGGTCCAGACCAGGGTCGAAGCATTTCTGGAAATGATCACTTAAACCGGGAGGAGGCCGGCTCGGCGATGGATTCCTTTAAATTATTCAGCGATTCACTGGGCGGCAATCTTAGCCGCAAACTGCTTTCGACTCCCCGGGTATACGCGCTGGCCAAGCAGATCTTTATCCGGTTGAAAAACTTTTCGTTTGAAGCCTCCAGGATGGCGGCGGAAACAGCCCTGGAGCAGGCGGCGGCCGCGTTCCGCGGCGAAAACATGGTCGCCTGGACCAGCGCCTTTTTCCCCAGTGAAATGGTGCACGCATTTTCACTGATTCCTTTCGCCCCCGAGGGGGCCGCCGCGACGGCGGCCTCGCTGGGGATGGCGCCGCAGCTGCTTCGCTTTGCGGACCAGATGGGCTTTTCCAACGACGCATGCTCCTTCCATCGCTGTGCCGCCGCCGGCACTGCCGGCGAATACTTCCCGGTTCCGGATATGCTGCTGGCCAGCTCGCACCTTTGCGACGGCGCGCCGCAGCTTTTTCGCTATCTCGGCCGGCGCTATGGAAAACCTTTTTATATCCTGGACGTGCCGGTTTTCCCCGGCGAGGCCGGGGAACGCTACCTGGCCCGGCAGCTGAAAGAGCTGGTCCTCTTTATGGAAAAAACCAGCGGGCGCAAGCTCACCCGGAAAGCGATCCGGGAGGCCTGGGAAAATTCCAACCGGGCCGGCGCGGCGCAGCTCCGGGTCAACACGCTGCGCCGGCATCTCCCGTCGCCGATGTCCGGAGAGGACGCCCTGGGCTTTGTCTACCTGGTCCTTGTTGGAAAAGGCCATCTGCAAACGGCGCGTATTTACGAAACGCTGGCCCGGGAGCTGGCGGAGCGGGTAGCCTCCGGCGGCCCGGATCCGGCGGGTGAACGGTTCCGCCTGCTCTGGATGCATCTCCGGCCCTATTACAAAAATGACTTGCTCGGGATTGTTGAATCGGAGTTGAAAATGCGGGTAGCTTTTGAAGAGATTAACGATGTTTACTGGCCGCCCCTGGATCCGGAACGGCCCTTCATCAGCCTGGCCCGAAAAATCCTGAGCAATCCAGCCCTGGGGCCGGCAAGGCGGAGGCTGGCCAGGGTGAAAGAGCTGGCCGCCGCTTACCGTGCCGACGGGGTGATCCATTTTTCGCACTGGGGCTGCCGCCAGGCGGTCGGCGCCACGGTTTTCTTAAAAGACCAACTGCGCAAGGATGGAATCCCTTTTCTCTCCCTGGACGGCGATTGCGTCGACCCGAACAGTTTTCCTCCCGGCCAGGCCCGCACCAGGCTCGAAAGCTTCTTGGAGCTCCTCGAGCAGCGGGCCGGTTAAAAGCGGTAACAGGCACAGGAAAAGAAAAGTAGATGGAGAATTGATACCTAAGGCCAGGGCATCTTGCCGGAACGGGGGCTGGGGCAAAATGAGCAACGCCGACCGCTTTTTGGACGCTTTCAACACGATCGAGCAGGAACTCTACCGCATGCTGGAGCTGGGGCAGCACCGCCGGTTCTACGAACTGGTGAAGCTGGCGAGCAGGATTAATCCCGTAATCGAGCGCTACAAGTCCGATCTCCTGGAATATGGAGACCTGCGGAACGCCATCGTCCATACCCGGACCGACGGCCGAGTCATCGCCGAACCGAACGATCAGACTGTCGCCGAAATTGAGCATATCGCTTCTTACCTGCTGGAACCGCCCAGGGTTGTGCCGCTTTTCCGTAGAGAGGTAGTCACGATGAACGCCGCCGACCCGGCCGGGAAGGCGGTAAAATTCATGTACCGCCGCGGCTACTCGCAAATCCCCATCAAGGACGGCCCCGCCGTCACGGCTCTCCTCACCGCCGGCACCGTCGTGCGCTGGCTGGCCGATTGCCTCGACCGCGACGGCTTTAATCCCCGGGAAACCGCTATCGCCGCTGTGCTTAAATACACGGAGCACCCGCACAACTTCAAATTCGTCGATACCGCCACCTCGCTTTTCCAGGTGCAGGACCTGTTTTACCAGTACGGGCACGGCGGCAAAAAACTCGAAGCGGTCCTGATCACCGATAACGCCGATCCCGCCGAACCGCTTCTCGGCATCATCACCATCTGGGATCTCCCCCTCGTGCAAAGGGAGCTGGCATAAAAGACGGGGTTGTTGACAACTTTGCGTGTGTGTCAAGGGGACGGAGCTGCCGGCGCATTTGCCGGCAGCTCCGTCCCCTGGCAGGAGGGCGGGGTTTTACTTCTTTTCAGCGCGTTCTTTTTCACTATTCAAGTGGCAGGCGGTTGACAAGCGGTATGTGTCAACAACTCCGTCCCCTTGGCATATTTTTACCGAGCTCCGCCTTGAGGCGCTCCGCCACCTCCCGCAGCATCCGGAAGGATTGCTCCACGGTGGCTTCACCGTCCAAATTGATTAAGCAGCAGCGGGCCGGGGCCAGCCAGGCCTGCTTGAGGATCTGTTCGCGGGGGATCCCGCCCTGCGCCAGGTAGGACCAGAGCTCCTCCAGCCGGGCGAGCATCGAGCGGGCGTCTTCCTGCGCGAACTCCTCGGTCAGGGTGGGCGTGATGCCCCAGCAGATGATGCCGCCCCGATCCAGGAAAGATTTGATCTCTTCCCGGTAGCGGGTAAAAATATGCCCCCGGGCCAGCACGTCGATGGAAAGGACGTCCAGGTCCAGGCCGAGCAGGAAGGACCAGTCGGGGTTGCCGCACAGGTGGACCCCTTTGGGGCCGGGGAACTGTTCCAGGAAGGCGCGGTAATCGGCGGCCGCTTTCTCGGCGGTATAGCCGGTAAAGGACATGAAGATCATCTCCAGGCCCGGTTCGTCCACCCATACAAACGTCCCGGGGTGCACCGCTCGCATCTCCTCGTACTGGGCGCGCAGTTTCCGGCCCAGGAAATCAAAAATAATCTCCCGCACCGCGTCGTGGTAGATCATCGGCCGCTTTTCGGCGTCCAGGATCTTCAGGCCGAAACTGACCGGGCCGATGCTCTGGCCGCGGATATACGGGTACGCGGCGAGGTCCCGCTCCAGAAAAGCGTGGTAGACCGCGGCATACCGCGGGGACAGCCTGAAAAAAGATTCGTCTTCCCAGCGGGGCAGCGATTCTTCCAGGTCGGTGTAGAACTGCTCCAGGGAAAATCCGATCTCACGTTTCTCCATATCGAGGGAGATGCCGGGAAAGTGCTCCGATACCTGGACATACATATCCTCAAAAAAACTAAGCCTGGGCAGCTGCGGCCAGAAAGGGATATCCAGGGAGAGCGAAAGCGCGAGTGCTTTGGCCATGTCCCGGTGCGGCAAAATGCCCATGGCCGTAGTCAGGCAATTTCCTTCCAGTTTCAATAGAGATCACCTCTGCGCTCCAAATTGCGGCGCCGGTATCACTGCCGCTTCCGCTTCAGCTTCTTTCTTTCGTGGTCCGCCCAGGCTACTCCTGCTTTTGCCCCGCCGTTTCTTGCCTGGAAGGGCGGGATCCCTTTTCTTGGTTTTTACTGCTGCAGGCATGGTTCTGTATGATCACCAGCCCCTGGCCATTGTTGCTTGAAAGGATTTAGCAGCACCGGTAGCGAAGAAATAAAATCAGAAAGGAGATGGTGGCATGTACAGCGACGGATTTAGAAAATTGTTCTGGGGATTCCTGTTCATACTGATCGATTTTCGCATCCAAGGTGTGGATATCCTGCCCGATCTGGTCGGTTTTATCTTTTTTGCTGCCGGGTTTAGTATTCTTGCATCAGGCAGTCATTATTTTGGGAAAGCCCAGCAATTTAACATCCCGATGGCTGTATTGTCGATATTTCAAATATATGAAAGGCCTGTCCACGACGGCGGCATCCAGCCCGTTTCAATCACTCCCTTCGGCATCCTGATCGGGCTTGCCGCAATAGTCCTGACCTTGCTGGTTGTATACAACCTGTTTATGGGAATTAAAGAGATGGCGGAGCAAAACGGGCGCATGGATTTATCCGACGAAGCCGGTCACAGGTGGAATCAATTTCTGCTGTTGCACGTGGCGCTGCTGATTGCGCTTTTTCTGATGTTTATTCCCCCGCTCGCGTTTATTGCCTTTATGGCGATGCTAATTGCATTCATCGTGTGGACCATTGTTATTTTGGGCTTTTTAAGAAGGTGCGAGGCAAGCTTTCAGGATCCAGACCGCATTACCTGACCTGGCGTGTCAGGGGGACGTGTGCCAGGGGGACGGAGTTGTTGACACATAACGGAAGGAAAGCCAGGCCAGGTTTGTGACAACTTATGTCAGATTTTTAAGCATTCACACATTAGACCTTGTGCCTGAGGGTATGTCAACAAATCCGTCCCCCTGACACATGTGCCTGAGGGATGTGTCAACAACTCCGTCCCCCTGGCACACTGGCACATAAAATCGTCCTTAAGGACGATCCGAAAAACATACCCTGGTGCCTTGGTGCGGCCTTTCGCTTGCGGTAACCTGGTCTTGCAGCGGCGCCGCGCGGAGCAGCGCCGTAAGCCTACCGGTGAAGGAGAGATAGTAGTAATGAAACGTCGCGTTTGGGGTCTCATTCTGATCGCCCTGGGGGTGCTGGCCCTGCTGCAGGGAATCGGGGTGTACGAATTTGGCCTGGCCTTTTGGCCCGTCATCCTCGTTCTCGTGGGCGGCGCGTTGGTGTGGGGCAGCCTCAGGCCCTGGTTCGGTTCCTGGTTGCGGCTGGGGTTGGGCCTGTGGTTGGGGGCCATCGGCCTGTTCGCAATCCTTTCCAATGCCGGGGTGACCGCCATTGCAGGCGGGGATATCGCCCGTTACGGCTGGCCCTTCTTGCTGGTGGCCCTGGGCATCTCGATTTTGTTTGGCGGCCGCGGATGGTTTTCCGGATGGTGCTGCAGCTCGTCCCGTCTTAAACACAACCGGCTGCTGCATGCGGCCCGGGCGAAGCGCTGCCATCTCGGCGACCTCTACCATGGCCGTGAATCCTGGATTTTGGACGGCGACCTCGACCTCCAGCACGGCATCGGCGATATTGTCCTGGACCTGACCACCGCCGAGATCAGCGAGGGAGCGCACCGTATCACGGTAGGAGCCAGCATCGGGGAGCTGCTGATCCGTGTGCCCGATCACGTCAACGTTGAGGTGGACGCCTCGGTATCGCTCGGAGAGCTCAAAGTTTTCGCTGAGCGCCGCACCGGAATCGGCGGCCTGGCACTGCAGCGGAAGATCCCGGCCGCGGACTCCAGGGCAGATTTGTACATTGAAGCCCGCCTCGGCATCGGCGAGCTGGCGGTGGTGCAAGCCCCCGCCTCTCCCGGAGGCGCCCGGTGAGCCAGGAGCGCGTGCTGGGGCTGCAGTGGCGGCTG
>JAGUZX010000019.1 GCA_020060545.1 Desulfovibrio sp. | reverse complement strand
GGGCGGATACCCCTGGAAGAGTACCTGCGGGCGATCCTGGACGGCAGCGGCTGGCACGCCAGCCTCTGCCGGGGCGGCCGGGGCGAGCAGGCGCTGTCCAACATGGAAAAACTCCTGGAAAGCGCCCGCCATTTAAGCCTGGAAGAGGGGTGCGACCTGGCGGACTTCAGTGAGTGGCTCAACAACCGCATCGACTATATCGAGGAAGAAGGAGAGGCCGACATCGACATCAGCCTGGGCGGGGCGGTACAGATCATGACGGTGCACCAGGCCAAGGGGCTGGAATTTCCCATGGTCTTCGTGCCGGACCTGGGGGCCGGCTTCAACCTGGGTGAGCGCGAGACGCTGCATGTCGGACCGGTGCCCTTCGCCATGACCGCCGGTCAGGACGGCATTACCCGCCGGGAGCGGCCGGAGATCGGCATCTATGCGCCCAACCCGGAAAACGCGTGGGAGCAGGAGCCGATCCTGGTCAAGCGGATCATCAAAAAACGGCTGCGGGAAATGCTGATCGCCGAAAAAAAGAGGCTCTTTTACGTGGCCGCCACCCGGGCCATGGATCACCTGGTGCTGGTAGGCCACACCGCCCTGGAGAGCTCCACCGTCTTGCAGCGCGTCCAGTACGCGCCGCTGGACCAGCTGACCAGCTGGATGGACTGGCTCAACCGCATCCTCGGCTTATCCTTCCTGGCGACCGGCTGCCGGGGCGAAATCACTTACGGCAACGCGGCCGGGGAGCCCGTGCGCATACCTTACCGCAAGTTCACGGCATCCGGGGCGCTGCCCGGCTCCGGGGCCGTCTACCGGACCGAGTTTCCGCAAATCTGACCCGATGACAGTAAGGCAATATAGTAAAGGGTTGTTGCGGAAGAACTGTTATGGTCTAATTGTCATAATCAAGCTGGATTTATTTTTATCCTGATCTACATCCTAACCTGGAAGCTTGATGAAGCATTTAATACCCCGGTGCATCAACCGATTCATGCCGCATTGTGGAACAATATGTAAATCCTGGCACCGGTCAAATTGACATTCCTAACAGAAAATTGGTATAATCTTAATTGCTTCAGATAAAGCGATGCTTATCCCTTTATGCGGTGGAGCTCTATCTTCTATCATTTGACACTCGGGAAGGAGAATTATTCGATGGAATGGGGAATAACCAATCGTTTGGCCCAATTGATCCAATCAGACGGGCGTGCTCTGTTCTTGCCGGTAGACCATGGCTACTTTCAGGGTCCCACCCGAAAACTGGAAGAACCGCGTAAAACCATTGAGCCGCTTATGCCTTACGCCGATGCACTCTTTGTTACCAGGGGCGTGCTGCGCTCATCGGTAGACCCCAACCATACCAAACCAGTTATTCTCAGGGTCTCCGGCGGCACAAGCATGGCCGGGAAAGACCTGGCCAACGAGGGAATTACCACCTCTATCGAGGAGGCTATCCGCCTTAACGCTTCGGCAGTAGGCATTTCTATCTTTGTGGGCAGTGATTATGAAAAAGAGTCATTGCTAAATCTGGCAAAGCTTGTTGATGAGGGTGAAAGGTACGGCATACCGGTAATGGCGGTGACCGCTGTGGGCAAGGAGTTGGGAAAACGGGACGCCCGTTACCTTGCCTTGTCCTGCCGCATCGCCGCTGAATTGGGCGCCCGCGTGGTAAAAACATACTGGTGTGAAAACTTTGACAGCGTCGTAAGGGGCTGCCCCGTTCCAATCGTGATCGCGGGCGGGCCCCAGGTTGATACCGAGCTCGCGGTTTTTGAGTTTGTCTATGACGGGATGCAAAAGGGCGCCATCGGAGTGAATTTGGGCCGGAACATCTGGCAGAATGACTTCCCGGTGGCGATGATGAAGGCAATCCGCGCCATTGTCCACCAAAATGCAACCCCAATAGAGGCTGAAAAGTTATTTCGCAGCGAAAAAGAGAGGGAGAGCAAGAAGGCGTGAGCGGCGCCAAAAGGGATAAAATGCGTGTTTCCAGGTGGTATCATAACCGGGACGTGCGGCTGGAGCAGATGCCGATCCCCCCAATTGGCTTCGGTGAGCTTCTGATCCGTGTGGAAGCCAGCGGCATCTGCGGCAGCGACGTGATGGAATGGTACCGCCTCGACCGGGCGCCCATGGTGCTTGGCCATGAAATCGGCGGGCAGATTGCAGCTGTGGGTGAAGGAGTGGAGCGCTACAAAGAAGGCGACCGGGTAACAGCCGCCCATCATGTCCCGTGCAATACATGTCATTACTGCCTGCGCGGCCATCACACCGTTTGCGATACGCTCCGCCGGACGAATTTTGACCCCGGCGGTTTTGCCGAATATGTCCGCTTGCCCGCCCTGAATGCAGACCGCGGGGTCTTCCTGCTGCCTGCCGAAATATCCTACGAAGAGGCCACATTCATTGAGCCGCTGGCCTGCGTCCTGCGCGGGCTAAGGCGGGCGCGCCTCCAGCCGGGCCAGAGCGTGCTGGTTATCGGCAGCGGCATCGCCGGGCTGCTCCAGCTGCAGCTGGCCCGCCTCCTGGGAGCGGGCCGGGTGATCGCAACGGACATTTCTGACTACCGGTTGGAGGCGGCGCGGCAGCTTGGGGCCAATGCGGCCATCCAGGCCGACAAAGACTGGCCTGCCGGCCTGCGTCAAGTCAACCAGGGCCGCCTGGCCGACCTGGTGATCGTGTGCACCGGCGCCACCCCGGCCATCGCCCGGGCCCTGGAGTCAGTCGAGCGCGGCGGCACCGTGCTTTTCTTCGCCCCAACGGACCCCGGCGTCACTATGCCGATTGCCTTAAACGAGCTTTTTTGGCGCAACGATATCACGCTCACCACCTCCTATGCCGGCAGCCCCGCCGACTACCAGGCGGCGCTGGAACTGATTCAGGCCGGCGCCATCCCCGTGCGGCGGATGATTACCCATCGCCTGAGCCTGGCGGAGGCAGGCGCCGGCTTCCAGCTCGTCGCCGGCGCCCAAAATTCGATCAAGGTCATTATTGAGCCCCAGCGGTAGCCGCGACAGAAAAACTCTTAAATCCGTCCCGAACTGCCGGATGATCTTCCCTTTTCCCACCGCACCCACCCCTTTTCGCCGCATCTTTTTCAATCTCGCTCTCGAATGGCTTAATTTAATTCCTTCCGGCTGTGCGTCAAGGGTAGGCCCACCCATAACCATCTATGCGCCGGTGGACTGCTGGATTTTACGGGCCGGATTGCAGTATTATACTTGAAGGAGGGAGCCCGGTGAAAATCATAATCGATGCCGATGCCTGCCCGAAGGCGGTCCTGCACATCTGCCGCCGCCTGGGTAAACTTTACGGCGTCCCGCTGTGGACCGTGGCCAGCTTCGAACACGGCATCGAGAGCGAACGCCACATCGTTGTCGGCAATGCGCCCCAGGAAACGGACATCAAGCTGATCAACCTCTCCGAACCCGGCGACATCGCCGTGACCCAGGACTGGGGCCTGGCGGCGATGCTCCTGGGCAAGGGGGTGCGCTGCCTCAGCCCCGCCGGGCACCGCTACGACGACGCCAAGATCGACTTTCTCCTGGAAGAAAGGAACATCAAACTCCGCCACCGCCGGGGCGGCGGGAGGACCAAGGGGCCCAAGAAAAGAACCCCGGAAGAAGACAGCCGCTTTACAGCGGCGCTGGCAAGGCTGCTCATGTCAACCGGAACATCCGCAGATCATTGACATCCATGAACGGTTTATTCCTTACATAACCTCTAAAACAGCGGTTTGAGCGATACTTTTTCTGGATCGTCCTGAAGGGCAGCCAGAACATCTAAAATTCGCTCTCGCTCTTTCTCAGCAAAGCACTGCATGGATTGAAGTTATTCTTTAACCGCGCGGATGATTTTGACCACGTCCAGCAGGAGATTGCGGCTGGTGACGCTCGCGAAGCCGGCCCGGCGGACGAGAGCCCCGGTGTCCGTGGCGATAAAGTCGCCCGAAAGGCGGTAGAAAGGCCCGGCCAGCAGGTCCATCAGCCGGCCCAGGACTCCCCTTGAACGGCAGTGTTCCAGCAAAAGCAGCTGCCCGCCCGGCTTGAGCACGCGGTGCAGCTCCTGCAGGCCCCGCTCCGGCCGCTCCACCGAGCAGAAGAGGAAGGCCGCCACCGCGGTATCGAAGGTGGAACCGGGGAAGGGCAAATCCTGCACATCCCCCTGGACAAATTCCACCTGCTGCGCCGGTTTACCTAAGGCGCGGCTCCGCGCCCGCGCCAGGAAATGCGCCCCCTTGTCCAGCGCGGTAACCCGGCAGTCCGCCCGGTAGTGGGGGATGTTCAGCCCGGTGCCCACCCCGGCCTCTAGGACCAGCGGCCCTTCGACCTGGCTCCAGAGGAGACGCCTCCACCTTTTGACCAGCGCCAGGTCCATCAAAGACATGAACCAATCATAAGTTGCCGCCGTGCGCGCCGTATCTTTGATCCCGCTTCACCCCCATCTATGTGACAGTAAGGACGGGGCAATTTTGTCACATAACGCAGACCCTTGAAGAGAAATTCTATCTCAAAGATATCTTAATTATTTCAACACCTTGTTCTGAAATACCTTTTGCGGTTTTGTTGGCTTTATCCTGGCCGGCTTGTACGAAAGCGGCAGCTGCAGCACCCCGGCGATATTGACGGCAAACCTGCCGCCTCGAAACAACCTCTCGATAACGGCCCATTGCTCATCATAAAAGCTGTCCAGGTTGAATAATTCCCTTAAGCTTTCTTTCCGCCTCGAACCTGTTCATCTGCCCCCACCTGCTTCGGCATCAAATGAACTGATTAACCCTAATTTTATTTATCAGCACCAATTAAAAGGTGGTTGAACATTGGCGCCCATAAAAAAGCCAGATTCTCAGCTTATATTATTTCAATAACAATTCCAATTGCAGCAACAATATCTGCCAGCTGATCATTTGATACAACACCTTTGTATGTTGTAAGCCTTTCTACTGCCACAGATCACTTGAAAAGCATCCGCTGCAGAAGGCTTGTCCAAATTATTTAAAGAATCTGGTTCAATTTTAATAAGCCATGGAGAATTTTTATAAAGTTCGTTCCATTCAGTTAAGGGTACAATGAGCTTTAGTGGCAGTTTGCCAATTACATCTCTGCTAACGACAACGCAGGGACGCTCCTTACGGATTTCCGTACCTTTTGTTGGTCTTAGATCAACATACCATATTTGCCCTCTACGAATTATCCTCATCAAACTCTCCTAAATCTGCATTTGTAAAAGCTGTTAATTCACGGTCAGTTGCATAAAGAAACGCCAATTCATCTGCTGCTGCAGACAACTTGTTACTCTCTACTTTGTTAACACCTTGCACATGCTCACCCATTAGAGTAATTGCATAAGAGGGCGTAATCAGATTCTCTGCAATTGCCCGGCTTACCAGTAATTGCAAATGCCGCGGCTCTTCGTTTAAAATATTACCTGGTTCTTGGGTTCTCCAACCGCATGCACTTAATTGACGGAATAAACTGGAATAAGTCATGTTGTCTATAATGCCAAGATCAAACGTTCTTCTTATCCATGCCTGGATACTTAAGCCATATTTATGCTTTAGAATAAGCAATTCATTGAAACTGAGATTATTTCTTTTTCTTCCCAATTCGTTGAAAGCAGCTTCTGAAGGAACTAAAAAAGCAGCAGCAAACCTGTGGGCAGCATTTTCAATTTCTGTAGACTCTTGTAAGTCCAGTACAAGATGCCCAAGCTCATGCGCAATATTAAAACGCTGGCGATCGCCAGGCACATTTCTATTAAAAGCAATTACAGGAACCAGCCCATTCGCCCAGCAAGAAAATCCATCAAAGCCACTTGGTCCATCAAGCTTTATGACTATCACATCATTGTTTTCAAAGCGTCCGGAAAGACCTTCAACAGGGTCAAACCCAAGATTCCATATTTGGCGTAACTGATTCGCAGCCTGTTCTGCTTCTTCCACCGTTTTAATTTGGAACCTAGGCAGCTTTTTAACCTCGAATGGATCATCTCTAAAAAGCTGTTGAGCAGTTAAGTATCGCTCCACAAATTCAATAATAGCTGCTTCCAGCGCTTCCTGCTCTCTTTTGCCAAGCTTCGAATGTTGACGGTATGTTGACGACAGCGTATCTACTCTTATTTCTCTGAAAAAGTACTCAATGCCCACTGACAAAGCTTTAGCCAAACGAAGCAATGTGCTTTGGCGTGGATTAATTATATTGCGTTCCAATTTTGAAATGGAAGTGGTAGAAACCCCCACCAGTTGGGCGAGTTCTTTCATAGACAACTTTGCTTTGTTTCGAGCAAGTTTAATTCTTTGCCCTATATTCATAAATATTCACCTCCTGGTTTATATTTTACCTTATAATTGACCATTTGTTAACTATGAAAGCTGGTAATTGGCCACTACTTTATTACATTTTGCTTTTTCTTACACTTAAATGCTCACTTTTTATCAGCCCTGCAAAGTCGAATGTCCAACCATCGATACTGCATGAAACCAGGCCAAATTGAAAATTCCGGTACCGTTCTCTTCGATCGTAATATAATGTTGCCGCTTACGAATTCTGGCGGTCTAACTCTCACCGCCAACGGCGTTGCCGTTTGACCGTCAACATGTCACTTGGGTGAGAGTTAAACCGCCACTCATCTTCAAAGT
>JAGUZX010000114.1 GCA_020060545.1 Desulfovibrio sp. | reverse complement strand
CCGCGCCTGCTGGCCGAGGCGATCAACGGCGGGCAAAACATCATTACCCGGGACGAACTGGAGCTGATGCTGGGCGACTATTACCTGTTGCGGGGGTGGAACGAAGACGGGGTGCCGCCGGGCGGCGCCTGATCATGGGTAAGATCAAACATAAATGGCACAGCCAAATCTAAAGCCACATATAAAAAGAATGCGATCATAACGCTTAATTGTTATTATCGCCACTGAGGAGGTAAAATCAATGAAGATGGCGGAAAAATTACGCCGGTCAGAAAACACGCTGTCGGCAACGCGGAACCTGATCAGAGAATCGGTGGAGCGCCTGAAGCTTTCCCCGTCGGTCTACGAATATCTCAAAGTGCCGATGCGCTTCGTTGAAGTGGCGATTCCGGTAGAGATGGACGACGGCAGCACCAGGGTGTTCACCGGCTACCGCTCCCAGCACAACAATGTCCTCGGGCCTTTCAAGGGCGGGATCCGCTTTCACCCAGAAGCCAGTCCCGACGAGGTCAAAGCGCTCTCGATGTGGATGACGCTCAAGTGCGCCCTGGTGGGGGTCCCCTTCGGCGGCGGGAAAGGCGCCGTGGTCTGCGACCCGCGGCAGATGTCACTCAAAGAAAAAGAGCGGGTCAGCCGCGGCTATGTGCGGGCCATGGGCAACGTGCTCGGGCCGGAAACGGACATCCCCGCCCCCGACGTCTATACGGACGCCCAGGTGATGGCCTGGATGGCCGACGAGCACACCATCATCATGCAGAAACCTTCGTTCGGCGTGGTTACCGGCAAACCGCTTCCCGTCGGCGGCTGCGTCGGCCGTGAAGAAGCCACCTCGCGAGGCTGCGTCTTCGCCGCGCGGGAGGCGGCCCGCGCCTTGAACATTCCTTTAAAGAGCTGCCGCATCGCCATCCAGGGAGCCGGGAACGTGGGCGGGTATGCCGCGCTGCTGCTGCAAGAAGAAGGATGCACAATCGTGGCGATCACCGACTCGCGCGGCGGTCTCTACAACCCGGCCGGTATGGACGCCCGGGCGGTGATGGCCCATAAGAAGAGAACCGGCAGCCTGGCGGGTTTCCCGGGAGCCGATGCGATTACCAATGCCGAGTTGTTCAGGCTGGATTGCGACATCCTGATCCCGGCGGCCCTAGAAAACCAGATCACCGGCGACAACGCCGCCGGCGTGAAGGCCAAAATCGTCGTGGAAGGGGCCAACGGTCCCACCACCCCCGACGGCGACCGCATCCTCAAGGAAAAAAACGTTCTCCTGGTGCCGGATATCCTGGCCAACTCCGGCGGGGTTACCGTCTCCTACTTCGAGTGGGTCCAGAACAACTACGGATTCCGCTGGGACGCCGAGACCGTGAACAAGCGCCTGGAAGACAAGATGGTCGAAGCCTTCCGCATGGTCTACAGCTTCACCTCGCAGAACTGTGCCAACCTTGATATGCGCAGCGGGGCTTACATGTACGCCATCCAAAGATTGGCCGAAGCGATGCACTACCGCGGCTGGCTGTAGGAGATGGGTTCGAGAAAGGGTTAAAACGCGATGATCATGGATCGCCCGCTGTTAATAAAAATCATGCTGGACCGCGCCTGCAGGTTATTTCCCGGGAATGAGATTTTTTCGCGGTGCCTGGAACGGGATTTCAGGTACACCTACGGCCATTTTTACAAACGGGTCTGCCGGCTGGCCAACGTTTTGCGGGCCCTGGGCGTAAAACGGGGGGACGCGGTCGGTACCTTGGCCTGGAACACCCACCGCCACCTGGAGCTTTATTTCGCCGTAACCTGCAGCGGCGCGGTTCTGCATACCATCAATGTGCGCCTTTTTGCCGAACACCTCACCCATATCATCAACCACGGCGGGGACAGGCTCCTCTTTATCGATGAAGATTTGCTTCCCGCCGTTGAGGAAGTATCCGGACAGCTGGAGACGGTGCAGCATTACGTCATTTTGACGGACAGGGAAAAGCTCCCCGCAACAAGGCTTGCCCCCGCCCTGCACTACGAAAAGCTGCTGGCAGATGCCCCCGATGAGTTTGTTTTTCCGGATGACCTGGATGAGAACACCCCGGCGGCGCTCTGCTATACCTCCGCCACCACCGGCCTGCCCAAGGGGGTACGCTACACCCACCGCGCCATCTACCTGCACGCGCTGACAATCTCCATTCCGGATGCAATCGGCATTTCCGAAAGGGATGTTATTTTGGCCGCCGCATGTCTTCTCCTGGGGCTTCCCCTTCGCCGCGGCGCTGATGGGTTCAAAGCTGGTTTTGCCGGGCAAGGAGCTTTCCGCGCCGGCCCTCTGCCGCCTGATCGAGCAGGAAAGGGCCACCCTCATCGCCGGGGTCCCGACGATCTGGAACAATATTTACCGGCACCTGGAGAGCGGGGCCCAGTACGATCTGAGCAGCCTGCGCTATATCTTGAACGGCGGCTCCGCCATTTCGAAATCGCTGGTGGAGGCTTTTGAAAAGAAATACGGCGTCGCCGTCCGGGGCACCTGCGGCATGACCGAGGCCACGCCGGTGGTTTTGACCTGCCCGATCAAGAGCCACCTGGACGGCCTGGCGGACGAGGAGAAGTTCGTCCTCAAAACCAGGCAGGGTCTCCTGCTGCCGGGGCTGGAAATGAAAGTGGTGAGCGAGGGCAAAGAGGTCAGGTGGGACGGCAAGGAAATGGGCGAGCTCCTGCTGAGGGGGCCGTGGATCGCTTCGGAGTACTACAAAGACCCTGAAAGGAGCGCCGCAACTTTTAAGGATGGGTGGTACCACTCGGGCGATATCGTCAGCGTGGATGAAGAGGGATACGTGATCGTCCAGGACAGGTCCAGTGACCTGATCAAAAGCGGCGGCGAGTGGATTTCTTCGGTGGAGCTGGAAAACAAGATTATGGCCCACCCCGCCGTGGAGGAGGCGGCGGTGATCGCCGTCCCCCACGACAAGTGGCAGGAGCGGCCGCTAGCCTGCGTCGTGCTGAAAGAAAGCGCGAAGGGCAAAGTGACCGAAGCGGATATTTTAGATTTCTTGCAGGGCAAGGTCGCAAAGTGGTGGCTTCCCGACAAGGTTGTTTTTATCGACGAGGTGCCGAAAACAAGCGTCGGGAAATTCAACAAGAAGCTCTTGCGCGAAAAATACTCCGGCCGCTGAAAGTAACCCGTATTCAATCCACATCGGATCAAGCTCGGGGAGAATCTGCCCCTTCTGCCTCCAGCTCCTGCAATACCTGTAGCTTGAACTCCTTACTGAACTTCCTCCGGGTTTTCTTCTCCGTTGACATGGATTTAATCCTCCTGTTCTTTTTAGGAGTACCGTGCCAGCAGCCCCGGTTTAATTTTTAATATCTGTCAACCAATTTTAAAAACAACTGAATGCAAAAGGTCTGTAAATAACACACATACCATACGTGGGTACGCCTCTAGTGCTATTGATGAGTACAGTAGCACGCTAAAACGGAGGCTGTTGCCGCTCACGAATTCTGGCGGTCTAACTCTCACCGCCAACGGCGTTGCCGTTTGACCGTCAACATGTCACTTGGGTGAGAGTTAAACCGCCACTCATCTTCAAAGT
>JAGUZX010000091.1 GCA_020060545.1 Desulfovibrio sp. | reverse complement strand
GCCCGGAGCTGCCCGGCCCCGCCGCGGGACGCATCCCTTTCCGCCCGGGGGAAAACTTCTGGCGGCGCTGCCGGGCCATTCTTGCCGAAACCGGCCTGAACCCCGGGGACGGAGCGGCGCCTGCCTCACCCGGAGCCGGAGAGCGCCGGGAACGGTGGCGGGAGAGGCTGCAGGCTTCGCCCGCATTCCGGGAAGTGGCGGAACTGCGGGAGAGCTGTGACCGCTTTCAGGAACTGCTGCTGGGCGGTTCGCCGGAAGAGCTGGCCCGCTACTGGAGTGAGCGGTTGGAACGTTTGAGCGAACGTTAGCACCTTTCCTGAAATTGGCCATAATATCAAATAAAACGAGCACTCCGGTGCCGGGAGCCGGGAGTCAGAATAAGGCATTAACGGCAACAGTTCAAGCATTGCTGCTGGTATGGCCAAAGGTACACTTTTCCGGTTATTGGAAGCATATTCCCGCAGCATTCGGTAGCTGACTGTTGAATCCTGAATGGCTGAAGATCAAATAAATTGATTTGGATGGAGATTACATGGCAGTGCGCGATAAAGGCCTGGCGATCCTTAAAAAGAAAATAACGCGCTACACCGTGAGCGAGGACTGGGATCTGGTGGAAAAGGCGTACTTTTTCGCCCTGAAGGCCCACTCCGGGCAGCGCCGCGAGTCGGGGGAGTCTTTCATCATTCATCCCCTGGGCGTGGCCAAAATCCTGGCCGACCTGGAGCTTGACCTGATCACGATTATCGCCGGGCTGCTGCACGACGTGGTCGAGGACACGGAGGCGGCCCTGGAAACGATCCGGGCCGAATTCGGGCCGGAGGTGGCCGCCCTGGTGGACGGCGTGACCAAGCTGAGCCGCATGGAATTCACCTCCAAGGAGGAGCAGCAGGCCGAAACCCTGCGCAAGATGTTTATCGCCATGGCCAAGGATATCCGGGTGGTCCTGATCAAGCTGGCCGACCGGACCCACAACCTGCGCACGCTGCGCTACCTGAATACCTTCAAGCAGCAGGAAATCGCCCGGGAGACCCTCGAAATTTACGCCCCGCTGGCCCACCGGCTGGGCATTTACATGATCAAATGGGAACTCGAAGATCTTGCCTTCCGCTACCTGCAGCCGTCGGAATACTACGAGCTGGTAGAGAAGCTGGCCAAAAAAAGGAAGGAACGGGAGCATTTCATCAACCGGATCATCGGGATCCTGCAGGAAAGGCTGGAGGCCGTCGAAATCAAGGCCGAAATCCAGGGCCGCCCCAAGCACCTTTTCAGCATCTACCACAAGATGAAGGAGCAGGGGAAGGATTTAAGCGAGATTTACGACCTGACGGCCATCCGCGTGATCGTCGATACCGTGAAGGATTGTTACGGGGCCCTGGGGATCGTGCACACCCTCTGGAAACCGATCCCGGGGCGCTTCAAGGATTTCATCGCCATGCCCAAGCCCAACATGTACCAGTCGCTGCACACCACCGTGGTGGGGGCGGAAAACGAGCTGGTGGAGATCCAGATCCGGACCTGGGAGATGCACCGCACCGCGGAGTACGGCATCGCCGCCCACTGGCGCTACAAGGAGAAGATCAGGGACGCCCGTGAATTCGACCAGAAGCTGGCCTGGCTGCGCCAGCTCCTGGAATGGCAGCACGACTACCGCGATCCCCGGGATTTTATCGAAAGCCTCAAAGTGGACCTTTTCGCCGACGAGGTTTTTGTTTTTACCCCCCGCGGTGACGTGATCGACCTGCCCGCCGGCTCCGTGCCGGTCGATTTCGCCTACAAGATCCACACCGACGTGGGCAACCGCTGCACCGGGTGCCGGGTCAACGGGCGCATCGTGCCCCTCGATTACGTGCTGAAAATGGGCGACATGGTGGAGATCATCACCGGCAAACACGGCTCGCCCAGCCGGGACTGGTTGAAGCTCGTCAAAACCTCCCAGGCCAAGAACAAGATCCGGGCCTGGTTTAAAAAAGAGCGGCGCGAGGAGAACATTGAAAAAGGCCGCGAGACGCTCGAGCGCGAGCTCCGCCGCCTGCATATCGACCACCGGCTGCTGCTGAAAAGCGACCTGCTCGAAGAAGTGGGGAAAAAAATCAACCTTCTTTCACCCGACGATGTTTTTGCGGCGGTGGGTTACGGCGGGGTGACAGCCCAGCAGGTGATCGGCCGCCTGCAGGACGCATACAACGAGACTTACGGCACGAAAGATGAGGCGCTGCCCCTGCCGGAGCTCAAACCGCCCAAGCGGTTGCCCCATGCCGCGCCGGGGGTCTTCGTCCAGGGCATCGACAACCTCCTCGTGCGCATCGCCCGCTGCTGCAGCCCCGTGCCCGGCGACGCGATCGCCGGATTTATCACCCGGGGCCGGGGCATTTCCATCCACCACCGGCACTGCCCCAACCTGGCCCACTTCCATTCAATCCCCGGGCGCCTGCTGGAGGCGGCCTGGGAGGAAACGGTCGAGCGCTCCTACCCGGTGGAGATCGAAATAAACGGCGAAGACCGGGCCAACCTGCTGGCGGAAGTGATGCTGGCGGTAAGCGAAAGCAAGGTCAACATTACCGCGGTCACCGGCCGGGCCGACAAGGATCAGCATGCCACCATCCACCTCACCCTCACGGTGCGGGACCGCGTCCAGCTGGAACAGATCATGAACAAGGTCAAGCGCGTCAAGGGCATTTACAGAGTGCACCGCTATATCACGGGGGATTCAAACCACTCGCAAATGTGACAATGGGGACGGGGCAATTTTGTCACGTTATTTTAAGGAGGCCTGTGGCATGATGCCATGGGGCTGTTCCAATGACATTAATCAATTTTATCTTTTGGATGATATCGATCGTTTTGCGGTTTATTAGCGGTCACAGTGCCGCGCGGTCACAATGCCACCGGAACATCCCAGTGACATGTGAAGAGTCTTTTGACATGGCGATCGGAGGCGAACAATGCGAGCGGTTGTCCAGAGGGTGGAGGAAGCCCGGGTAGAAGTAAATGGTCTGGCGGTGGGCTCTGTTGCCAAAGGCCTAATTGTTTTTCTGGGGGTGGGGAGGGAAGATCATGAAGCCGATGCCGCCTACCTGGCCGAAAAAATAGCCGGACTGCGCATCTTTGAAGACGAAGCCGGCTTGATGAACCTGTCGGTTATGGACGTCGGCGGCGCCGTGCTCTGCATCTCCCAGTTTACCCTTTTCGGGGATGCCCGCAAAGGCAGGCGGCCCGGTTTTTCCGCCGCCGCGGCCCCCGCGGAGGCCGAGCGGCTCTATGAAATGTTTTGCGCCAGGCTGCGCGAACGGGGTGTCACGGTGGAGACCGGCCGATTCCAGGCCATGATGCGCATCCCCGTCGTCAACGACGGCCCTGTCACTATCCTCCTCGACAGCAAAAAGCAGTTTTAGTGACATTTGTTATCCCGGCTTGAATGGGGTTCTGGTGGATATATCCGACTAAAGAGAATAGGTAACTTTCCTTTTCTACCGGTTCACTGGCGAATCGGTTTCCTGATAGGGTGCCGCTTCTGACACCGAGAGGGCTTTCGGCGTGGCGAGTGACAGAATTGCCCCGTCCCCAATTGTCACTTAAAGTAGTTTTCGAGACCGCGGAAGAGGGCTTCGGCGGCGCGGCGGTGGGTTTGCGGCTGCCGCAGGACCGCCTCGTCGCCGTAGTGGGAGAGAAAACCCAGTTCGACCAGGGCCGAAGGCATCCTGGTGTTGGCGATGACATAGAAACCCGCCGTTTTCACGCCCAGGTCCTTCAGGCCGAGGGCGGCCACCAGCTGCTGCTGGAGGTGCCCGGCCAGGAGGCGGCTGCGGGCGCTGTTGGCGCCGTAAGCGTAGTAGTAAGTCTCGATCCCGTTGGCCCACGACTGCGGGTGGGCGTTGGCGTGAATGCTCACGAACAGGTCTGCCCCGCCGGTGTTCGCGAAATTAACCCTTTCCCATAAGCTGGGTCCCCAGTCGCTCCAGCGGGTCATCAACACGGTGGCGCCGGCGTCCCGCAGCATGGGGGCCAGTTCCAGGGCCACGGCCAGGTTGACGACCTTTTCCCGGTAGCCGGTAATCCCGACCGCCCCCGGGTCGGGACCGCCGTGCCCGGGGTCGATCACGATGGTTTTCCCGGCGAGCGGGCTCTTGGCCGGATTGTTTGAACTGTTCCAGGCGACGAAGCCGTCGGAAACCCACCCGGTTGCTCCGTTAGCCCGGGCCACCCTGAGCCAGTTTCCCTGCCGGCCGAGGACGGCCAGGGATTCCCCGCGGGGAAGCTGATCCACCAGTTGAAAATTCGTCCCCGCACCGCTGCGCAGATTGAGCAAGGCGGCGGTGACCGCAACATAACCCTGGAGTGGGGTCGCCTCAGTAAACCAGCCGGCGATCCATCCCTGCCCCCCTTCCGGCAGGATGACGTTGAACCAGCCGTCCTGTTCTTTCAGCACCGCCGCCGCGGTTCCCTGTTTCAGCTGGGTCAATATGCCGTGGTTTACCCCCGGGCCGCCGCGCGCATTAAGCACGGCCACGGCGACCTCGGCGTAACACTCCGGCAAGAAAGGGGTGGTGAAGCTCAACGAAACCCAGCCCCGGCTGCCGTCGGGCAGGACCACCCGCGCCCAGCCGTCCTGTTCTTCCAACGGGGACAGCACGGTATGCAGTTGAACCTGGGTTAAGATGGAGTGGTTGGTGCCGGGGCCGGAACGGACGTTGAGCAGGTTTGCGGTTACCGCCAGCGGCTGCGCGGCTGCCGCGGCAGCCGGCGCGGCCAGCAGCAGCACGGCCAGCAGCAAAGGTATGTATTTTTTTATTCTGAGAATCCGGCTCATCTGGACCATCCTTTCGCCAATTTCCTTAAGGAATTTAATTAAATGTTAACATAAATATAATATTATGTAACCAGGTAATAATTGGCATGCGCGCCAAAGTTTTTGCTGCGAACAGCAGGGATCGATTAGGGTCACTTCTAATAACCGGGAGTAAACCATGAACTGCTTCACGACGTACATTCAATCTGCGTTTGGTTATACTAGAAGCTGCGGATGACGCGGAAATCCGACGAAAAAGGAGGAGCTTTCAAGATGACCGGGTCAGTGGAACAATGGATCAATCAAATCGCGGCCAGGCGGCGAAACAGGGAAGAGCTCAAGGAGATCCTGGCGGAATATTTTACCTGCGGGATTAATGAAGACGAGGAGATCGCCCGGAGCATCGGAACGAGCCTGGACGAAATGATCAAGCTGCGCCGCGAATGCGAAAACTGAAGGCCTTGATTGTTTCGCCGCTGCGTCCTGCTGCCGCATTTGCCGCGGCTGCCGCGGCGTTTAGGGCAAAGTTATTGCCGGTTTTTTTAAGGGTTGATCCTTGGCAAGAAGAGAATGGGAAACCTTGCATTAGGTCACGAATGAATACCCCTGGAAAGAGGCAGAGATCCCGCGTGGTTTTTGTTGGTCCAGTAGAGGGTAAATAGAGGGTAAAGTCCTTTCGGTTTCGTTGACAGTGACACATTTTTTGGTTAGAATGAGAATGCTTTCTGGGAAGGAGGAGAGGGATGAAATATACAGCACCCCGCGGGACCCGTGATATTCTGCCGGAAGAAGGCGAAGCCTGGCTTGGCCTGGAGGCCGGGTTCAGAGAGTTCTGCCGCTTGTATGGTTTTGCCGAAATCCGCACGCCCATTTTCGAGCATACCGATCTATTCTCCCGCAGCGTCGGCGAGGAGAGCGATATCGTGTCGAAAGAGATGTACACCTTTTCCGATCGCAGCGGCCGCAGCCTCACCCTGCGCCCGGAAGGGACGGCGGCCGTGGCGCGGGCCTACCTGGAGCATCATCTCAAGGATGGCCCCCAGCCGGTCAAGCTTTACTACAACGGGCCGATGTTCCGCTACGACCGCCCCCAGGCGGGCCGCTACCGCCAGTTTCACCAGTTCGGCCTGGAGCTCTTCGGGTCCGGCCACTACGCCGCCGACGCGGAAATCATCTCCCTCTCTTATCACTTCCTGCAATTCCTGCGCATCAAGGATATCACCCTCGAACTGAACAGCGTCGGCTGCCCCGGCTGCCGCTCGGCGTACCGGGACAGGCTGACGGCTTACCTCCGTCCCCTGGCCCCGCAGCTGTGCCCCGACTGCCGGCGCCGCTTCGAAGACAATCCCCTGCGGGCGCTGGACTGCAAGGTAGAAGAATGCCGCAGTCTGGCCCAAGAGGCGCCGGTGCTCCCCGATTTCCTGTGCGGGGGCTGCGGCGACCACTTTGACCGGCTGAAAGAGCTGCTCGGGCGGCTGGGGATCCCCTTTAAATTGAACCCCCGCCTGGTACGGGGACTGGACTATTATACCCGGACCGCGTTTGAATTTACCGCCGGCGGCCTGGGCGCCCAGGCCGCCGGCGGTAAATTCAAACGCGGTCCGGGTAT
>JAGUZX010000108.1 GCA_020060545.1 Desulfovibrio sp. | reverse complement strand
TTAATCACTCCCATCGCCACCGAGGAGGGCCTGCGCTTCGCCATCCGCGAGGGCGGCCGCACCGTCGGGGCCGGCGCGGTCACGGCGATCGTCAAATAAAAGTTCACCTGGCACGGTTCAGGCGCGATGAAGTAAAAGGTTGCCGGTACAGCGAACCGGGTAATTTTTACGGAGCATGTCTGTTTAAATCAGGCGCACAAGGAGGAGCATAAAAAAAGTGGCCAACCAAAAGATCAGGATCAGATTGAGGGCTTTTGATCACCATTTGCTGGATCAGTCCGCCGGAAAGATCGTGGAGACCGCGCGGCGGACCGGGGCCGAAGTATCGGGCCCGGTGCCGCTGCCCACGGAGCGGAATCTCTATACGGTGATCCGGGCCCCGCATAAGTATAAGGATTCCCGGGAACAGTTCGAAATTCGCACTCATAAGCGTTTGATCGATATTCTCGATCCGACCCCGAAAACGATTGACGCCTTAATGAGGCTGGATCTCCCTGCCGGGGTAGACATTGAGATAAAGCTGTAGGTTTAAGGCAGGAGGTGTCGTTTGATCATGACAAAGGCTATCTTGGCACGCAAAGTAGGAATGACCCAGGTTTACGACGCCCAGGGCAGGGCCGTTCCGGTTACTGTTTTGCAGGCGGGCCCGTGTTTTGTCACCCAGGTGAAGACAATTCGGTCGGACGGTTACAACAGCATTCAGCTCGGTTTCGGTGAGAAGAAAGAGCAGCGGGTTAACCGCCCCCTGCGAGGCCATTTTGCGCGGCTAAAGCTCAAGCCCTGCCGGTTTTTACGGGAGTTCAGGGTCCTTGACGCCGCCGGGTTTACCCCGGGACAGGAACTGCGGGCCAACATTTTTGAAGCTGGTGACGTGGTCGATGTCAGCGCGGTTTCCCGGGGGAAGGGTTTTGCCGGTTCCGTCAAACGCCTGGGCGCCCGCCGCGGGCCGATGACCCACGGCTCTCATTATCACCGCGGGCCCGGTTCCATGGGCGCCGTGGCCCCGAACCGGGTTTTCAGGGGACGCCTGCTCCCCGGCCGGATGGGCGGGCAGCGGCGGACGGTGCATAAGCTGCGCGTGATGCAAAGCGATGCGGAAAGAAATATCCTTTTGGTCAAGGGTTCAGTCCCCGGGCCCCGGGGCGGCCTGGTGGAGGTAAAGGAAACTGTTAAGGGCACATAAAGTGATTGCGCCTGCTTAGAAAGGAGAGCCCCTGATTATGACCAAGTTGGCACTGTACAATCGACACGGCGAACAGGTGGGGGAAATGGAGGTCCGGGAGGAGCTGTTTGAGGCGCCCATGAAAAAGGGAGCCCTCTATCATACCGCCGTATCACAGGCGGCCCGGCGCCGGCAGGGCACCGCCGCCACCAGGGATCGCGGCGAAGTGCGGGGCGGCGGCAGTAAGCCGTGGGCCCAAAAAGGCACCGGCCGGGCCCGCCACGGCAGCACCCGTTCGCCGATCTGGACGGGAGGCGGCGTTGTTTTTGGTCCCCATCCCCGTGAATATGGGTATGCCGTCCCTAAAAAGATGCGCCGGGCGGCGCTTCGTTCCGTCCTCAGCGCCAAGTTAAAGGACGGCAAGCTTCTGGTAGTGGAAGAGCTCCGCTTTGAAGAGCCTAAGACAAAGACGATCGCGGCCGTGCTCGGTAATTTGAAAGCAGCCGGCGGCGGCGGGGCTTTAATTGTTACCGCCGAGCCGGATCACAATTTGATCAAATCGGCACGCAACCTGCCGCGGGTGAAGATCCTGGAAGCCCGGCAGCTTAATGCCTTTGATCTCTTGAGCTATGACTACCTGGTGATGACCAGGGAAGCCCTGGAGAAAGTGCAGGAGGTGTTCGGGCAATGAGGGGTCCGCGCGATGTCATTATCAGGCCGCTCGTCAGTGAGAAATCTACGGCCCTGATGGAGCAAAACAAGTATGTTTTTGTCGTAGCCCGGGAAGCCAATAAGATTGAGATCAAGCATGCCCTGGAAGAAATTTTCGACGTTAAAGTCGCAGCAGTGAATACGGCCAATTTCAAGGGCAAGAAAAAACGCCTCGGCCGCTACCCGGCCGGCTATCAATCCCGCTGGAAAAAGGCGGTTGTGACCCTGGCCGAGGGCAGCAAGCCGATTGAAATCTTTGAAGGCCGCTAGCGAGGGAGGAGCAGAGGATGGCTGTAAAGAGGTATAAACCAACATCACCGGGGCGGCGTTTCCTCACCGTATCTGCTTTTGAAGAGATTACGAAACGGGAACCCGAGAAGTCGCTCATCGCGCCGCTGAAGAAAAAAGCCGGGCGCAACGCCTGCGGCAGAATCACGATCCGGCACCACGGCGGCGGCCACAAGCGCCAGTACCGGCTGATCGATTTTAAGCGCGACAAAGATAATGTTCCGGCCCGCGTCGCCGGGATCGAATACGATCCGAACCGCTCCGCCAATATCGCCCTGCTGCATTATCACGACGGGGAGAAGCGTTATATCCTCGCCCCGTTGGGCTTACAGGAGGGGCAGACGGTGATGTCGGGCGCTAAGGCCGAAATCAGGCCCGGCAACGCGATGCTGCTTAAATCCATCCCGGTGGGAACGTTTGTGCACAACATCGAGTTGAAAAAAGGAGCCGGGGGCCAGCTGGCCCGCTCCGCCGGGACGGCGGCGCAGCTGCAGGCTAAAGAAGGCGATTTCGGGCACCTGCGCCTCCCTTCCGGAGAAGTACGCCTGGTGCCGCTGGACTGCCGTGCCACGATCGGCCAGCTGGGGAACCTGGAACACGAGAACATCACCATCGGTAAAGCCGGCCGGCACCGCTGGCTGGGGCGGCGCCCCACCGTGCGCGGTTCCGTGATGAATCCCGTCGATCACCCCCACGGGGGCGGCGAAGGGAAAGCACCGATCGGTTTGAAAGGCCCCGTTACCCCATGGGGCAAACCGACCCTGGGTTACAAGACCCGTCAAAAGAAAAAGGCGTCCGATAAACTGATCGTCCGGCGGCGCAATGTGAAGTGAGAAGTGAGAGATTAGAGGTGGGGAGTTTGAAAGGAGGGTTTTGGACTTGTCCCGATCTTTAAAAAAAGGGCCTTTTATTGAGGAAAGCCTGATGGCTAAAATTAAACGGATGAATGCGAAAGGCGACAAAAGGGTGATCAAGACCTGGTCCCGGCGCTCCACCATTTTTCCGGAGATGGTGGGCCACACTATCGCCGTGCATGACGGGCGCAAGCATATCCCCGTTTATATCAGCGAAGACATGGTGGGGCACAAACTGGGGGAATTCGCCCCGACCCGTACTTTCCGGGGTCACGGGCATCATACCGAACGCTCTACCGCCTTAAAGTAGAGCAGAGAAGGCAGGTGTGAATGATGGAAGCAAGAGCGCAGGCCCGTTTTGTGCGGATTGCCCCGCGCAAAGCGAGGGCCGTAGTGGATCTGATTCGTAAAAAAGACCTGGACGAAGCGCTCGGGATTTTGCGCTATACCCCCAACCGGGCGGCCCGGGTGGTGGCGAAGGTAGTGCAGTCTGCGGCAGCCAATGCCGAAAACAACCTGGAACTCAACCGGGGCGGGCTTTACGTCGATCGGATCTTTGTCGATGAAGGCCCGACCTACAAGCGGGTGCAGCCGCGGGCCAGGGGACGGCGTTTCATGATCCGCAAACGCACCAGCCATATTACGGTGATCGTTAAGGAGAGAAAGGAGGTTTAGGCGTGGGACAAAAAGTAAGCCCGATCGGGTTTCGCATCGGCGTGATCCGCAACTGGGATGCGCGGTGGTATGCCGATAAAAATTATACCGACCTGCTGCACGAAGATATCAAGGTCCGCGAATACCTGCAGGAAATGCTCGCCGTCTCCGGTGTTTCCCGGATCGAGATTGAACGGGCCGCCAGCAACTTGCGGATCAATATCCATACCGCCAAACCGGGTATGGTCATCGGCCGGGGTGGGGCCGGCGTGGAAGATCTGCGCAAGCAGTTGGAAAAGCGTACCGGGAAAAAGGTCCACCTGAATATCATCGAGATCAAGGTACCCGAACTTGACGCCTACCTTGTCGCTGAAAGCGTCGCGTCGCAGTTGAAGCGGCGGATCGCATTCCGGCGGGCGATGAAGCAGGCTGTTTTTCGCACCATGCGCGCCGGAGCCAAAGGGATTAGAATTTCCTGCAAAGGCCGCCTGGGCGGCGTCGAGATGGCCCGTCACGAGAGCTACCTGGAAGGGACCGTGCCGCTGCAGACGCTGCGCGCCGATATCGACTACGGTTTTGCCGAGGCCCATACCACTTACGGGCGGATTGGCGTCAAGGTATGGATCTATAAAGGCGAAATACTGCCCACCAGCCGCCGCAAGGAGGAGGTAAAATAGGATGTTGATGCCTAAACGCGTTAAATACCGCCGCCAGCATCGCGGGCGCATGAAAGGCCAGGCCAAGGGAGGCGCAGAGATCCAGTTCGGCGAGTTTGGGATGCAGGCCCTGGAACCTTCCTGGATTACCAGCCAGCAGATCGAGGCCGCCCGGATTGCCATGACCAGGTATATCAAGCGCGGCGGCAAGGTCTGGATCCGGATTTTTCCGCACAAGCCGGTTACGGAAAAACCGGCTGAAACCCGCATGGGCAAGGGCAAAGGATCCCCGGAATACTGGGTTGCCGTGGTCAAACCGGGCCGCGTCATGTTCGAGCTGGCCGGCGTAAAGGAAGAAACAGCCAGGGAAGCATTCCGCCTGGCTTCAAATAAACTTCCGATCAAGACCAAGTTCGTGAAAAGAGTTGAAGCGGGTGGTGTTGCCGAGTGAAAGTTACCGGAATACGTGAGTTGAGCAACAAGGAACTGGACGAGAAAATGAAAGAGTTGAAAGAAGAGCTCTTCAATCTCCGTTTCCAGTTGGCCACCGGGCAGTTGGAGAATATCATGCGCATTCAAGAGGTCCGCCGGGGCATTGCCAGGGTCAAAACCGTCCTCAGGGAACGGGCCTTGAGCTAAAGCGTGAAGGGAGGCCTTGAAAATTTGGAAACTGGAAAACGCAAGGTTCGCACCGGCCGGGTAGTCAGTGATAAAATGGATAAAACCAGGGTTGCCGCGGTGGAACGTCTTACCCGTCATCCTCTTTACGGTAAGACTATTCGCCGGACCAGGAAATACAAGTTCCACGACGCGGCGAATGAATCCCGGGAGGGCGACCTGGTTAAAATTATGGAAACCAGGCCGCTGAGCAAGGAGAAAAGATGGCGCCTGGTGGAAATCCTGGAAAAGTCGCAGCTTTAAATTCTCAACGGCCGCAATGCAATCAGACGGCGGGGGAAAAGGAGAGGCTTAGGGTGATTCAAAACGAGACCATCTTAAACGTAGCCGACAATTCAGGGGCGAAGAAAATACTCTGTATCCGGGTTCTGGGCGGTTCCCGGCGCAAGACCGGCCATGTCGGCGATATCATTATCGCTTCGGTAAAGGAGGCCACTCCCGGCGGCGTAGTCAAAAAAGGCGAAGTGGTGCGGGCGGTGATCGTGCGCACCAGGAGCCGCTTGAACCGCCGGGACGGTTCTCATATCAATTTTGACGAGAACGCGGCCGTGATCATTAACGAACAGAACAATCCCCGGGGGACCCGGATTTTTGGTCCTGTGGCCCGGGAGCTGCGGGAAAAAGAATTCATGAAAATTATATCCCTGGCTCCCGAAGTGATCTGACAGGGCTAAAAGGAGGTGGCTTTAAAAATGGTGCAAAAAAAGTTGGCGGTCCGCCGCGGTGACAGGGTGCTGGTCCTTTCCGGCAAGGACAAAGGGAAAAAAGGCAAAGTGATCACTACCCTGCCTGATGCGGGAAGGATCAAGGTGGAAGGGATTAATCTGATCAAGAAGCACGCCAAGCCCACTCCCAAGGTGCCCCAGGGCGGGATCAGGGAGATGGAAGGTGCATTCGCCGCATCCAAGGTCATGGTTATCTGTCCGGCTTGCAGCAAGCCAACCCGGGTTGGGAAAAAAATTGGGGCCGACGGCAGGCGGGTACGTTCCTGCAAGAGGTGCGGGGAATCACTGGATAAGTAAGGAGGATTCGCACGTTATGTCGCGCTTGAAACAAAAATATATCGAAGAAATAAGGCCCACCCTTGCGGAGCGGTTCCGCTACCGGAATATTTACCAGGTTCCCCGGATTGAAAAAGTGGTGATCAATATGGGTGTGGGCCAGGGGAAAGACAACCCCAAGATCCTGGACGCCGCGGTCAGCGACCTGGCCCAAATAACCGGGCAGAGGCCGGTGGTCACCAAAGCCCGCAAGTCGGTGGCCAGCTTTAAGCTGCGCGAAGGGATGTCCATCGGCTGCAAGGTAACCTTGCGGGGTGCGCGCATGTACGATTTTTTGGATAAACTGTTCAACGTCGCTCTGCCCAGGGTCAGGGATTTCCGCGGCATCTCGCCGCGTTCATTTGACGGGCGGGGTAATTTCACGATCGGGCTCCGGGAGCAGCTCATTTTTCCGGAGATCGATTACAGCAAGGTGGAAAAAATTCTGGGGATGGATATCATTATTGTCACCACCGCCAAAACCGATGAAGAGGCGAGAGAACTTTTAACCTTAATGGGTGCGCCCTTCCGGGCAGCCTGAAGCGATGGGGTAAGGGCGAAATATGAAGGAGGGGAAGCATGGCCAAGAAATCTTTAATTGCCAAAGCCGGGCGTAAGCCAAAGTTTACGGTACGCGGTTATCACCGGTGCCGCCTTTGCGGCCGCCCCCGGGCGTACCTGCGTAAATTCGGCATGTGCCGCCTTTGCTTTCGTCATCTAGCCAATGAAGCAAAAATACCTGGTGTCAAAAAAGCCAGCTGGTAGATGGTGAAGGAAAGAAAGGAGGTCCTTTTAGATGATGACAGATCCGATTGCCGATATGTTAACCCGGATCCGGAATGCCAACATGGTCCGGCATGCCGTGGTGGAGATTCCCGCCTCCAATTTGAAGCGTTCCATCGCGGCTATACTCAAGGAGGAGGGCTTCATCAAAGACTTTGAGTATACCCGGGATCAGAAACAGGGTATCATACGCATCTATTTGAAGTACGGCCCCGACTCGCAGCGGATTATCACCGGGCTGAAACGCATCAGCAAGCCCGGCTTGCGGGTTTACGCCCAAAAGGATGAACTCCCCAAGGTGCTGGGCGGTCTTGGAGTGGCGATCATCTCCACTTCCAGGGGTGTCATGAGCGACCGGGAAGCCCGTAAAGCGGGTTGCGGGGGAGAAGTACTCTGCTATATCTGGTAGCGTAGTAAGGAGGATCACCTAATGTCGCGAACCGGTAGAAAACCGATCGCCCTGCCCGGTACGGTCCAGGTGCAGGTGGAAGGACAACAAATTACGGTAAAAGGCCCCCTAGGCCAGCTTTCCCGGGAAATCCCCCGGGATATGACTGTGGAAAAGGAAGACGGCTGGCTTTTCGTGAAGCGGCCGACCGACAACCCGCAGCACCGCGCCCTGCACGGGCTGACCCGGACTCTGATTCACAACATGGTTGTGGGGGTGACGGAAGGCTTTTCCCGGACGCTGGAGCTGGCCGGCGTCGGTTACCGGGCCAGCATGCAGGGCGGCAAGCTGCTCTTGAATATCGGCTTCTCTCATCCCGTCGTTTTCGAACCTGAGCGAAACATCGAGATCGAGGTGCCCAGCGCCACCAGGATCGTGGTGAAAGGGATCGACAGGCAGCAGGTAGGGAATTTTGCCGCTTGTGTCCGGAAGGTCTTCCCTCCCGAGCCCTACAAGGGCAAAGGCATCCGTTATGAAAATGAACCGGTCCGCCGGAAAGTGGGTAAAGCGGGCAAGTAGCAGCTCAGGAGGTGTAGCCATGATTAAGTTCCTATCGCGTAATGTAAGCCGGAAGCGCCGGCACCGGCGGGTGCGCAGCAAGATCAGCGGCACCCCGGAACGGCCCCGTTTAAATGTTTTTCGCAGCAGCAGGCATATTTACGCCCAGCTGATCGATGACGGGGCCGGCCGGACCCTGGTGGCCGCCTCGACCCTCGACCCCCAACTGCGGGCCGAAAAGGCAAAGGCGAAGGGCCGGGAAGCGGCGCGGGAAGTAGGCGCGCTGCTGGCCATGCGGGCGCTGGACAAAGGGATCAAGGAGGTCGTATTCGACCGGGGCGGTTATCTTTATCACGGCCGGGTAAAAGCGCTGGCCGAAGCCGCCCGGGAAAAAGGATTGAACTTTTAAGGAAAGGGGGGATGGCAGGGGTGTCGAAAATAGAACCATCCCAGGAACTGGTAGAAAAAGTGGTAAGGGTCAACCGGGTCGCCAAGGTGGTTAAAGGGGGGCGCCGGTTCAGCTTCAGCGCCCTGGTCGTAGTCGGCGATCAAAACGGAGTGGTCGGCGCGGGCCTGGGTAAAGCGGGGGAGGTGCCGGAGGCCATTCGCAAGGGAATTGAGGACGCCAAGAAAAACCTGATCCGTGTGCCCATGGTCGGAACGACAATCCCGCATCCCGTGGAGGGCCGTTTCGGGGCCGGCAAAGTCCTGATGAAGCCGGCTTCCGAGGGGACCGGCGTCATCGCCGGCGGTCCGGTCCGGGCGGTGCTGGAGTTGTCCGGGGTAAGGGACATTTTGACCAAGTCGCTCGGTTCGTCCAACGCTCAAAATATGATTAACGCGACCATGCAGGGGTTGAAGTCGTTGAAGATGGCCCACCAGGTCAGCGCCCTGCGGGGCATCGACGTAAGCCGACTGTCGGGGTAACTAAAGCGAGGGATTGAAGATGGCAAAAAAATTAGTGGTGACGATGGTGAGAAGCCGGGCTTCGTGCCGGCCTGAGCAGCGCCAGACGCTGCGCGCCCTTGGTTTGAACAAAATCGGCCAAAAGGTCGAGCATCGGGACGTACCGGAAATCCGGGGCATGATCAGGGTTGTGGACTTTTTAGTAACCGTAGAAGAAATCAAGTAACTAAGGGAGGTGCACTTAAGTTGCGCCTGCATGATCTTAAACCTCCTGCGGGGGCCAGAAAAGCCGCCAAACGCAAAGGAAGGGGCATCGCCTCGGGTTTGGGGAAAACGGCGGGAAGAGGCCAGAAAGGGCAGAAAGCGCGCTCCGGGTCGGGCGTCCGCCGCGCCTTTGAAGGCGGCCAGATGCCTCTTGTCCAGCGCCTGCCCAAGCGCGGTTTCACCAATATTCACAAGCAGAAATGGTTGATCATCAACCTGGAGAGCTTAAACCGCTTCGCCGATGATACCGTCGTCACACCGGAGCTGCTGGCAGGGGAAGGCCTGCTTAAAAACACCCGCGACCCCCTCAAGGTGCTCGGCGAAGGCGATTTGAGCCGCAGGCTGGTTGTCCGGGCCCATCACTTCAGCAGCAAGGCCCAGGCCAAAATCGAAGCCGCCGGCGGGAAAGCGGAGGTGATCTGATTTGCTCGAAACAATGCGCACGGCATGGCGGATCAAGGAACTGCGGCAGAGGATCCTCTTTACCCTGGCCATGTTCGTGGTGTTCCGGGCCGGTTCGGCCATCCCCGTTCCGGGGGTGGATCCCGGCCGGCTGGCCGAACTGTTCACGGGGGACACCCTTTTCGGGTTTATCAACATTATCGGCGGCGACAACTTAAGCCGTTTTACGATTTTTGCCCTCGGCATTTTTCCTTATATTAACGCTTCCATTATCATGCAGCTTCTGACGATCGTCATTCCGAAATTCAAGGAATGGAGCCAGGAGGGGCCCGAGGGGCGGAAAAAGCTGTCGCAGCTGACCCGCTACGGCACTATTATCATCGCCGTAGTCCAGGGCCTGGGGTATTCCATGACGATCGCCAACGAGGCCGTCGTCAACAAGACCTTCCTGTCTTACTTTACGATTATTATCTCCCTGACCGCCGGGACCGCTTTCCTGATGTGGATGGGAGAGTTGATTACGGAGAAAGGGATCGGCAACGGGATCTCCCTGATTATTTTTGCCGGGATCGTGGCCGGGTTCCCCGTCGGAGTGGTCATTGCGGCGGAGCAGCTGCGCGCCGGCCTGGTCAGCTTTTACGTGGTGATCCTGGTGGCGATCCTGCTCTTGGCCCTTATCGTCGGTATTGTCGGACTGGACCAGGGACAGCGACGGATTAAAGTGCAGTACAGCAAGCGCATCGTCGGGCGCAGGATGTACGGCGGCCAGGAAACCCACATCCCGATGAAAGTAAACCAGGCCGGGGTAATCCCCGTGATCTTTGCCTCGGTGATCTTGACTTTTCCGCAGACGATCGCCAGCTTTATCGACCATCCCTTCGCCCAGCGTCTCGCCCAGGCGTTGACCCTGCGGGAAAACTTAGGGTTGGTCCTGTATGTGATGATGATTATCATGTTCGCCTATTTCTATACCGCCGTGCAGTTCGATCCCTTCCAGGTAGCCGGCAACATCAAAAAATACGGCGGTTTCATCCCCGGCCTGCGCCCCGGAAAGCCGACGGCGGAATACCTCGGCAAGGTGACATCGCGCTTGACCGCGGTGGGCGCTTTTTCCCTGGCTTTCATCGCCATTTTTCCGATCATCATGGAGCGGACGACCGGGATGAGCATTATCTTCAGCGGCACCGGGTTGATTATCGTCGTCGGCGTCGTGTTGGAAACAGTGAAACAGATTGAGAGCCATATGCTGATGCGCAGCTACCGCGGGTTTATGAAGTAGGCTTGGGCGCTATGATCAAGCTGAAATCAACTCGTGAGATCGAGATGATGCGTGAGGCCGGGCGAATTGTGGCCGCGGTGCTGCTGGAACTGGAGCGGCTTATCGTTGCCGGCGTGACCACCGGTGCGCTGGACAGGATGGCGGAGAAGATGATCCGGCGGGCGGGCGGGGAGCCGGCGTTCCTGGGCTACCACAATTATCCCGCTTCGATCTGCACTTCGATTAACGAGGAAGTGGTGCACGGCATCCCGGGGTTGCGCAAGCTTAAAGAGGGCGATATAATCAGCATTGATGTCGGAGTGCGGCTGAAAGGCTACTACGGCGATGCGGCCGCCACCTTTGGAGTGGGCGCAGTCGGCCCCGGGGCGCAGCGGCTGATGGATGTGGCGCGCCGTTCCCTGGATCAGGCGATCGCGGCCATGCGGCAGGGGGCCCACCTGTCCGATATTTCCCACGCCGTGCAGGCTTACGTGGAGATGAACAGTTTTGCGGTGGTGCGCAATTTTGTCGGCCACGGGATCGGCACCGAGATGCACGAGGAACCGCAGGTGCCCAACTTCGGGCCGCCGGGCCGTGGCCCGGTGCTCCAGCCGGGGATTGTCCTGGCGATCGAACCGATGGTCAACGCCGGCGGATGGGAAGTCGAAGTGTTGAAGGATCACTGGACCGTGGTGACAAAGGATGGCAGCCTTTCCGCTCATTTCGAGCACACCGTTGCCCTTGGCGATAACGGCCCCGAAGTACTGACCATTCTTTAAGGAGGGGACGAAACGATGGGGGAGTTTAAACCCGGGCAGTTAGTCCGCTCTACGGCGGGCCGTGACAGGGGAGAGCATTACCTGGTCATTGCAGTGCTCGATTCCCGCCAGGTGCTGGTGGCCAACGGGCGCAACCGGCCGCTCAGCCGGCCGAAGAAGAAGAATACGGCCCACCTGCAGTACTATGACCGGGGAATCGACCTCGAGGCGCTGGCCAAAGCGCAAAAAGTGACAGACAGCCAGATCGCCCGGCACATCAAAGAGCTGGCACCGCAGGAAGACGTTTCTGAAACAGGAGGTTGAAAAACCGATGACCAAGAAAAAGGATGTTGTGGAAGTAGAGGGCACGGTGGTCGAGCCCCTTCCCAACGCCATGTTCCGGGTGGAGTTGAAAAACGGCCTCAAGGTGCTGGCTCACGTATCAGGCAAGATCCGGATGAACTTTATCCGTATTCTCCCCGGCGACCGGGTCCTGGTTGAGCTTTCTCCTTATGATCTTACCCGGGGGCGGATTACCTATCGCTATAAGTAAGGAGGCTGGTGATGATGAAGGTAAGGCCCTCTGTAAAACCGATGTGTGAAAAATGCAAGATTATCCGGCGGAAAGGCCAAGTGGTAATCATTTGCCAGAACCCAAAGCACAAGCAAAGACAGGGCTAGAGCATAGCGGCCCTGCCTTGTGGGAATTCTAGCTTTGTTTAGCTTTTTTTGTCTTACTAAAAAGTGGATGTTGAAGGAGGTGCGTTTTGCTTGGCCAGAATAGCAGGTGTCGACTTACCGCGGGATAAAAGGGTGGAGATAGCGTTGAGCTATATCTATGGAATCGGGCGGAACCGGG
>JAGUZX010000007.1 GCA_020060545.1 Desulfovibrio sp. | reverse complement strand
CCACCCCCGCAACAGGTAATAGTCGCCCAGCATCAGCTCCAGTTCGTCCCGGGTAATGATGTTTTGCCCGCCGTTGATCGCCTCGGCCAGCAGGCGCGGCGGCAGGGTGTCGTCGGCCCGGGTGACCCCTTCCCGCAGGTTGAAGAGCCGGGTCATGTTTTGCACGCGTGCCGCCGCAACGCGCAGCGCCGCCTCGCTATAGCGCTCGCCGGTAATCAGGTGCAGCACGGTGATCAACTCTTCCCAGTGGATCAGGTCCCGGTAGAAGCGGCAAAAAATCAGGCAGTCGTAAATATTGAGGCGGTCCTCGTAATCCACGAACAGGCGGGCTTTGCCCTTAACCTGGTCCGGCCCGATCATGCCGCTCAGCTCCGGCTTGTAAAAAGTGGCACGCAGGTGGCAGGCGCCGCGGTCGGCGGTGGCGTAGGCCAGGCCCATCCCTTTCAGCACGCGGGGGTCGTAGCCGGCCGGTTCCAGGCCCTTGACGTGCACGGCGAATTCTTCCATCTCCAGGGCGGCGGCGGCCTCGCGCAGGCCCCGGCTGAAAAGGGCGCCTTCACCCCGCCCTTCCACCACGGACTCCAAAAAGGCGGCGATCGAATCGGCGTCCCCGTAGCGGGGCGCTTCCTTCAGGCGGCCTTGCAGGCCCGCTTCGATGGCGAAGCCGGCCAGGTTGCCGGCGGAAATCGTGTCGATGCCCCAGCGGTCGCAGCGGTCGTTTAAATAGAGGATCTCCTCCAGGCTGGCGACACAGCAAAGGCCCCCGAAAGCGTAAATGGTTTCATACTCCGGCCCCTCGACGGCGAGCCCGGCGTGCCTCCCTTTAAGCGCCTTGCTGAGCTTGCCGCAGGCAAAAAAGCAGCGGTAACAGGCGCGCGGCTTGACCTCCAGCTCGGCCTGCATCGCGTCGGCGCTGATCTTTTCCCAGCCATCCAGGCGCCCCTCGGACCAGTAGCGGGCCGGAAAACAACCGGCGTTGTTGGTCACGGCCACCAGGGCGGGTGTGCCTTTGTGGCGGTAGACGGCGGCTTCGGGAGAGTTCTTATTTTTTTCATTGAAGGCGCGGCTCCAGGCGGCCAACCCGGCTTCATCGGCCAGGGGGGCGCGGGCGCCGCCGCTGAAAACGATCGCTTTCAAGTTTTTAGAGCCCATCACCGCGCCCAGGCCGGCACGGCCGGCGCTGCGCCAGCGGTTGTTCTTAATGCAGGCGAAGCGGATCCTCCTCTCACCGGCGGGGCCGATCACCACCGCCTGCGCCCCCTTCGCTCCGGCTGCCTGCAGCACCGCCGCCTCGGCGTCATATGTTTCCCGCCCCCAAATACCGGCCGCATCAAAAAATTTGACCCCGCCCGGGGAAACATGAATGAAACAGGGCCTCTCTGCCGCGCCGGTGATGACGATCGCGTCGTAGCCGGTCCTTTTCATCACCGGGGCCACATGGCCCCCGCTGTACGATTCGGCGTAAATCCCCGTCAGGGGCGACTTGCTGAAGACGCCGTAGCGGCTCGCCGGGGCGAGGACGGTATCCGCCGCCGGCCCGGTGGTAAAGATCAGCGTGTTCTGCGGCGCCAAGGGATCGGTGCCGGGCGGCACCATTTTTAAAAGCAGGTAGCTGCCCAGCCCCTTGCCGCCGAGATACTGCTTGAAAACGCCCGCATCGATATGCTGCTCCTCGCCCATGGATTCGGTCAAATTGATCAGGAGCAGCTTGCCGTAAGTTCCGTTCAATCGGTCACTTCCCTTCGTGGATACTTAATCACTCTTCAACTCACTGATTTGCCGTCCGGTTAAAAGCATCTTCCAGGATGTCCAGGCCCGTTTCCAGCTCCTCACCGGTGATGACCAGGGGGGAGAGGATCCGGACCACGTTGCCGTAGATCCCGGCGCTTAAGACCAGCAGCCCGTTCTTCCAGCAGTGGGTCACAATCCGCCCCGCCGCCTCTTTGGCGGGCTCCTTGGTTCCCCGGTCCTTGACCAGCTCGACTGCCACCATCGCCCCGAGGCCGCGCACGTCGCCGATGAGCGGGTATTTTCCCTGCATCTCCTTTAGGCGCCCGATCATTTTACCGCCGATCGCTTCGGCCGCCCGCGCCAGTTCTTTCTCCTCGATCAGTTTGATTGCCTGGAGCGCGGCGGCGCAAGCTACGGGGTTTCCGCCAAAAGTGCCGCCGACCTCGCCCGGATGCGGCGCGTCCAGAATTTCCGCCCGCCCGGTCACCGCGCTCAGCGGCAGGCCCGCGGCCAGTGATTTGGACAGGGTGATTAAATCGGGGATCACTCCGGCATGTTCTACGGCAAAAAGCTTTCCTGTCCGGCCAAAACCGGTCTGGATTTCATCGGCGATAAAGACGATGCCGTTCTTTTGGCAAATATCTTTAATCCCGCGCATAAACTCGGGAGGCTGGACGATAAAGCCTCCCTCCCCCTGGACCGGTTCGATCATGACGGCCGCGACATTTTCCGCCGGGTATTCGGATACAAAGAACCGTTCCAGGCCGGCCACGCAGGCCATGCCGCAGCCGGGGTAGGCCGAGCGGTAATAACAGCGGTAACAGTAGGCGGACGGGATTTTATAAACATCCGGGGCAAAAGGGCCGAAGCCGAACTTGTACGGTTTAACTTTGCTGGTCAGGGTCATCGCCATCAGCGTGCGGCCGTGAAAAGCGCACTCAAGTGAGACGACGCCCGTCCGCCCGGTGTATTTGCGAGAAAGCTTGACCGCGTTCTCCACGGCTTCGGCCCCGCTGTTGATCAGGATCGTCTTTTTCGGGAAATCGCCGGGGGTGATCTGCGCCAGTTTTTCCGCCAGCCGCACGTAAGATTCATACATCACCACGTGAAAACAGGTATGCAAAAATTTTTCGGACTGCTCCTTTACGGCTTCCACCACTTCCCGCGGGCTGTGCCCCACGTTGACGACACCGATGCCGGAAGCAAAATCGATGTAAACATTGCCGTCGATATCCCGGACCAGGGCGCCTTTGGCCTCTTCGGCAAATACAAGCGCGGTATTAGCCGGCCCGCGCGACACGTACTTATCCTTCAGGGCCAGCAGCTCTCTTGATTTCGGCCCGGGGATTTCTGTTCTGATCGAAGGAACCCAATCAAAAGACAT
>JAGUZX010000008.1 GCA_020060545.1 Desulfovibrio sp. | reverse complement strand
GCGCCGCTCCGGGACAGCGATTCCAGGAGCCGGTGGCCCGCCCCCGGCGACGGCGCCACCAGGTATTTTGCCGCGCAAGGATACTCGCGGCAGGCTCCGGCCAGTGCGGCCAACAAAGTGTTCATCGCCAACCAACCGCCTTTTTTATTGCACCGCGGGCGGCGCTCGCGCCGCCCCGATCGGCGGATCAATCCGCCTGTGCTGGATAAATTCGACAGCGACGCGCCGATGACCTGCCCGGGGCTGGCGCCAACTGTTAAGAAAATATAATTCATTGACAATATTTATGGACTTTGAGTTTGCTCCCCGGTATGATAAACTCCCAGATAGAGGCGCCGGAGCGGAGGCGCCCTGCAAGGGGCAAGGCCTGCTCATCCGGCGAAGGGGGGGATCCCTTGCGGAAAGTGCTTTTTTTCTTGCTGCTGGCCCTGCTG
This sequence comes from Desulfovibrio sp., assembly GCA_020060545.1. Taxonomy (GTDB): domain Bacteria; phylum Bacillota; class Dethiobacteria; order DTU022; family DTU022; genus JAGUZX01. Next base: position 4,992 of record JAGUZX010000008.1, on the reverse strand, counting down.
GCTGCGCCTGTTTTCGCCCGGGCGGTTTCGGCGGAAGAGCTGGATTTCACCTACCGGCTTAATTTCAACACCGGCTTCCATTACGACCGGTGGAATGTGCTCTCCGTAACGGTGCAGAACCGCCAGGGCCAGGATTGGCAGGGAACGGTCGCGGTTGAATACAACGGCGCCTATGAAGCGGAGATTTTCGCCGCGGCCGGCCTGGACACAACGGTCCTTTTTTTCCTGCCGCCCGGCAGCCTGCAGGATTATTTTCAACAGCCCTACCTCTCTTCGTCATCACCGATCCGGATTAAACTGATCAACAGCGGCGGGAGCACCGTCAAGGCTAAAACTGCCGTCGCCGTGCCGGCGGAGACCGGGTATTACATCGGGGTCTTCTCCTCCCGGCCGGAACACTTCGGCCGCCTGGCGAACCTGGCGGACGGCGCGGTGGTCGTCCCGCTGGAAAACAGCCACCTGGAACATGAGCTGTGCCTGGAGAGCTTCGCGGTAATCATCATCAGCGACCTGGAAACCCTGCGCCTGAAACGGGAACAGTCCGGCCGCCTGGCCGCATGGGTGGAGCGCGGCGGCCTGCTGGTGATCGGGGGCGGCAGGGGCTGGCAGAAAAATATCGCGGACCTGCCGGACGGCCTGCTGCCGTTCAAACCCGACGGCACCGCCCTCTCGGGCGGGCTGCAGCCGGTGGGAGGAGACTTCAGTTTTTCCGACAGCGGCGGCGATTACCTCTTCTCGACCGGGACCGTCCGGGGCGGCGTCCTCCTGGCGGCCGCCGAACACCCGCTTCTGGTTGGCGGGCGGCACGGGCGGGGCACGGTGCTCTATTCCACCCTGAACCTGGAAGACCCGCCTTTCCATAACGCCCACAACTTTGAAGCGTTCTGGGGCTATCTTCTTTATGCAAACCTGGAACATTTGGCCGCCGCCCCGCGCGCTTCCGCCCAGTGGTATTTCTCCGAAATCATCAGATTCCTGGCCTTCGGCAATATCAATGTCGGCCTCCTTTCGCCGGGCAAAGTCCTGCTCGGGCTGCTGCTTTATATCTTCCTGATCGGCCCGGTAAACTATTTCGTCCTGAAACGGCTGCAGCGCTGGGAATGGGCCTGGTTTACCATCCCGGCGCTGGCGCTGCTTTTCACCGCCGCGACCTACTTTGTTGCCGCCGTCAGCAGGACCTCCGAGCTTACCAATTACCAGGTCAACGTGATCGAGATCTACCATGAGCACAAGGCCGTGGTGCAAAGCTATACCGCCGTTTTTGTCCCCCGCCGCAAAGATCTGCTCTTAACCTATCCGCTCCAGCACCTGGCCGCGGGCCCCGGGGTGACGGTAACCGCCGGCGCCCCCCCCGGAACAACGACGCTCAAGCTTGCCAACCCTCCCCTCTGGTCGCTGCGGCGCGCCTACGGCAAAAGCGGGGCCGAGCTGGCGGGAGCGCTCCGGGCGGCGGTCGACCTGACCCGGAAACAGCCGGAAGTCCTGCTGGTTAACCATACCGGCTTCGACCTGATTGACAGTTATGTCCGCCTGGGCGTCAACTGGTACGGCACCGGGGAGCTGAAGTCAGGCGCGCAAAAAAGCGTCCCGCTGACCCAGGCCGGTTATGTCGATCTGTCCGGGGTGCTGCAGCGCTACGCCGCCAAGGGCGCCGGGCAGTACTACCCGCATTTCGGGCTGGAAGAGCTGTTCGATTACAGCGCGGGCCTGACATTGCTCGGCTTCAGCGACAGCCCGGCGTTCTTTGCCCCGGAGGGCGCCGCATCGGTTGTGCTCAATATTTTAATCGCTTCCACCGACACCGCGGTCTTCAACCTGGCGCCCGCCTTCGACCTGCCCGAGGGGTGGCTGATCCCGAAGGTCATCGCCCGCAACGACGCGGCGGCAAAAGAACCGTTCCATCCTTCCGGCCAGGACCGTTATTTCAGCGGCACCGGCCATGTCGACCTTGTGTATAACCTTCCCCCGGGCATCGACTACTCGAGGGGGGCTTTCAAATTGAACTTCGGCGGCGGTTACCACGAAAACAGCATCGTGATCACGGCTTACAATCACGCCGCCGGCGCCTGGACCGCGGTCGGCGAAGTGCATCCCCGCGCCCCGCAGGTGCTCCACCTGTCCAATCTCCCGGACCTGGTCCGGGAGGACCGCCTGCTGATCCGGATCGCCTACAACGGGGAGCTGACTTTTGCCCCCGGCCGCCTGCTCAGCATCGAAGGGGGGGGCTTGAAATGAGCTCTGCCATGATCAGCGTCAAAAACCTGCTTAAGCGCTACGGCGGGTTTACCGCGGTCGACAATATCAGCTTCGAGATCGAGCGCGGCAGCATTTTCGGTTTTGTCGGGCCGAACGGGGCGGGAAAAACCACCACCCTGCGCATTATCGCCACCCTCCTCTCCAAGACGGCCGGGGAGGTGGCGATCGACGGCCGCTCGATTTTTGAAAACCCCCGGGAAACCCGTAAAATGATCGGCTACATGCCCGACTTTTTCGGACTTTACGACGACCTGCGGGTAAGCGAATATCTCCAATTCTACGGCGAGGCGGCCGGCTGCCGGGCGATTGACGTCCGCCGGACGGCGCCGGCTTTGCTGGAGCTGGTGGGGCTGGCGGACAAGAGCGGCGCCTTCGTGAACAACCTTTCCCGGGGGATGAAGCAGCGGCTCTGCCTGGCGCGGGCCCTGGTCCACCAACCCCCGGTGCTGCTCCTGGACGAACCCGCTTCGGGGCTCGACCCGCGGGCCCGGGTGGAACTGCGCCACATTTTGAAAGAACTGCAGCGGATGGGCCATACGATTGTCATCAGTTCCCACATCCTGGCAGAGTTGTCGCAGCTGTGCACCCACATCGGGGTGATCAGCGGCGGCAGGATGCATCTCGTCGGCCCGATGGCCGAAGTCCTGGCCCTGTTCGAAGGCGACACCTTGCTCGAAATGGGTGTCCTGGAACGGGCGGAGGAGGCGAGGCTGTGGCTGCTCGAGCAGGAAGGGGTCAAGGACGCCGCCCTGACCAACAGGGGCACCCTCGAAATAGTCTACAGCGGGGATAAAAGCGCCCAGGCCCAGCTGCTGTCCGCCGCGGCGTCCCGTTTTGCGCTCTACCATTTCACGGCGACCGGCAACAACCTGGAAGAGATCTTCATGAAGCTAACCGGGGAGGAAAATCATGAACATCAACCCGCTTCTGGCTAAAGAGCTGCGCCTGCGGATGCGCACCTGGCGCTCTTTCGGCACGGTTTTTCTCTACCTGCTGGTCCTGGGCGGCTTCGCCCTGCTTTTCTTCGCCAGCTTTCACCTGCGTGCGGGCTGGTCGTACATGGACCTTTCCCAGCTGGGCCGGAACCTGTTCAACTTCCTGGCGATGCTGCAGTTCGCCCTGATCTTCTTCCTGGTGCCGGGCCTCACCGCCACCCTGATCAGCAGCGAGCATGAACGGCAAACCTTTGACCTCCTGGTATGCACCCAGCTGACCCCGTTCAATATTGTCGCGGGCAAGCTGACCGCCGCGTTGAGCGTGATCTTCTTGCTGATTTTGGCTTCTCTTCCGCTCTACGGTTTTGTCTTTCTGCTGGGCGGGGTCTCGCCCGGGGAGCTGGCGGTGTTAATCGCGATTTTACTGCTGGCCGCCGTGATCAACAGCAGCTTCGGGATCATGCTCTCCTCGGTCTTCCGGAAGCCGGCGGCGGCGGTAATCGGCAGCTACGTGCTTTCCCTGGCCCTGGTGGGGGGGACCCTCCTCCTCAACGGGCTGACCTATTCCCTTTTTCATAATTATTCCCCCCTTTACCCGCTGCTGCTGCTCAACCCGCTGGTCCTGTTTGAATGGCTTCACCCCCAAATCGCCCGGGACGCGCTTAACCATCTCAGCCGGGGCGCTTACCCCTGGCGGTGGTTGAGCTTCTGGCAGGTAAGCGTGCTGGTCAATTTCGCCCTGGCCGCGGCAAGCCTCTACATCGCCGCCTGGAAGGTAAACCCGCTGCGGGCAGGCAAAAAAAGCGGCTAAGAATTCGGGGGACACCATGCCTAATTTAATTTTAAGGAGTGGTTAGTAATGGCGTGGCCGCGCGAACTGGAGAGCCTTGCTCCTTTGAACCGGAAGCTCAGGCTGGAATACGCCCTCATTTGCCTGCTGAAAACGGCCGCCCTGCTGCTCGCGTTAAACGCGCTTTTCAACCTGGCGGCGGCGCTTGCGGCCCTGGCGCCCTGGCGGGTCCCGTTCAGCCTGGCCGCGGCGCTCCCGGCGCTTTATTTTTGCTGGCAAAAGCGCCCGGACGAAATGGCGCTGGCCCGCCGCCTGGACCGGCAGCTGGAGAGCAGGGAAAGAATCCAGAGCCTGGTTGAAATTTACGGGCAGGACCGGGAGATCACCCCGTACCTGGCCCGGGAGACATGCCGCTACCTGCAGGAAAACCCCCCCGCGTTAAAAATAGACCGGCGCAGCCTGCTGCCCTGGTTCCCCGCGGCCTGCCTGGCCGCGCTGCTGCTGGCGGCATCGATCTTTGTCTCCCCCGCCCTTTCCAAGGGGCTCCTCAGCCGCGAGGAGCTGAGCGAAGCCCGGGACGAGGCGGTTGAGGCGGTCGAAGAGTTGGAAGCGCTCCTGCCGGAGCATCCCCTGCTGGAAGAGCTGCTGCGGGAGCTGGCGGAGATCAAAGAGAAGCTGGCCGAAAGCCGCTCCGCGGCGGAGATCGAAGTTTTGCTGCGCGAAGCGGCGGAGCTGCTGGAAGCGCATGCGGAGGCGCTGGCGGAAACCGCGGCGGCGCTGCAGCGGATGGATGAGCTGGCCGGGAGCCAAACGCCGGCTGAACTCGCCGGGTTGATCCAAAACGATCCACAGTTCCGCGCCCGGTTCCTGGCGGAACTGGCCGCTTTAAAAGGGCTGCTGTCCGGGACGTCTCTCTCCGGCATGGCTGAAAGCATCGCCGCCGACCCGGGCCGGGCGGATTCCGGGCAGCTGGAGGAGCTGCTCCGGCAGCTCGGCGGGGCCGATCCGGGC
>JAGUZX010000009.1 GCA_020060545.1 Desulfovibrio sp. | reverse complement strand
TGGTCCGGGAGATCGACGCCCTGGGCGGCGAAATGGCCCGCACCGCGGACCGGAACCTGCTCCAGGTGCGCCTGCTCAATACCGGCAAGGGCCCGGCGGTGCAGGCCCTGCGCGCCCAGATCAACAAGCTGGGCTACCAGCACGCCATGCGCCGCGTGCTGGAACGCGAGCCGAACCTGCTGCTGCGCGAGGATATGGCCGAAGAGATCGCCGTCCGTGACGGAAGGCTGCAGGGGATTCGCGGGCGCAGCGGGGCATATTACCCGGCCCGCACCGTGATCCTGGCGAGCGGGGTTTACCTGCGCGCGGCCATCTTCCTCGGCGCGCACCACTACAGCGGCGCCCCGGGGGGGCTGGTCCCGCCGGTTTCGCTGGCCGAAAACCTGCTACAACTCGGGTTTGCCCTGGAGCGCTTCAAAACCGGGACGCCGCCGCGGGTCTACCGGCGCAGCATCGATTTCTGCAATCTCACCGCCGTCCACGGCGACCCGGAGGCGCCGGTGTTTTCCCTGCTCGGCGGGCGCGCCCCGGCGCGGCAAATTCCCTGCTGGATGACCTACACGAACCTGGAGACGCACCGTATCATCCGCGACAACTTAGACCGGGCGCCGGTTTACAGCGGCCTGATCAAGGGCCGCGGGCCGCGCTACTGCCCCTCGATCGAGGATAAGATTGTCCGCTTCGCCGACCGGGAGCGCCACCCGATCTTCATCGAGCCCGAAGGGCCGGACACGGACGAGATGTACCTGCAGGGCATCTCCACCGGGCTCCCGCCGGAGACCCAGGAGCGCTTCCTGCGCACCATCCCCGGCCTGGAACGGGTGGAGATCATGCGCCCTGCTTACGCCATCGAATACGATTACGCCCCCCCGACGCAACTGAAAGCTACCCTGGAAACGAAGCTGCTTCCCGGGCTCTTTTTCGCCGGTCAGATCAACGGCACCACCGGCTACGAAGAGGCGGCGGCCCAGGGCCTGGTGGCCGGAATCAACGCCGCGCTGCTGCTCAAAGGCGGTGAACAGCTGATCTTGAAGCGCAGCGAAGCCTACATCGGGGTGATGATCGACGACCTCGTCACCAGGGGGGTGCAGGAGCCGTACCGCATCTTCACCTCGCGCGGCGAGTACCGCCTGCTGCTCCGCCAGGACAACGCCGACCTGCGGCTGACCGAAACCGGCTACCGCCTCGGGCTGGTGGATGAGGAGTATTACCGGGTCTACCGGCGCAAAAAAGACTTCATCGAGGGCGAGCTGCGCCGCCTGGGAGCGATCCGGATCGTGCCCGGCGGCGCCGTCGACCGGCGCATGGCCGGGGCGGGCTCGGCGCCGCTGCAGCAACCCGTTACCGCCGAGGAGCTGATCCGCCGCCCCGAGATCACTTACCGGCAATTCCTGCAGTGGGAGGGAAAGGCCCTGCCGGATGAGCCGCCCGGCGCGGTGAACGAGCTGGAGAACCGGGTTAAATACGCCGGCTATATCGCCAAGCAGCAGCTCAACGTGGAGCGCTCCGCGCGGCTCCACGACAAGGTGATCCCGGACGACTTCGATTACAGCCGCGCCCATAACCTCTCCACGGAAGCCCGCCAGAAGCTGTCCCTGATCCGCCCGCGGACGGTGGGGCAGGCCTCGCGGATGGAAGGGGTTACCCCGGCCGACATCTCCATGCTGCTGCTCTACCTCGAGCGGCCGGCGGCGCTGCGCGGCCCTGCCCCGGCGGCCAAAACCCCGGGATCAACCCCCGATGAACGCGCCTGACGGCGGCAAGCCGGAAGCCAGCCGCTACTACCGGCTCAGCCGCTTCTTCCGCGAAAAGCTGGGCGGGCCCGTCTACAAGATCCCCCTCGACGCCGGCTTTTCCTGCCCCAACCGGGACGGCAGCTTGGGCCGGGGAGGCTGCATTTACTGCCACAACCCCGCCTTCTCTCCCGGCGGCGGGGGCTTCGATCCGCCTTTGCCGGTCGCGGAGCAGCTCCGCGGGGGGAAGAAAAAGCAGGCGCGGGGCGGCGCCCGCTACCTCGCTTATTTCCAGGCCTATACCAACACTTACGCCCCCGTGGCAAGATTAAAGGCCCTTTACGACGAGGCGCTGCGCGACCCGGAGGTGGTGGGTTTAAGCGTCTCCACCCGCCCCGACTGCGTCCCGGACGCCGTCTTAGGCCTGCTCGAAAACTACGCCCGCTCCCGCCACGTCTGGGTGGAATACGGCCTGCAGTCGGCCCATGACCGCACCCTGGCGCGGATCAACCGCGGCCATACCTTTGCGCAGTTCCGGGAGGCGGTGCGGCGCACCCGGGGGCGCGGCATCTACATCTGCGCCCACGTGATCCTGGGGCTGCCGGGAGAAACAGAGGCGATGATGCTGGAGACGATGGACCGCCTGAACCAGTGCGGCCTGGACGGGGTCAAGTTCCACCACCTGCAGGTAATCAAAGGGACGCCCCTGGCCGAAGCCTACCGCGCCGGGAAGGCATCCGTTTACGAAAGCGCCGCCGCCTATATCCCGGTCCTCTGCGACTGCCTGGAGCGGCTGGATCCCGGCATCACCATCCACCGCCTCGCCGCTTCGGTCACCGATCCCGGACTTTTAATCGCCCCCCGCTGGAGCGAGAGCGCCGGCCGGCTCGCCGCCGCCGTGGAAGCAGAACTCGCCCGCCGCGGCACCCGCCAGGGATATCAGCGGTGAGCGGTGGGAAGTGAGAAGAAGGAAGTGGGACGAAAGTCCAATTTCCGGATAACCCCTTGCCCTTGCATCGATCAATTTAGATTGGTGTTACTCACCGCTGACCGGGAGGTTAAATCAATGACGCAAGAACTGGGTATCCTTACGCTTACCGCCGTTTCAATCGGATTTTTCCACACGCTGCTGGGTCCGGATCATTACCTGCCGTTCATCGTGATGGGGCGGGCGGGGAAATGGTCCCCCGGCAAAACAGCGCTGGTAACCGTCCTCTGCGGGACGGGGCACGTGCTCGGTTCCGTAGCCATCGGCCTGATCGGTGTTTTCCTGGGTATCGCCGTGTTTAAACTGGAAGGGATTGAAGCTTTCCGCGGCGATATTGCCGCCTGGGCCATGATCGCCTTCGGCCTGGCCTACGGCGCCTGGGGCCTGCGCAGGGCGATCCGGAACAGGCCCCACCGGCACCGGCATGCGCACGACGCCGCCGAATCACATGATCACGAGCACACGCACCGCGACGAGCACAGCCACATTCACCCGTCAGAAAAAAAGGCAAACCTGACCCCGTGGATCTTGTTCACCATTTTCGTCCTCGGCCCCTGCGAGCCGCTGATCCCCCTGTTGATGTATCCCGCCGCCAACAACAGCATCTTCGGCCTGGCGGTGGTTACCGCCGCTTTCGGCCTGGTGACCATCTTGACGATGACCGGAGTAGTCATGGCGGCAACACTGGGGATTAATGTCATCCCGCTTAACCTCAAGAAGCTCGAAAGGTTCACCCATGCCCTGGCCGGCGGTGCCGTCCTGCTCTGCGGCCTGGCCATCGTCTTTCCCGGCCTTTAAAGGTATTCGGATGGAACGGCAAAGGGGTTCGCCTATATGCCGAACCCCTCAATTTTCATTCCTCTTGGATCAGCCCTTCCCGGCTGGCAACAGCACTGCCGGCGTTCAGGTTATTCTTCTCTCACTTCCCGCCTCTCACATCTCACCTCTCAAAGGCAGGCCGAGGATGCGGCGGGCTTCTCCGGGGGTAGCCGGTTCGCGCCCGTGGAGGCGGGCAATCCGGGCCACCCGCTCCACCAGCTGGGCGTTGCTTTGCGCCAAGACCCCTTTTTCAAAAAAAATATTGTCCTCAAACCCGACCCGGACGTGGCCGCCGAGGAGGATCGCCGCCGTGGCCAGGGGCAGCTGGCAGCGCCCCATCCCCGCCACCGACCAGGTGCTGCCCGGCGGGATGCTCTCCGCCAGGTGCAACAGGTTCTTCACCGTCCCGGGGATCCCGCCCGGCACGCCCATCACAAAGTCGAAATGGAGCGGCTCCGCCAGCAGGCCCTTCCGAACGAGGCGCAGGGCGCTGTCGATCATCCCGACGTCGAAAACCTCGATCTCGGGCTTGACCCCCTGCTCCCGCATCGCCCGGGCGAACTGCTCCAGGTATTCCGGAGGGTTTAAAAAAACGCCGTTTCCGAAGTTGACGCTGCCCGTGGTCAGGCTCGCCATTTCGGGCCGCAGGTAAACCGGCTGCAGCCTTTCTTGCGGCGTCATGCCGACCGCCCCTCCCGTGGAGACCTGGATGATCATGTCGCATTTTTGCCGGATCAGGGCGATCGCCTCTTTGAAGACGGCGGCATCCTGGGTGGGGGTGCCGTCATCTTCCCGGACATGGAGATGCGCGATTGAGGCCCCGGCGAGAAAGCATTCATGGCAGGCCCGGGCGATCTCGGGGGGCGTGATCGGCAAATTGGGGTTGTCGGCCCGGGTAACCTCGGCCCCGCAGACAGCCGCGGTAATGATCAACGGCCCGTTCATAATCTGTCACCTCCGGTTGGTTTTGCTCCTAGGCGCGGCGCCCCCGCTGCAGCTCTTTCGGGACGGCGCAGGTGCCGCTTGCCCGCGCCACCAGCAACGGCTCGGGCAGCACGTCGCAGGCGGACGGCTGACCCGTGATCCGCGCGCCGGTGATTACTTTGTACGCTTCGAACTGCATGTGCCGGGAGGTATGCCCGGCCCGGTCAATCCACCCGGTAACCTCCAGGTAATCTCCCGCATAAACCGGAGCCTTGAACTCGACCATGTCGTAGGCCACAAAAAGCCCCTCATCCCCGTCGTAGCGGATCAGCAGCTCCGTAGCCACATCGCCAAAGAATTTCATCACCAGGGCGCCGTCAACCAGCCCTCCCCCATAGTGGACCTCATGCTCGCTGACGCGCACCCGCAGCATCGCTTTTTCCATGGCCGCATCTCCTTATATCCCTTTTAAGTGTAAAGCTCTTCAAATATCCGCCGCAGCACCGGGCTTTCGCGCATGATCTGGAGCGATATGGCCGCATGGTCTTTGGTGTAACCGTTGCCGATGATCATGGTCAGATCCTTCCCGACCCCTTCCGCCCCCAGGGCGGCGGCGGTGAAGCTGGTGGCCATGCTGAAGAAATAAACCACGCCCCCGTCCCGCGTGGCCAGGATCGAGGCCAGCTCGGTGTTGGGGATGTTGACGCAGTTGATCGTCACGTCGGCCAGGCGCCCCCCGGTGGCCGCCTTGACCTGCTCCATCACCGCGAGGGCGTCGGTGGCGTCGGCGACAACCACGGCGTCGCAGTACCCGGTGGATTCGGCCCGCTTTTTGCTCGCTTCCCGCGGCGCCACCCCGATCACCTTCCCGGTGATGCCGGCCCGTTTCCGCGCCTCGTAAAGGCAGAGGAGCCCCGACTTGCCCCCCGCCCCGATCACCACCACGATATCGCCGGGCCGGACCAGCCTGGCGGTCTGGGCCGCCGCCCCGGCCACGTCCAGCACGGCCAGGGAAAGGGTATCCGGCAGGTCGTCCGGCAGGACGGCATAGATGCCGCTCTCGAAAAGGATGGCCTTCCCTTTGATCTCCACCTGGTCGATCTCTTTATGGATCCGCTTGATCTCATCAATCCGCAAAGGGGTCAGGGAAAGCGAAACCAGCGTCGCCAGGCGCTGCCCCACCTGGAGCGGTGTCTTCCCTGCCAGGGCTGCGCCGATCTTGGCCACGCGGCCGATCAGCATCCCCCCGGAACCGGTCACCGGGTTGTGGTGCTTGCCCCGTTCGGCCACGATCCCCTGCATGATCCCGGCGATGCGCGCCTCGTCCCCGCCCGCCTCCTGCTCGATCTGGGTAAAGCTGGCGGAGTCGATGTTGAGAATGTCGACGTCAATCAACACTTCGTTGTCGTAGATCTCCATCCGGTTGTCGAGCTTCCAGGCCGGCTGGGGCAGCAGGCCCTTCGGCTCGATGACGCGGTGCGTTCCATACGGGCAGCCCCGGCGCATAATACCCGACCTCCTCTTCTGTGGCCTGGCCCATGGAAACCCATTCAACTTTCACCATCCCCACGGCCCAGTAATATTTACAGGTTATATTCGCGGCGGAAAGGAATAATCCCTGCGCGCCGCGATCGGGAAGGCAATTGGAAATAACTGATCATCTGTTTTACCAGCGAAACTTTCGCCCTGAAAGGACCCGGCCCTTCCAGCGCGCTTTTCCCTTAAGGGTGAGGATCATGGAGTGGAAAAAAATAAAGATGGTGATCCCGGCGATGGCCGGGTAAAGGAAAGTGGCATACCACGGCATCCGGAACCGCACGTTGGCAATCCCCCAGGAGAGCAGGGCCAGGAGCACCGCCGCGGCCGCCCGGAAAACGGGCAGTTTCGGAAGGCCCACACCGGCCGCCGCCGCCAGAAGGGTCAGCGGCGGCAGGCAAAAGATCAGCGCCAGCAGGAGGCTGAAAAAAAAGACCGGCAGGGCGCGGTAATTCAGGGCGCCGAAGATGGTCTTGCTTAACCCGTTTACGGCGGCGCGAAAATTGGTGTACATGCGGCACCGCACGACCGCGCCGCCGTCCAGCAGGCGCCAGCGGAAACCTTGGGATTTTACGAGCTTGCCAAGCTCCATATCCTCCACGACCTGGCCCGCCACGGCGGCGTGGCCGCCGATTTGCTCGTATGCCCCGCGCCTGAACAGGAGAAACTGGCCGATCGTAATGGTGAGTGTGGGAGACGGCAGGGCGAAGGCCAGGGGCAGCGGCAGCGCCGCAAAAGTGCCCCAGGTAACCAGGGGGATGGCCAAAGTTTCGCTTAAGGTTTCCGCCCTTTCCCCGGGCATCGCCGTGAGCAGGTCCGTCCCGTAAAAAAAGGCGGCGTCCACGGCGGCGCGCAGCATGCCGGGCTTGTGGCGGGTGTCGGCATCGACAAAAAGAAAATAGTCGCCCCGGGCCTGTTCCGCCAGCTGGTGGCAGGCCCAGCATTTCCCCACCCAGCCGGCGGGAAGCGGCAGCCCTTTCAGCAGGCGCAGCCTCTCCACCCGCCGGGCCAGGCGGCACAGTATTTCCCAGGTGGCGTCCTCGGATTCGTCGTCCAGGACGATTACTTCGAAGGAAGGATAGTCCTGCTCCAGGAGCGAGCGCACGCAGTCCGCAATATTTCCCGCTTCGTTTCGCGCCGGAACCAGCACCGAAACAAAAGGGTTCGCCCCGCAGTGGGGAAAGCGCCCCAACTTTTTCAGCGCAAACAGGTTGATCAGCTGAACCGCGAGGAAGAAGCAAAGAACCGCGATCGCGGCCAGCAATAGAGCGCCGAGCACCGCCATTTACTTCCTCCTCAGTATCGAGGCAAAGCCGGGGCGCAGCTCAATGACACCCTTAAATTCCCGGCTGTGTTTATAGGCCACAACCAGGGCGTTCAGCAAACAGACCAGCAAAAGCGCGGCGCCGGCATCGGTAAGAAGAAGATACGCTAATAAGGCCGCCATGCCCATCACTACCGTCCACGCGTCGACCGTCTGCAGCAGATAGAAAAAGCCGGAAGCCACGGCCATCGCCAGCGGGCCGCCCAACCCGGTTAAAGCGAGCCAGATCCCGTAGGTCGAAGCGATCGCCTTGCCGCCGCGGAAACCGAGAAACGGGGAAAAAGCATGGCCGATCACCGGGGCCAGGCCGACCACTACCAGGGCCGCCCCCTGGAAATCGAAATAGGCCAGGGCCAGGGACACGGGCGCAAAAGCTTTGCCCAGGTCCAAAAAAATGGCCGCCAGGCCGAGGGCCGGGCCTCCCGCCCGCCAGGCGTTGCCCCCTCCCGGATTGCCGTCCCCGTAGCGGCGGATGTCATCATGCAAAAAGAGCCTGCCCAGGATCACGGAAAACGGGATCGCCCCGCAGAAAAAGGCTGCCAGGGCAATTGCAGCCGCCGTCATGACAAACATCCCCTTTAACCTTGATCAAATGATGCCGCTCCCACCGGCCCCCTGCCGGCGGTAAACCGCTGAGCGGCAAAGAGCACTTAATATATACGCCATCACTAAATCTTTCATTCTTCAGGTAATTCGACCGGCATCCGGCATTTACCTTTAATCTTTTTGACGGAATAATTTGTCTGATCGCGGAACGTTTGTTCCTTCACCGGCAACCCGGTTTTGCTGCGTGTGCGTGAAACCAGGTAGGAAATCTTTCCGCCGCAGCGAAGTAATAGAGGATCATGATCGAAGCGAAATAAAACATGAAGGCGGGACGGGAAGATGTCGAAGCTGGAGGCAGTGCTCGAAAGGTGGAAAGTTGAGCCGCGCTTTCTGGACAACGTGACCCGGTGGGAGGTGCTGCCCGAGTCGCCCGGCGATTTCCGGGATTTCCCGTCCTGGCTGGACCCCCGGCTGATTGAGGCGCTGGCCCGCCGCGGCATCCCCCGCCTCTACAGCCACCAGGCCGAGGCAATCGAAGCGGTGCGGCAGGGCAAGCACGTGATCGTGGTCACCCCCACCGCCTCGGGAAAAACGCTCTGCTACAACCTGCCCGTGGTCGGCGCGGTCATGGCGAACCCGGACAGCCGGGCGCTCTACCTCTTCCCGACCAAGGCCCTCTCCCAGGACCAGGTCGCCGAGCTCAAGGACCTTGCCGGCGCGATGAAGCTCGACCTGCGCACCCACGCCTACGACGGGGACACCGAGCCGGGCCTGCGCCAGGCGATCCGCCGGGCCGGGCACATCGTGGTGACCAACCCGGACATGCTCCACGCCGGCATCCTGCCTCACCACACCAAGTGGATCAAACTGTTCCGGAATTTAAAATACGTGGTCATTGACGAGGTGCACCAGTACCGCGGCGTCTTCGGCAGCCACATGGCCAACGTGGTCCGCCGGTTGAAGCGGATCTGCTCCTTTTACGGCTCGCGCCCGCAGTTCATCCTCTGTTCCGCCACCATCGCCAATCCCGGGGAGCTGGGCCGCGCCCTGATCGAGGAGCCGCTTGCCGAGATCACCGAAAACGGCGCCCCGCGCGCGGAGAAGCATTTTATCTTCTACAACCCGCCGGTGATCGACCGGGAGCTGGGCCTGCGCCGCAGCGCCCTGCTGGAGGCGCGCGGCTTGGCGGCGGAGCTGGTGCGCGGGGGTGTGCAGACGATCGTCTTCTCCCGCAGCCGGCTGGGGG
>JAGUZX010000044.1 GCA_020060545.1 Desulfovibrio sp. | reverse complement strand
GCTCGACGAGCACGGCGGTTTTGCCGACGCCGGTCAGGCCGTGCAGGACGACCGGCCGGCCCGGCAATTGATAGGCGGCCAGGCGCCGGTTGACATAACGGCGGAAGGCCCGGTAGCCGCCTTTAAGCCGCAGCGGCTTCTGCCCCGCCAGCTGCAGAATCTGATATAAGCTCAGGCTGCGCAGCCCGCCCCGCCAGCAGTAGACCAGGGGGGTTTTTTTGCCGGCTGCCGCGGCGATTTCTTCCACCAGGGCCGGCAGCCTGGGGGATACCAAAGCCAGGGCCGCGGCCCGGGCTTTGGTATCCCCTTCGCGGTGGTAGATCAGGCCCAGTTCCCGGTGCTGCAGATCGTCAAAAAGCGGGATGTTGACCGCGCCGGGGATGGAAGCCCGGCCAAATTCGGCGGGGGATCGCACATCGATAAAAACCAGGTCTTCCCGCCGCACGGCTTCTTCAATATCGATTTCGGGGCTCAAAACCGCCGGCACCTCTTTCCATAACCTTCCCTGAATCCTATTATAGCTGATTGCTTCCGCGCCGCGCAAGGCGGCGGCCCAACCGACCAACCAACCAAACAAACAAACAAACAACTAACAAACAAACTGATTAACCAACTAACCGGCTAACCAAACCCGGAACGGGAACGTAGATGGAAGAAAAAACTTTTTTCCGGCTAAAGGTGATTGAGCACCGGTTGACGAATAAACAGTGTTGGGCTGCAGGACTGGAGCGAGCGGTGAAAGCTTGCTTCTCAAGGCGAACCTGCTATGTTATAATATGACAGGGGTTTAATATCTTGCGGGGGGAGAAAGCATGGACGACGATTGCATTTTTTGCAAAATCATCGCCAAGGAGCTGGAAGCGGATTTTGTTTACGAAGACAGTGAAATCGTCGCTTTTAAAGATATTCATCCCGCTGCGCCCGTCCATCTCCTGGTTGTGCCGCGCAAGCATATTTCAACCTTGATGGACTTGCAAGACGATGATGTTTCTCTGATGGGGCGCCTTCATGGCGTGGTTAACGATCTGGCCAGGGCTTTCAAGCTGGACAAGAAAGGATTCCGGGTGGTCATCAACTGCGGGAAGGATGCCGGGCAGGTGGTCTATCACCTGCATCTACACCTGATGGGAGGAAGACCTTTATTGCGGGATATTGCCAAAGGACAGGGCACTTAGACTGTCCGCCGCGGTGGAACGCATTGAGAGGGGGGAAGATTTTGGCGGAAGTTAGAGTCGGTAAAAATGAAACCCTGGACAAGGCCCTGAAGAGGTTTAAAAAACAGTGCGCCCGCACCGGTGTCCTATCGGAAGTGCGCCGGCGGGAGCATTATGAAAAACCGAGTGTCAAGCGCAAGAAAAAGGCTGAAGCGGCGCGCAAAAGGCGGTTTTACTAGGAGGTGGAACTATGTCTCTGGGAGAAAGGCTGCTCGAAGATCAAACGGACGCCACCAGGGCCAGGGACCGTTTCCGGTTGTCGGTAATCCGCATGCTCAGGGCTGAACTGCAAAATGCCGTGATCGCCAAAAGAGCCCCCCTGGACCACGAAGAAGAGCTCGCGGTTCTTTCCCGGGAGGTAAAGAGAAGGCAGGAGGCCCTGGCCGACTACGAACGGGCCGGCCGGCCGGAACTGCTGGAGAGCCTGCAACGGGAAATCAGCCTGCTCAAAGGTTATCTCCCACCCCAGCTCACGGAAGAGGAGCTGGCAGAAATAGTCCGCCAGGCCATAGCCGAAGCCGGAGCAACCTCGAAGAAGGAAATCGGGCGGGTGATGGGGCTGCTGATGCCCCGGGTCAAGGGCAGGGTCGACGGGACCTACACCCGCCAGGTGGTGGAAAAAATTCTTGAATAAACCCGGCTGAACCGCCGGGTTTTTTACAGGGGGAGAGCGCGCGGTGCGAAGATCGGCAAGATTGCTGATATGGATGTTGTTTTTGATTGCAGGTCTCCTGGTGTCAATAGCGGCGGGATCCGGAGCAGGAGGCCGGGGGAGTGAGCAGGTGGTGGTGATCCCGATTAAAGGGACGATCGACCCCGGGACGAAGAATTTCGTCCAGCGCTCCCTCAACGAGGCCCGGGACCGGGGAGCCGCCGCGGTGATCCTGGAGCTGAATACACCGGGGGGATATATCTATGTGGCGCAAGAGATCCAGGCGCTCATGGATGACTGCCCGGTTCCGGTTTACGCCCTGGTTCGCTCCAAAGCCCTCTCCGCCGGCGCCTACCTGGCCCTGGCGGCGGAAGGGATCTACATGGTTCCAGGAGCGACCATGGGGGCGGCCGAGCCGCGCCTGCTGGGTGCGGGGCAGGCCGATGAGAAAACGATCTCCACGTGGGATAAGGATATGCGCGCCATGGCGGAACGCCGCGGGCGCGATCCGCTTATCGCCGCGGCGATGGTGCGCAAGGAAATTGCCGTGGAAGGTGTTGTCGAAAAAGGAGAGCTGCTTACCCTGACCGCATCCGAAGCCGAGCGCCTCGGTTACTGCGAGGGGATTGTGAACAGCCGGCAGGAGATGCTGGACGCGCTGGAGCTGTCCGGCGCTTCCCTGGTGGAGATGAGCCAGGGTTTTACCGATCGCATGGTCAGCTGGGTCACCAACCCCATCATCGGGACGATCCTGCTGATTGTCGGGATCGGCGGGCTGGTGATCGAGGTGCTGACCGCCGGTTTCGGGCTCGCCGGCATCTTGAGCCTGACCGCCTTCGCTTTATACTTCGCGGGGCACCTGGCCGCCGGCCTAGCCGGCTACTGGGTGATTTTCCTTTTTGTGCTGGGGATTGTGCTGCTGCTGGTGGAGGCCTTTATCCCCGGCTTCGGCGTTTTCGGTATCGCCGGGCTGGCCGCCACCCTGGTCTCGATCATCTTGACGGCGGCGTCGGTGAAAACCGGCCTGGTCATGCTGGCCGTAGCCCTGGTCATGTCCGGTGTGCTTTCGGCCGTGGCCTTCCGCTTCATGTCCCGGCGCGGGATCTTGCGCCATATTATCCTCGCCGATGAGGAGCGGGCCGAACTCGGTTACGTTGCCGCCGCCGATCAAAAAGCGCTGCTCGGCCGGAGAGGGGCCACGATTACGCCGCTGCGGCCCGCGGGGGCGGCTGAAATTGAGGGGAAACGGGTGGATGTGATTACCGAAGGGAGCTTTATCCCCGAAGGAGTCACCGTCGAGGTTGTGCGTGTCGAAGGGGCGCGGGTGGTGGTGCGCCGGGTCGACTCGGGCGCCCGGGACGGCGCCGAAAAACCGGCTGTTCAATAAATACTTCCGGGAGAGGTGTAAACATGTTCAGCTTTGCCGTTTTGCAGATCGATTTCTGGAATCCGCTTTTCATATTGGTGTTTGTGGGCCTGGCGATTATCTTCTTTGCCGTGATTTTCAGCTTTGTCCCCATCGGCCTGTGGATTTCCGCTCTCGCGGCGCGGGTGCCGGTCGGGATCTTCGCCATGATCGGGATGCGGCTGCGGCGGGTGGTGCCGGCCAAAATCGTCAACCCCTTGATCAGGGCGACCAAGGCCGGCCTGAGCATAAGCGTGAACAAGCTCGAAAGCCACTACCTCTCCGGCGGCAACGTGGACCGGGTGGTTAACGCGTTGATCGCCGCCCAGCGGGCGGAGATCCCGCTCCCCTTTGAACGGGCGGCGGCGATCGACCTCGCCGGCCGCGACGTGCTCCAGGCGGTGCAGATGAGCGTCAACCCGAAGGTGATCGAGACGCCGGTGGTCGCCGCCGTGGCCAAGGACGGGATCGAGGTCAAGGCCAGGGCGAAGGTGACGGTGCGGACCAACATCGACCGCCTCGTGGGCGGCGCCGGCGAAGAGACGATTATCGCCCGGGTGGGCGAGGGGATCGTGACCACGATCGGCTCTTCGGAGGATCACAAAATGGTCCTGGAAAACCCTGATAAAATTTCCCACACTGTGTTGAATAAGGGGCTGGACGCGGGGACCGCTTACGAGATCCTCTCCATCGATATCGCCGACGTCGACGTGGGCAAGAATATCGGCGCCCAGCTGCAGACGGACCAGGCCGAGGCCGACAAGCGGATCGCCCAGGCCAAGGCCGAGGAGCGCCGCGCCATGGCCGTGGCCCGGGAACAGGAGATGAAAGCGGCCGTGGTGGAGATGCGCGCCAAAGTCGTGGAGGCGGAAGCCGAGGTGCCGAAGGCGATGGCCCAGGCGCTGCGCGAAGGGAAGCTCGGGGTAATGGATTACTTCAACCTCAAGAATGTCGCGGCCGATACCAATATGCGCGATACCATCAGCAAGCTGGGCAAACCGGACCAGCCTGCCGAAGATAAATAAACTTTGAACCTGCAGGGCCGGAAGGCGGATCCAAAAGGCGCAGCGTGCTGCGTGCTGCGCCTGCGCCCGACGGCGGAAGCTCATTCGCGCGAGGCGCCCTGAATTTGACCCCTGAAATCAGGGCGCTGGACCGCGGCGCGATCGCCGGCAGAAAGGGGAGAAACGCGTGGAATTTTTCGGGATCCTGGTGGTCGTGATTATCCTGTTTAACCTGATTGGCAGTTTGACCCGGCGCGAAAAGGACGGGCAAGCCCGGCCCCAAAAGCAGCCGGGGCCTGCGGACCTTTCGGGCGCTGCGGGGCTCGGGAGGGTGTTGCGGGAGCTTGGTTTGCCGGTCCCCCCTGCTTCCCCGGCTCCCGGCGGCGAGCCGGTTTTCCCGGTTCCCCAGATCG
>JAGUZX010000010.1 GCA_020060545.1 Desulfovibrio sp. | reverse complement strand
GTAGCGCCACAGGGCTCCGGCGGCGCGGGCCCCCTCCGCCAGCTCTTCGTAAAAGGGAATCCCGCTTGCGCAGATCAATTTCCTGGTGTCGGGAGCACAGCCCGGCCAGATTACTACCAGCGGCTTGTTGTTCCGGCGGAGCAGGCCGGCAAGCATTTCTCCCGCCGCGGTCCCGAAAATTCGCCAGAGGGCGGTGATAAAGATGAGCATGTCCACCGCCGGGTCATCCATTATGATTTCCAACGCGGCGCGCAGGACATCCAGCCTGGTGACCAGCACCGCGGTCGGATCGAGAGGGTTGCGCACCGTGGCGATGGACGGCATCAGCCGGCTCAGGCCTTCATTCGTGTGCGGCGCAAAAGCGGCCAGCTCCAGCCCCGCTGCGGCGCAGTAATCCGCCGCCAGCACCCCCATCCCGCCGGAGAGAGAGAAAACGGCGGCGCGGTTTCCGGCTGGCAGGCGCCCCGGGGCGAAAGCCTTGAGCAGGGACAGCAGCTCCGTCATCGAGGCGGCCTCCAGGACTCCTTCCTGCCGGAAAAAAGCGCGGTAGGCCTCGTCCGAACCGGCCAGGGCGCCGGTGTGAGAGCGGATTGCTTCGACGGCCCCGGTGGAAGCCCCTGCCTTGAGCAGGATGACCGGTTTGTTCGCGGCCGCGGCCTCACGGCAGGCCAGGCGCAGGGCTTCGCCGGACCTGACCCCTTCCAGGTAACCGCCGATCACCCTGACCGCGGGCTCATTGGCCAGGAAAGAAAGCACCGCGGGGAAATCGATCCCGGCTTCGTTGCCGGTGCTCACGACATAAGAAACGCCCAACCCTTCCTGGTCGGCCAGGAAGAGGGCCAGTACACCCAGGCCGCCGCTCTGGGCCACGAAAGCGGCGGGACCGGGACGCAAGACACCGCTGTCCACGTTCAAGGCAAAGGAAGCTGCTGCAGGTTGAAGTGAGTTGATGAACCCGATGCAGTTGGGGCCGAGAAGGCGCAGGCCGTGCGCGGCCGCCGCCTCCTCCAGGCGGGCCTGCAGGGCCATTCCTTCCCCGCCGACCTCGGCAAATCCCCCGCTGATCACAATCACGTTTTTTAAGCCGAGCAAGCCGCACTGTTCTACCGCGGCGGGTACCTGCCCGGCGGGCAGGGCTACCACGACAAGGTCTGCCCGATCACTGACCTCTTCCAGGGAGCCGTAACCGGTCAACCCCTGGATTTCGCGCCGCCCCGGGTTGACCGGGAATACGGCGCCCGGAAAATGAAACTCCCGCAGGAGCTTGACGACCCTGCCCCCGGGCTTGGCTACATCGGCCGATGCCCCGACCACGGCGATCGCCCGGGGCCAGAAAAAGCTTCTTAAATCGCTGCCGTTACCGGTAGTTCGATCCACGGTTCTCCTCCTGCCGCTTCTAATGTAAAAAATTCGTCACAGCAACCGTTTTTCCTTTATAAATCAGGGGGATGGTTAATCTATTAAGTTATGGTGCCTGGCACCATTTATTAAGTTATTGGAGAAGGAAAAGGCGCACTTTTTATAGATTTTAGTTGACATGGCCATCTGTTGTATTATACAATTAATGTGCATTACAAAATAAAGGCTTCCTGAAGCGAATGAGGTGAGCAAAACAATGAAAGTGCGGGATCTCCGCCTGTTCCGCGAAAAAATGCGCCGCCTGCAGCGGGACCTGGGCTGGCAGTGGAAGAGCGACGCCGGATGCTGCGGGATCACCACGGCCCAGTGCCACGCCCTGCTGGAAGTGGGAGAAAAGGGGGAGATATCGCTGGTGGAGCTGGCCGGCATTCTCGGCCTGGACACAAGCACCCTCAGCCGGACGATGGACGGGATGGTACAGTCCGGGCTGGTCGAGCGTCATCTGAACCCGAGTGACCGGCGCTATGTTTCGATCTCACTGACCGCACACGGCCGCGCGGTCTACGATGAAATTGACCGGACCTTCAACAATTACTTCAAGGTGATATTTGAGATGATCCCGGAAGAAAAACGCGAGCAGGTGCTGGAAAGCTTTGCCTTGCTCGTAGATGCCGTACATCAATCATGCAGCCGGTGTTGCAAGGAGGAATCCGCGAATGAAAGATAAAAAGGAGCTGTTTCCGGTCGTCTGCTGCGGGGCGGAGGCGCCGCAATGCGGGCCGGGGCCGGAAGACAATAAGGCAGAAGATTGGGATTCTACAGATCGTCCATGGCAAATTGGAACGGTAAGCACGCCTGCCGGAACGGTAAACCGGGTCGCTACTGCACTGGACCGGTCGGATGTCGTTGGGACCTGGAAAGCCCGCTGGGGTGTTGGCAGGATGAATTACCGCATTCCCCCGGGATTGTACGCCGTAGGGGATCCGGATCGGCAGTCCCCCGTCCTGGTCTCAGCCAACTACAAAATGAGCTTCGACTTCCTGCGCCGGGAGCTGTCCGGGCTGGATCTCTGGCTGATAGTCATCGATACGAAGGGGATCAATGTCTGGTGCGCCGCGGGCAAGGGTACTTTCGGCACCGCGGAAATCGTGCGGCGCATTGAAAAGGTACGGCTGCACGAAGTTGTTTCCCACCGCAAAATAATCCTGCCCCAGCTGGCCGCACCCGGGGTGGCGGCCCACGAGGTGCAGAAGCAGTCCGGCTTCCAGGTCATCTACGGCCCCGTGCGGGCGGGTGACATCCCCGCCTTCCTGCAGGAGGGCGGCAAGGCCACACCGGAGATGCGCCAGGTCCGCTTCAGGCTCAAGGATCGCCTGGTGCTCACCCCCGTGGAGGTGGCGACCGTAATGAAACCTGCTTTGTTCCTGCTGGCGGCGCTGCTTGGGCTAAACTTCCTTTCAGTAATCCTGAAGGGAAGCCCTCTCGTTTTTACACGATTATGGGGCCGCACCGCAGCCGATTTTCTTCCTTTCCTGGGAGCGATCCTGGCCGGGACGGTTTTAACCCCCGCCCTGCTGCCGTACCTCCCGGGCCGGGCCTTCGCCTGGAAAGGATGGCTGCTGGGTGTGCTTTGGGCCCTGGCCTATATGTTCTATCTTGCTCCCGGGAGCGGCCCGGTCCGGACGGCGGCGCATCTCCTGTTCCTACCGGCTGCAGCCGCGTTCCTGGCCATGAACTTTACCGGTTCGTCAACATACACCTCCCTGTCGGGGGTAGTCAAGGAAATGGGTTTCGCGCTGCCGGCGATCATCATTGCGGCGGGCCTGGGGGCTGCGGGCTTGATCGCTGCTTACTTCTTGTAAAATTGAAACCGTGCCACTGTTCTTTTGTTGAGGCGCACCGCGCTGCGCCCCAGCACGGTGACGGTTGGGCCCGGCACAATGTTGTCCTCTGCAGCCCCGCCCGCCGCAGGCAGGGGCAGGACAAAATGATAAAAAGTTAAAGGAGAACAAAGCATGAAATTCCGCTACCTGAAAAACGTGGTTACCCTGGCATTCGACGCGGACAGGTGCAACGGCTGCGGGACCTGTATCGAAGTATGCCCTCAGGGTGTTTTCGTCCCGGCGGGGAAAGGGTCCGTCACTGTGGCGGATCGCGACGCCTGCCTTGAGTGCGGCGCCTGCGCCCGGAACTGCGCCCGCGGGGCCGTCAGTGTACGCCCCGGGGTGGGCTGCGCCTACGCCATCCTCATGAGCAAGCTGAAGCGCAAAGGATCGTGCTGCGGCGACGCCTGCTGCCCATGATGAATAACTGCCCTTGCTGGCAGGTGCAGGGCCGGGCGATGGTGCCGCCAAGCTACCCCATGCCGGGCGCACAAAAAAACCGCTGCCTGTTTCAGGGCAGCGGCTCTTTATTAAGTTATGGTGCCTGGCACCATTTATTAAGTTATTAGTATTCGGCGGGGAGGGTTTTCAGTTCGGCGAGGGTGAAGACGGGGCCATCCTTGCAAACGTACTTGGAGCCAAGATTGCAGCGGCCGCACTTGCCCACGCCGCACTTCATGCGCATCTCAAGGGTGGTGATCACCTGATCAGGGGTAAACTTGAGCTCTTCCAGCGCTTTTAGCACGAATTTGATCATGATCGGCGGGCCGCAGGTGACGGCGACGCGGTTCTCCGGGGTAAAGGCCAGCTCGGAGACGTAAGACGGGACGAAGCCGACATGGCCGCTCCACTCCGGGAACTCGGCGTCCACCGTCAGGTAGACCGCGGTATCGGGGGCCGCCGGCCAGCGCTTGTTGATCTCGGCGCGCCGGATCAGGTCCGCCGGGCTGCGCGCGCCGTAGACGATATCGATATGGCCGTAACCGGCGCGGTGGGCGAGGCAGTAGTTGATCAGGGAGCGCAGCGGCGCCAGGCCGATCCCGCCGCCGATGAAGAGCAGATCCTTTCCCTTCAGGGTTTCCACGGGGAACCCGTTGCCGTACGGCCCCCGCAGGCCCAGCTCCTGTCCCGGCGAGAGGGCGTGCAGGGCCCGGGTGACGCTGCCGGCCTCCTTGATGCTGAATTCGAGGCTGTCCCGGCAATCAGGGGAGGAAGTGATGGAGAAGAGGGCCTCCCCGACGGGGGGCAGGGAAAGCATGGCGCACTGGCCGGGCCTGAAGTCGAAGGGCGCGCCGCCCTCGCCGGCCACGCGCAGGGTCTTGATCTCCGGCGTTTCGGCGGCGATCTCCAGCAGGGTCACCTTTTGGGGCACGAGGGGGTTAACGCTGTTCAACGGTTTCACCTCCCAGGGCGCGGATGGCCTGGACGATGTCCAGGTTGACCGGGCAGCTGCGCAGGCAGCGCCCGCAGCCGACGCAGGCGAACCGGCCGAAATTTTCCGGGAAATACTGCAGCTTGTGCAGGAAGCGGTTGCGCACCCTCTCCTTCTGGGTGGGGCGAGGGTTGTGTCCCCCGGCCATGAGGGTGAAGCGGCCGAACATGCAGCTGTCCCAGCAGCGGAACCGCTCGCCCCGCTCCTGGCTGCCGTAATCCTGCACGTCGAAGCAGTGACAGGTGGGGCAGAAATAGGTGCAGCCGCCGCAGGCGAGGCAGCCCCGGTAGAGCCGGTCCCAGGCCGGGTCGTAGAAGCGGCTTTTCAGCCGCTCCGGGAGATCTTCCAGGGGCAAACCGAATTCGGCGGTCGCCGGGGCGAGAGGCTTGCTTCCCGCGGCGCTCTCCTGCAGCAGCTCGCCGGCCGCGGCAAACAAAGCTTCTCCCCTGGCGGTGCGCGCCTCCATTACCAGCACGTCCCCGTCCCACCAGGCCATCACGTCGGCGCCGGGGGCATCGGCCGGGTTGATGCCGAAGGCGCCGCAAAAACAGGACGGATCCGGTTGCCCGCAGGCCAGGGCCACCAGCATGGTGTTCTCCCGCCGCCGGCCGTAGAGCGCGTCGGCGGGCTCCTGCCCCCGGAACACCAAGTCCAGCAGCTCCACCGCGCGCAAATCGCAGGAGCGAAGGCCGAAGGCGATCGCCGGGCCGGCCGGGGTCCCGCTTTCTGCCAGGGCAAGCTTCTCCCCTTCCCGCCGGAACTTGAGATAGGTCTCATCCCGGGGGAAGAAAATCTCTTTCGGCGAAACCGTGGCCTGAGTGACATCGAGCGCGGCCGCCGCCCCTTCCGCCCAGGGGCGAAAGAGTACCGCCGGCCCCTCTTTGACGGGCAGGTAGAGCGGTCCGGCGGCGGCCAGGCGCTCCCAGAGCCGATCCAGCCCGGCCTTGTTTATGGACTTGATCATCTCCGCCACCTCATTTCTCAGTGAAGGCCGCCGGGTCATTGGGGGCATACGTGAGCAGGGGCGGTTCCCGCTCCGGGTCGAGACCGGCCTCATACGGACCGTAAAGTGCGTTGAGATCCTTAATCAGCTTGCGGTTCAGCTCCTGCAGGGGAATGCCCACGGGGCATGACCGCTCGCACTCGCCGCAGTCGATGCAGCGCCCGGCGACGTGATAGGCGCGGATCAGGTGAAAGAGAAAGGTCTCGCTCGCATCATAGGCCTTGCCCAGCCAGCGCGGCTGCTCCTGCTCGACGAAGCATTCCCGGCAGCTGCAGGCGGGGCAGATCTGCCGGCAGGCGTAGCAGCGCAGGCAGCGCTGCAGCTCTTTTTCCCAGTAGGCGTAGCGCTCGCCGGCGGAGAGCTGTTCCCGCTCTTCCACCGCCTTGAAGCGGTCCGGCGCCTCCCTGTTGCCGACCGGGGCCAGCAGGAGCTGGTCACAGGCCACCGGGTCCGGGTAGAGGCAGTGCCGGCATTTGTCGAGGAGCAGCGAATCGCGGTGGACCTCGCTTTCCCGGCCCCCGCCTTTCAGCACCACCCGCCCGTTCGCCTCGGCGATCTCGTCCGGCCAGCCCCCGGCGGCTTCAACCAGGCGCCCGGCGTCAAGCATCCCGGGGCAGGGCAGCCCGTAAGCCACCACGCGCTCCCGGGGCACGGCGCGGTCCTGCACCAGCCGGTTCAGGGCGCGGGAGTCGCAGCCCTTGACCAGGACGCCCACCTTCTCGTTTTCTTTCAGCTCCTCGGGCAGGTAGCGGCTCAAGTTCACGGCGCAAAACGAATCCCAGGCCAGGCGTTCCAGGTCGGCCCCGTCCCGGGCGAAAAGGGGACGGGACTGCCACTGGAAGTGCCCCTTCTCCCAGCCGAGGAGCAGGCTGATCCGGCCGCTTAAGAGGTCCTGGGCCACGGCGGCCCGGATTTTGGCGGCGGCGCTTATGTGATGCTCTGCCATCGGCGATCCCTCAGCTTTCCGTTCGGCCCCAGGGCCTTGATCTCTCCGGTCATGCTGCGCATGACCGCGGCGAATTTATCCCCTTCGGAGCTGGAAATCCAGTGCACCTGGAAGCGCTGCGGCTCCAGCCCGGAAAATTCAAGCAGCTGCTTGAAGGCGGAAAGGCGGCGCCGGACGTGGTAATTGCCGGAGCTGTAATGGCAGTCGCCCGGGTGGCAGCCCGCCACCAGGACCCCGTCGGCCCCCCGCTGGAAGGCGCGCATGATGAAGAGAGGGTTCATGCGGCTGGAGCAGGGGACGCGGATTACTTTTACGTTGGCCGGGTACTCCATGCGGCCGGTCCCGGCCAGGTCCCCCCCGGCGTAGCTGCACCAGTTGCAGCAGAAGGCGACGATGAGGGGCTCCCAGGCTGAGGTTTGCCTTTCTCCCGCCGGCGCTTGCCCCGCCGGCCCGTTTACCGCTGCAGGCATATCGCATCCACCTCCGCCAGGATTTGTTCGTTGCTGTAGCCCTGCAGGTTGATCGCCCCGGAGCGGCAGGCTACCGTGCAAGAGCCGCAGCCCTGGCAGATGCCGGGGTTGACCCCGGCCACGGTGCGCCGCAGCTTTTCACCACGGAACCGTTCTTCCACCTGGGAGGCGCCGATCGCCCCGTAGGGGCAGACCGTTTCACAGAAGAGGCAGCCCGAGCACAGCGCCGTATCCACCGCGGCCGTGCAGGCTTCGCCCTGCAGTTTATCTTTCGCCAGCAGCCCGGCGGCCTTGGCCGCAGCGGCGCCGGCTTGGGCCACGCTGTCGGGGATATCCTTGGGCGCCTGGCAGGCCCCGGCGATGAAAACGCCGGCGGTATGGGTTTCGACAGGCTTGAGTTTGGGGTGGGCCTCGTTGAAGAAGTTGTAGCCGTCGCTGTTGATCCCGACGATCCGCCCCAACGCCGCAGCATCGCGGCGCGCGACCGAGGCCGCCGCCAGGACCACCATGTCCGCCCGGATCTCCAAGGTTTTGCCGCTCAAGCTGTCGACCCCGCGCACCAGCAGGCTGTCTCCCTCGGGGAAGACCTTGCCGACGCTGCCGCGCAGGTAGAGCACGCCGTACTCTTCGGCCGCGCGGCGCTGAAATTCCTCGTAGGCTTTACCCGCGGTGCGCACGTCGATGTAAAAGACATAGCTCTTGGATTCGGGGACCTTTTCCTTCAATAAAATAGCCTGCTTGGCGGTAAACATGCAGCAGATCTTCGAGCAATAGTTCATCCCCCGCGCCTTGTCGCGCGAGCCGGCGCACTGGACGAAGACCACCGTTTGGGGCGGCTTGCCATCGGAGAGGCGGACGACCTTGCCCCCGGTGGGCCCGGAGGCGTTGAAGAGGCGCTCGAACTCCAGGGCCGTCAGAACGTCGGGGTGCCGGCCGTGGCCGTATTCCCCGTAATCCTTGAGGTCCATCTGGTCAAACCCGGTGGCCACCACGATCGCGCCGTAGCGGCGCTCCAGGAGCTGATCCTGCTGCTCGAAAGCGACGGCCTGCGGCGGGCATTCTTTTTCGCAGATGCGGCAGCGCCCCTTCCTGAAGTAGAGGCAGCTGGCCCGGTCGATTACCGGCACGTTGGGCACCGCCTGGGGGAAGGGGGTGTAGATCGCCTTGCGCTTCCCCAGCCCCATCTCGAACTCGGATGGCACCTTCGCCGGGCATTTTTCATAGCAGACGCCGCAGCCGGTGCACTTCGCGGCGTCGATGCTGCGGGCTTTGAGGCGGATCTTGACGTCAAACTGCCCCACAAACCCGCTCACCGCCTCGACCTCGGCAAAGGTGAGCAGGTCGATGTTGGGATGCCGGGCCGCTTCGACCATTTTCGGGGTCAGGATGCAGGCGGCGCAGTCCAGGGTGGGGAAAGTTTTCTCCAGCTGGGCCATCCGCCCCCCGATGCTCGGTGCGCGCTCCACCAGGTCCACCGGGAAACCGGCCTCGGCGATATCGACGGCGGCCTGGATCCCGGCAATGCCGCCGCCGATGACCAGGGCCCGCTTCGCCACGTCGAGCCGGGGGGCGCTGAGGGGCGCGTTCAGCGCCGCCTT
>JAGUZX010000112.1 GCA_020060545.1 Desulfovibrio sp. | reverse complement strand
GCCGACCCCGCCGCGACCGGCCCGGCCCGGCGGTAGTCGGCGGCCAGGACGGCCAAAAACGGCGCAAACAGCAGCAGCTGGAGCAGGGTGATTACCCAGCCGGGCAGGTAGCGGCCGTTATATTTAAAATAGGTCATCTCTCCGTCCGGAAGCGCCGGCATCTCGTCCAGGCTGCGCAAGATCCGCTCGGCGGTATGGCCGTAAATCCGGAAGGTTTTCAGCTCAAGCTTTTCGACGGTGTCCGCCTCGGAGTGGTAAATCGCCCGCTGCCAGGTGATATCTTTGGCCCGGGTGGTTATATTCACCGCCGGGTAACCGGCCCGCAGGAACATGCCGGTATCGGTGGAGGCGATGGTGACGGCCCGGTCGACCCATTCCATGAACGGGCCGGTGGAGCGGGTGGGCCCCTCCATGGCGGCGGCGGCGACGGCCAGCTCGCGCAGCCACAGGGGGGTGTAGCCTTTGTGCAGCCCCATGAAGCGCACCAGGGTGTAGTCAATCTCGCCCATGTTCATGTAGTCCATCGAGAGGACGGCGGCGACTTGCCCCATGCCGCCAAATTCCCGGACGAAGGTGCGGGCGCCCTGCATCCCGTACTCCTCGTTGTTGGTAAAGAGAAAGACGATCGTGCGGGCATGCCGTTCCCGCGCGAAGACGCGGGCCAATTCTAAAATGATGCCGACATCGGCCCCGGCGTCGGCGGCGCCCTGGTAGACGAAAGCGGGGATATCAAAGTGGGTAGTAATAACGATGATTTCGTTCGGAAACTCCGCACCCCTGCTGATCCCGTAGACGTTGAGCAGGTTTTCGGCCAGGGTTTCGCCGGCCCAGGAACTGAACTCCTGGGTGCCGGTCTCAAGGCCCAGCGAGGCAAGCTGTTCCAGCAGCCAGTCCGCCGCCCGCCGGTTGTCCGGGTGGACGATGCTGCGCCGGGGGAAGCTCTCGCAGAGCGCCCTGGTGTTGGCAAACGCCTGTTCCGGATTCATTCGCGGCGGCACGGCGGAGAGAACGGGTTCCGGCGCCGGCCGGCTCAGCCAGAGCACCGCGACGGACGACAGGGCCGCCACCGCGGCCAGGGTAATCAAAAAGACCTTTGCCCTCATTATTACCGCTCCTTTTGTAGTTTATAATGTAGAAATAATTTATAATTTTCGACATCCCGCCGGATTATCCTTTATGCCCGTATTGTTAGCGCCGGGCACTGACTTTGACATCAGATCGCGCAAGCTGTCTTCGATCTGAAAGATTATGTTCTTAGGTCAAAGTCAGTGCCCGGCACCGTTAGGTCAAAGTCGGTGCCCGGCACCTTTTTCCCGGTAAGGCGGAACTTATGGCGCCCCCTGTTTGTCTGATCAGGGGAGTGGTATAATCTAGAGCAAAGAAGGAGGATGAAGCTTGTGAAAGTGAATAATTTGGGCGCATGCTTCTTACTGGGGGTGCTTTTGATGGCGCTTGCGCTGGGAGCGGGGGGGTGCGGCGGCTGGTTCAACCCCGCCAGGGGCCTGGCGGCGCCAGCCGAGAAGATCGATCAGCGGCTGACGGACGCCACGTCAAAATTCGGGTTCGCCCTGCTGCACGAGCTTTGGGAAAAGAAACCCGACCAAAATCTCCTGATCTCGCCCGCGAGCGTGGCCATGGCCCTGGCGATGACCTACAACGGGGCCGCCGGCGATACCCGTGCGGCCATGGAAGACGCGCTGCGGCTGCAGGGGATGACGCGGGAGGAGATCAACGCCGCTTTCGCCGACTTGAAAACAATTTTAGAGAATCCCGACCCGAAGGTGTCGCTGGCCATCGCCAACTCGATCTGGGCGCGGGCCGGGGTTTCGTTTAACCAGGATTTCCTGGACCGGAACCGCCGGTACTTCGGGGCCGAGGTGGCGGAGCTTGATTTCAGCCTGCCCGGGGCGGCGGGCACGATCAACCGCTGGGTCAAGGAGAAGACCAGGGGCAAGATCGAAGAGATCGTGGACGACCCGATCCACCCCCTGACCGTGCTCTTCCTGATTAACGCCATCCACTTCAAGGGTACCTGGACGGAGCAGTTCGACAAGAAGCAGACGCGCGAGATCCCCTTTACCCTTGCGGACGGCGCTGCAAAGCAGCACCCGGTCATGTTCCAGTCCGGCGACTACCGCTACCTGCAGGGGGAGGGCTTCCAGGCGGTCTTTTTGCCCTACGGCAAAAACAGCCGCGTCGGTATGTACATCTTTTTGCCCGATCCCGGACGTTCGCTGGGCGACTTTTACGGGACGCTCAGCGCGGAGAACTGGGCGCGGTGGATGGCCTCTTTCCGGGAGATGGAAGGGGACATCGGCCTGCCCCGCTTCAAGTTCGACTACGAGGCCTCGCTGAACGAGCCGCTCAAGGCCCTGGGGATGGCGGCCGCCTTCGACCCGGCCGCAGCCGACTTTAGCGGGATGCGCCCGGTCCCGCCCGAGCTTTTTATCAGCGAGGTCAAGCACAAAACCTTTATCGAGGTCAACGAAGAAGGGACCGAGGCGGCGGCGGTGACCTCCGTGGAGATGAGGGTGACCGCGCTGCCGCAGAAGTTCTACCTGGTGGCGGACCGCCCCTTCTTCTTCGCCGTTGTTGACGGCTTGACCGGCGCGATCCTGTTCATGGGCTCGCTGGCGGATCCAAGCCAAATTTAACAGTTTGCCCCGCCGCCAGATTCCCTCCCCCGGGCGCCGGGGGAGGGCATTTATTTTC
>JAGUZX010000107.1 GCA_020060545.1 Desulfovibrio sp. | reverse complement strand
TGCCCCCGGCAGAGCTCCGGCGGGAGCCCCGGGCGGCAGCCCGGCCCGTAGAGAGGGTCGCCGACGACAGGGTGGCCCAAGAAGGCCAGGTGCACCCGGACCTGGTGCGTGCGCCCCGTCTCCAGGTTGACCTGGAGCAGGGTATAGCCGTCCAGGTAAGCCAGGGCCCGGAAGCGTGTCACCGCCTCCCGGCCTCCCGGCACGACGGCCATGCTCTGGCGGCGGCGGGGATGGCGGCCGATCGGCGCCTGGATCCGGCCCGCGGCGGGTTCAACCCTGCCGTAAACCAGGGCCAGGTATTCCCGGCGGAGCTGCCGCGATTTCAGCTGGCCGGCCAGAGCCCGGTGGCTGCAGTCGTTTTTTGCCACCACCAGCAGCCCGGTCGTGTCCTTGTCCAGGCGGTGCACAATCCCGGGCCGGATCACCCCGCCGATGCCGGAAAGATCCCGGCAGTGGTAGAGCAGGGCGTTAACCAGGGTGCCGCCGGAGTGGCCGGGAGCCGGGTGTACCACCATGCCCCTGGCTTTATTGACCACCAGGAGGTCCCGATCCTCATAGACTATCTCCAGGGGCAGCGGCTCCGGTTTCAAGGGGTACGGCGCCGGGGCCGGCGCCGGCACGGTGACGGCAATACGGTCATCCTGCTGGAGGCGGTGATTTTTGTCACAGCATAGCGCTTCGTTAACCAGCACCGCCCCCTCCAGGATCAGTTTTTGAGCCTGAGTACGGGACAAGCCGGCAACCTGTCCGGCCAGAAAGGCGTCCAGGCGCCGGCCTGCTTCCAGAGGGGAAACAATCAGCTCTTCCCTCACCGGGAAGAAACCTTCTTACTGCTTTTCTTGGAGCCCGCCGAAAATACCAGGATCAGCAAGACTAAAGCCGCCACCGTCAGCGACAGGCTGAAGAGCTGCGCCGCCGTCAGCCCCAACCAAACCGCCGGTTCATCCCTGAAAAATTCGGTCGTAAAACGGAGCATCCCGTACAGGGCGGCCAGGCAGATCAGGTTAAACCCGGCAAAAGGGCGGATCGGGCGGAACAGTTTGAGGACGGCAAAGATCAGGAGCGCCCCCAAGCCGGCATAAAGCTGCACCGGGTGACGGGAGAGCCCGTCTACCGCGGGGATGGCAAAAGCCCAGGAAACACCGCTGACCTTGCCGTAACAGCAGCCGTTTAAGAAACAGCCGATCCGACCGAAAGCATAGCCCAGGGCCAGGTAGGGCGAAAGCAGGTCGGCCAGCTTCAGGAAGTTGACTTTCCGCCAGCGGCACCAGAAAAAGAGCGCCAGCGCCCCGCCGAAGAAGGCTCCGTAAAAGGAGAGCCCTTCGAAGCGGGCAAAGAAGATCGAAAGCCATCGCCCGCTGAACTCGTCCAAATTGAGAACGACGTAAAGGATACGGGAACCGATCAAGCCCGCCGCAGCGGCCACGATGATTGATTCCAGGACATGGTCGGGGTTAAACTTCTCCCGGGGCGCCTCCCTGACCAGGGCGATGGCCGCGATCAGGATGGCCAGGGAGATCATCGCCCCGTAGGAAAAAACGCTGAATCCGCCGATTTGAAAAAGGATTGGATGCACGATATCATCTCCCGCTAAGATTAATGATTAGGGCACTGCTCCGCTCCCGGCCTCAAACCGACGGAAGGGCGGCCCGGCTCAACCTAGCCGCGGTTCTCCAGGGCGGGGGACATGCGCCAGAAGGCATAAAGAAAAATGATGATCCCGGTTACAATGGCCGTATCGGCCAGGTTAAACACGGGAGGAAAGATCCGAAAATCGATAAAATCCACCACATAGGTGCTCCTGACCCGGTCGATCAAATTGCCCAGGGCGCCGCCGAGCTGCATGGCCAGCCCGAGCCGCAGTAGGGAAAACCCGGCCGGGAGGGTGCGGTAATAATAAATGATAAACCCCATCACCAGCAGGGTGACAATCACAAAAAAAGCGGTGCGGTACGGGAGCATGCCGAAAGCCGCCCCCGGGTTGCGCACGTAGGTGATATAAAAGAAATTATCGATCACCGGGATGGACTGCCCGGTTTCCATCAGGGAAACCACCATGAACTTGGACAGCTGGTCCAGCCCCGCCACAAAAGCAACGATCATCAGCAAGCGCAAACTTTTACCTCCGCGTTGAAACCTGCTGCATTCCATTGTAACACAGGGGCGAAGTGAAAAACAAGTTAATCCGTCAACTGAGCCATTTGCGTTGTAACAAAAATCCTCTAAAAAAGCGAAGCACCCTTTAACCCAACTGAAGCAGAAGCAAATAAGGATGGGTTTTAAACATTAGACTGACTCTGGTGCTTTACAAATATACCCAAATATTAAATATTTAGAGACACCACTCCCTTGGCCGGTGACAATTGATTTAACCCTTCCGCTAAGCAGACCGTACCAGGCTGCGCATCAGGTCCGGTCTTTTTTCTTTCACCCTGCCCAAGGCCATAGCCAACATTACACACAAGGCCAGAGAACAGCGCAAATCCATTTTCCTTAAGCCTCTGATGAAGTGGCGTTCAAATCCAAAGGAAACATCCAGCCTGCTGTTGACCCGCTCCGCCGAGGTGCGTTTCTTGTAAAGATACTCCCAGCGGTAGCTGGACCGGGGCAGCGGGGCAAAGATACGCCTGTCTTCGGCTAACGGCACCCGAATACTGCCTTTAACCGGGCAATCCTGCTTCCCCTTACACTGGATACCGTAATGCTGTGCCGGACAACGGTATTTTAAGGTATTTCGCCTCTTTTCAACACCGGCATAGGCCATCTCGCGCATCTTTAATTCCTGGGGACAACAGCAGTATACAGTACCCCGGTAATCATAAACTATGTTTTCACGCCCTTCAAACAGGCGGGTTTCTTCACCATCTTTCCAAAGGTTTCTTATGTCAATGACAGCTCTGATACCGTAATCCTCCCACAACTTTTCGATAAGCTTGCCGTCATCGTAACCCCGGTCAGCCATAAAATTTTCACAAACCGCAAGTATTTCCGGCTTGGTAACACCCAATTCATCAATCAAGGCATGGGCCTGTTTGACTTCCGAATAGGAGGCCGGCGTTACTTTAAAGGCCACCGGCAGCTCGCAGTCGGCATCAACGATCAGGTGCAGCTTGTAGCCAAACCAGTACTTTATCTTTTCCCACACGGTACCGTCTTCTCGTTGCCCCCGGTAAGATTTTACCCCGGTGTCGGCATCCAGATCCCGGCGGCCGTCAGGGGTTAAACCTTCTTTCTTCCGCCGGGCATGACTGTCGATGGCCTTACCGTCCATGGCCAGGTTGCGGCCAAAGCCAGGCAGCAACTCGTAACATTGTTCTATCAGGGTATCAAAAACCTCATCTGTTAAGTCCTTGTAGTCAAAGAGTTTCGTCAAAAACCGGCTGTATACCCACTGCGGTGGCCCGGTATCACCTTTAAAGCCACACATATCTCTCAACTGACCATTGCGATTTAACTCTCTTCTTAAAGCGGCCACAGAAGGATGCTGAAACACTATCCCCGCCAAAACAGAATTCCACACCGCCCGAACAGGATAGTCGTCGCGGCCCTGGCCTCGCTCAAGCTCTAACTTAAGCATCAGCTTCTCATCCGGCATGTGCTCCAAGACAAGACGCAGCCGGTCCAAATCCCCTAATCCTTCTACTTCTTCCCACCCAAACAGCTTCTGTTGTGATGGTATAATAGCCATGGGAAATCCTCCTTTGTCTTGGTTTTTTTATGCAAAAGATTACTTCGACAAAGTTAAAGGATTTCCCTTTATGTCCCTTTAATGTTGTTATATTCCAAACAGATCGCATAGATCCAATCTAGCCAATTGTCAGACAAATTGATGGGGTCAATTTTTCGGTTTTCATGCGGCGCAGCGCGTCAAACCCCCGTTTTGCAGCCTCTTCTTGGGGTAAAATTTTTTCTCCACCCCTCAAAAAACCTTATATTTCAGGCGTTTCAAAGAACGCAAATGGCTCATCAACTGGGGTCCCGCAGGTCCTGGTTGGTCAGGGCGTCCGTTCCTTCCACCAACCCCGCTTCTTCATCTTCCAGGGCGTCTTCAAAGATCCGGCGGCGCTTGTTGTGCCGGGCCACTTCCTGCCAGAAATCCTCGGGGTCAAAACCGGGGTCCCCAAAGACTATTTTTTGCGCGAAAGGGGGAAGCAACCGCTCCTCTTCGACCGGGCGGCTGTCCGGCTCCAGCATCTCCTGCTCTTCGTACGACTGGCAGGGGAGGCATAAGGCGGCCTCGGGCAGCACCGCCAGCCGCGCTTCAGCGATCGAGGCGCCACAGCGCGGGCAAATCCCGTAACGCCCCGATTCGATCCGGGCCAGCGCCTCTTCGACCAGGCGGAGCCGGCCCAGATAATGCTCCCGCAGGGAAAGATCCTTGCTCCGCTCAAAGTTTTCCGAGCCCAGGTCCGCGGGATGGTTGTCGGCAAATGAGAGATCGGTTACGCTGTCCCGGAAAGAAACCCGCCGGTCGCGCTCATTTACGCCCCCCAGCAGGTCTTGCAGCTGTTTTTTTTCTTCCCTTAATGCGGCGGCCTGTTTTTCCCAGTAAGCCATCGTAGTCACCTCATAATCTTTGGTTTACAATCCTGATCAGTTCGGCGATAAAATCGCCGATTAAAGGCAGGTTTAACATTACCAGCCGTTGCAAAAAATAAAGCACCAGGGCGGCCAGCAGGGTGGCGCCAATGGCAAAGCCCAGCCCGCGGGCGATGCCGCCCATTAAATTGACAAACAGGTAACGCCGGGGCCTGTTTAGCAGAGCGATATACTCGGAGATGTTGAATTTCTCCATCTCGTGAGAAAGCCGATCCAGTTTTATGATTAAGCGGCGGTGCAGCTGCCTTTCCCGGCAGAGCTCCTCCATCTGCCCTTCGTCCATTACTGCCTCCTCCTTACAGCTATATCTTTCCCCAGCCGCAAAAAATATTGTGCCGCCACCCCGTCCTTTTAGCCGTGCCTTGCTGCCGGAATTTAATCTAGAGTACGCGGAAAGGGGCGGCTTTGCGCCCGCCCCTTTGTTAAACGGCCATATTAACATAACGTGGTATGGTACCAAATGAACTGAAAAGTTCAATACGGTGCCTGGCACCAAATGAACTTTCTTTTTTTTAAGGGGAAAGGAGGGTGCGGCAGCGGGGGCAGAGCGACGCGCCGGCGGTGGTGTAGATCCAGCAGCGCTCGCACTTGTTTCCCGGCGCTTTTTCGACGAGGAGGCTCAGCGGCTGCCGCTGGCCGGAAAGGGCGTGCGGCGGGGCGCCGGC
>JAGUZX010000039.1 GCA_020060545.1 Desulfovibrio sp. | reverse complement strand
TTATTTAAAGTGAATGCTGTTATGAAGAGCCGTGTGCGTGAATAGCGCAAGCACGGTTCTGTGAGGGGTTATGCCCGCGAGGGCATAACCTACTCGACCTCAGCTTCCAAAATGCATAAGAGAGCCTTTCGTTGAGAAGGCTAAAGAAGCAATTAGATTTTTCCCTGAAGGGCAGGCAGTCATGGCCGGCAAGCTGGTGATCATCGGCGGTGCGGAAGACCAGGAGCGGCACTGTACCATTTTAAAAAAGGTGCTGTCCACGTCCGGGGATGATACGCCGCGCGTTGTAGTTCTCGCCGCCGCCGCCGCGGTACCGGAACAAACAGGCCAGGATTACGAGAAAATTTTCGGCGCACTGGGAGCGGCATCTGTACGGGTGCTCAAACTTGATTCGCGGCGCAGCGCCATGGAGCCGGAACCCGCCGCCTTGCTGCAGGAAGCGGCGGTTGTTTTTATTACCGGGGGCGATCAACTGCGCCTGACCAGCATTCTGGGCGGGACGGAGTTGCTGCGGCGGTTAAGAGAGCGATTCAATGAGGATCTGGTCCTGGCCGGGACAAGCGCTGGAGCGTCGGCTTTAAGCAGCACCATGATCGTCGGCGGCAGCGCCAGGGTTCCTCCCCAGCGCGGCATGATCCATATGTCCCCGGGACTGGGGTTTATGCCCCAGGTTTTGATTGATCAGCATTTTACCCAGCGCGGCCGTTTTGGGCGGCTGCTGGCCGCTGTGGCTTTAAATCCGTCTTACCTGGGGCTGGGCATAGACGAAGATACGGCCGTGATCGTCCGCGAATCAAGATGGCTTGAGGTTGTCGGCTCCTCCGGTATCTCGGTGGTTGACGGGAGTTCCCTTTTATATACCAACGCATCCGAAACCGCTCCCCGCGAAACCCTGACCCTTTCTTCTTTCCAGCTGCATATTCTGGCCCAGGGCGCGCGCTTTGATCTGCTGCGCAGGCGCTTAATCACCCACGACGAAGGGGCATAGTATTAATTTCGAGGGAAATATTAGCTTACTAAAAAGGTTCCATATCAACCTTGAAAGGTGAACTTGAATTTAATGGATATCATTGAGATGCACACCTTAAATGGACCCAATATTTACAGCCGCCGCCCGGTAATCAAGCTCACTCTTGACTTGGGCGGCCTGGCGCAGCGGCCGACGCGGCAGCTTAACGGGTTTAACCGGCGGTTGCTTCAGCTGCTCCCCTCGCTGCGGTCTCACTATTGCAGCCGGGGCTGCCCGGGCGGTTTTGTGGAGCGCCTGGAAGAAGGGACTTACCTCGGGCACGTTGTGGAGCACGTGATCCTGGAGCTGCTGCACCGGTGCGGTATGGAGGCCGGTTACGGCAAAACGATTACAACTGCCCGGCCCGGGCAGGTGGAGGTAATCTTTGAATACGGCTCCTACTGGCCGTCCGCTTACCTGGCCCGCGCCGCGGTAAAGCTGGTCAGCGCGCTCCTGGCGGGACAGGCGCCCTCCCTGGAAGGGTTGACGGAAAGGGTTGACCTGATCCGGCAGCGCTGTGAACCGGGGCCGAGTACGGCGGCCATTATCGCGGAAGCAAAGCGGCGCGATATTCCGGTGACGCTGCTGCAGGAAGGGACCAGCCTGCTTCTTTTGGGCTTTGGGGCGCTGCAAAAAAGGGTCCAGGCCACGCTTACCTCCGAAACCGGGTGCCTGGCCGCCGACTTGGCCGGGGACAAAATCATGACCAAAAAGCTGTTGGACCGCGCGGGAATTCCCACGCCGAGAGGGGAAGTCGCGCTCAGCCCTTCACAGGCGGTGGAAGCGGCGCGCCGGCTCGGGGTGCCGGTCGTGATCAAGCCCTGTGACGCGAACCAGGGGAAAGGAGTTTCCCTGAACCTGATCGGTTCCGAGGCGGTACGCAAAGCCTACCATCTTGCCGCCCGCTACGGCTCCAGGGTTATGGTCGAGGAATATATCATCGGCCGGCACTACCGTCTCCTGGTGATAAGCGGGCGCCTGGTTGCAGCCTCCCGCCGCCTTCCCGCGCAGGTGATCGGTGACGGAAAGCATACCGTGGCTGAACTGGCGGAGCAGCTAAACAGGGACCCAAAGCGCGGCATCGGTCACGCGCGGCCGTTGACCAAAATCAAGCTTGATCAGGAAGTCAAGGCGGTTTTAGCCCGCCAGGGCAAAAGTGTGGATTATCTTCCACGGCCCGGCGAAACGGTTTTGCTGCGTGAGAATGCCAATCTCAGCACCGGCGGCACGGCCTGGGATGTTACCTTTAAAGTCCATCCCGATAATGCGGCGCTGGCGGTGAGGGCGGCGTCGATCATCGGCCTGGACGTGGCGGGGATCGACCTGGTGGCGCCTGACCTGGCGGAGCCGGTCAAGCCGGGTTCCGGTGCGGTAATTGAAGTAAACGCGGCCCCCGGGATCAGGATGCATCTTTACCCGTCGCGGGGCCGGGGGAGAAATGTTGCCGCGATGATCCTCGCCGCGCTTTTTCCCGGAGACGATACAGGCAGAATC
The DNA here is from genome assembly GCA_020060545.1 of Desulfovibrio sp. Classification (GTDB taxonomy): domain Bacteria; phylum Bacillota; class Dethiobacteria; order DTU022; family DTU022; genus JAGUZX01. The sequence goes on along the minus strand of JAGUZX010000039.1, from coordinate 43,992 downwards.
CCGGTTGTCAGCATCACCGGCACAAACGGCAAGACGACAACGGCCCGGCTCGTGGCCCATATGATCCAGCAAACCGGTAAAACCGTGGGGTTGACTACAACCGAGGGGGTTTTTATCGGGGGAAGGCCGGTCTACAAAGGCGACACCACCGGACCCAGGAGCGCCCGGATGGTTTTGGACGATCCGTCGGTGGAAGCGGCGGTGCTTGAAACGGCCCGCGGCGGCATCATCCGGGACGGCCTTGGTTACGATAAGAGCGATGTGGCCGTGGTGACCAACATCAGCGCCGATCATCTTGGCCAGGATGACCTGGAAACAATCGAAGACCTGGTATTTGTAAAGTCTCTGCTGGTGGAGGCGGTCCGCCCCGGGGGCGCGGTGGTCTTGAATGCGGACGATCCCAATGTGCTGAAAATGATCCCCCGGGCCCGGGCGCCGGTAACACTTTTCACGCTGAAAGAGGATAACCTGGTGTTTCTACGCCACCTTGCAGCCGGGGGCAAGGGGTTGACCGTCCGGGACAGCGCTCTCTTCTGGGTATCCGGATCGGAGTGGGTGCAACTGCTCCCGGTCCGGCAGATCCCGCTTACCTTTAACGGCCTGGCCGTTCACCACCTGCAGAACGCCATGGCCGCCGCCGCCGCGGCCCTTTCGCTGAATCTGCCCCGGGAAACCGTAGTGCAAGGCTTGGAGACCTTCAGGCCCACAAGCGAACAAAATCCCGGCCGGGGAAACATTTTTATCCTGGAGCGGGGCCGGGCCCTGCTCGATTACGGCCATAACCCGGCGGCGCTGGAAGCAACACTGCAGTTTGCCTCCCGTATCGGCTGCCGGCGCCTGATCGGCGTAGTCGGGGTCCCCGGAGATCGCAGCGACGATCTGATCCGGCTGTGCGGCCAGGCCTGCGCCCCTTACCTGGACAAAGTTATCTTCAAGGAGGATCTCGACTTAAGGGGCCGCCCTCCCGGCGAAACGGCGCGGTTGCTCCGGGAAGGATACCTGCGGTCGCATCCTTCCTCCCGTAATGTGCACACCGTGCTCGACGAGCTTAAAGCGGTGGAGCTCGGCCTCCGGCTGTTGGATCGAAACGACCTGCTGGTAATTTTCTACGAACACAGGAAACCGATCGAAAAGCTGCTGCTGGGCAGACTTAAAGCGAGCGATACCAGCGAATCCGTTTTTCTCTACCTTCAAGCCGGGACGGCGGAAGCGGCACTGGGAGATAAACAACCTGTCCCGGTGCTTGCCCCGGGTGAGGCCAAAGCGGCGGAATAAATTTTTAAGGTCATGGATACTGTGACAAAAGCAGGAAATCCGGCGGCGGGCCAAGAATATATAACCCACTTATGAGCAACACCGTGATGATCAAGGCACCGGCCAAGATAAACCTGGGGCTGGCGGTGCTCAGGCGCCGCCCCGACGGGTACCACGATTTGGAATCGGTGATGCAGCAGGTATCGCTGTCCGACACCCTGGTTTTGGAGCCGCGGCGTTCCCCCGGATGGAGCTTTGACTGCCCGGACCGGCCGCTTGCCGGGCCGGAAAACCTGGTATGCCGGGCCGCCGGGCTGCTGGAACGGGAAGCGGGCCGGGACAGGCTTTTGCCCGGCGTTGCCCTCACTCTATATAAGAATATTCCGGTAGCAGCGGGGCTGGGCGGCGGCAGCAGCGACGCCGCCGCTGCGCTAACGGGGCTGAACCGCTTCTGGCGGCTGGGGCTGCCGCGCAAAGAGTTGGCCTTGCTGGGCGCGGAATTGGGCTCAGATGTCCCTTATTGCCTTGAGGGCGGGACTGTCCTGGCTACAGGCAGGGGTGACCGGCTGGAAAGGCTGCCCGATTTGCCCTTCTACTGGGTTGTCATGGCGCTGCCGGCGCAGCTGCAGTTGTCTACCGCGGCGGTCTACCGGTCGTTGAACCTGGCGGCAGCCCGGCGCCCCTCCCTGCAGGAACTGCTCGCGGCGATCAACCGGAGGGACAGGACCTTGATCGCGGCCTGGCTGGCCGGAGGCTGTACTAATACATTGGAAGATGCGGTATTGCCCTGTTACAGCCAGCTGAGAGCTCTACGGGAACGCTTTCTGGAAGCCGGCCTTAATCCGGTGATGTCGGGGAGCGGTCCTTCTTATTTTACGCTCATCGAAAATTACCAGGTTGCCCGGAAAGCAGCCGGGTTCCTGCAGGAAGAAGGGTATCGTGTTTTTTTGTGCTGGACCCTGGGTAGCGGGAATCAATAGGGGGGGAGAAAAATGTTTGACGCCGTGGTAATGGCGGGAGGCGGGAAAGCGGAACCGCTGCTTGAGCAAGAAAAGGTCACCAATAAAGCTTTCATCCCTTTGCACGGGAAACCCCTGCTGGGTTATGTGCTGGACGGTCTCAGCAAGGCCCCGTCGATCGATCGCATTGTTGTCGTAGGCCCGGAACGGGAACTGTCCGGGTTGCAACAGGAAGGATACAGCTTTGAATTCGTACCGGAAGCGGGAAGCATGCTCGACAATGCCGGCGCCGCCTTAAAAGAGGTTGACCAGGAACGGCTTTGTTTGGTCGTTAGCGGGGATATCCCGCTCATGAACGAACAGGTTCTGGAGGGATTCCTGGCCCTTTGCGCCCCATTTGAGCACGACTTTTATTACCCGATTTTGACCCGTGAAAGCTGCCAGAGCCGCTTTCCTGATACCCGGCGCACCTATGTCCGGTTGCAGGAGGGCACTTATACCGGGGGCAACATCGCCCTGATCCGCCCGTCCTGGTTTGCCTTGAACCGCCACCGCCTGGAAATGTTTATCGCCTATCGCAAGAAGCCGCTCAAACTGCTCCGCATTCTGCCGCTTTCATTTACGCTCAAGTTCCTTTTCAAGCGTCTTTCCGTCGCCGACCTGGAAGCCAATCTTTCCAAGCTGTTACAGCTGCGGGCCCGCGCCGTTCCGTGCGGTTTTGTCGAGATCGGAACTGACGTGGATAAAATCAGCGACCTGGAAGTTGTTCGCCGGGCCCTGTCCGAATAAGGAAAAACCGCCTCACAAAGGATAAATTGCATTATAAAACAAGTGAATATTTTCTCATCCAGGCAGGATTTAAAATCCAGATCATCGAATATTTTCTTGATTACATCAAGCATTTACCCGGGAAGGTGGTACTACTGGTGAGAGTAACAGACGTGCGCATCAGAAAGTTAAACCAGGAGGGGAAAATGAGGGCAATTGTTTCGGTTACACTAAACGATCAGTTTGTGGTGCATGATGTGCGGGTAATTGAGGGCAACACCGGCCTTTTTGTGGCGATGCCCAGCAAACGTACTCCCACCGGTGAGTTTAAAGATATCGCTCATCCGATCAATTCCGAGTCACGGCAGGCGATCCAGGAAGCTATTCTCAACGCTTATCACAGGGAGATGGAAAAAGAGAGTATCAAAACCTGATCGGCCTTAAAAAGGGATAATTATTTTGCCTCTCTTCCGCCTCCTATAGTATAATATGGTGGAGTGATTTTACGGGGGGGAAGGTTTCAGTGGGTCAACTGTGGGCGGTGGTGCTTGCAGCGGGAGAGGGGAAGCGGATGTATTCCAATCTTCCAAAGGTGCTTCATCCGATCTGCGGGCGGCCCATGCTCTGCTATATTCTCGACAGTGCGGCGGCCGTTTCCGGCGAGGTAATCGTCGTGATCGGTCACGGGGCGCACCTGGTTCGGGAGGCGATGGGCCCCCGCTGGCGTTACGTGATCCAGGAACAGCAGTTGGGGACAGGACATGCCGTGCTTCAAGCGGCGGCCCTCCTGCCCGATGAAGGGACCGTGCTGGTACTCTGCGGGGACACCCCCCTGCTGGACCCTTCCCAGCTGGAGAGGCTGTTAGCCGAACATGACGGGAACGCGGCAACGGTGCTGACGGCAATACCGCCCGATCCTGATGGTTACGGCAGGGTGATCCGGGATGAGAACGGCCTGGTGTTGCGCATTGTTGAAGACAGGGATGCTTCACCCGCCGAGAAACTGGTCCGGGAGATTAATACCGGGACTTACTGCTTCGATTTGAAACTGCTCAAGTGTTTTTTACCCCGGCTTTCCACGGCGAACAAACAGGGCGAATACTACCTGCCTGATATCCCGGCGTTGATGCGGGAACAGGGGTTTCACACCGGCGCCTGCCGGATTGATGACTACCGCATCGGCCTGGGCATCAATGACCGCAACCAGTTGGCGGAAGCGGCAGGCCTCTGGCGCGGCCGCATCAACCGCGCTTTGATGCTGCACGGTGTAACCATTGTCGACCCCGGTTCTACGTATATCGATTACGGTGTGCGTGTCGGCGTCGATACGATCATTTACCCCGGCACGGTTATTGAAGGGGACAGCGCCATCGGCTCATCCTGCCGGATCGGGCCGGGCGCGCACCTGCGTGATGTGCAGGTGCAGGACCGGGTATCGATTCGTTATGCCGTGGTCGAAGAAAGCGCCCTCGAGACCGGGGTTACGGTGGGACCTTTTGCTTACATCAGGCCGGGATGCCGCATCGGTCCCGAAGTTAAAATCGGCGATTTTGTGGAAGTAAAAAACTCCGTCCTCGGCACGGGAACCAAGGTGCCCCACTTGAGCTATGTCGGGGATGCGGATATCCATGACGGGGTCAACCTCGGCGCCGGTGTGATCATTGTAAACTACGACGGGAGGCGCAAACACCGCTCCACCATCGGGGCGGGAGCTTTCGTCGGCTGTAACAGCAACCTTATTTCACCGGTGGAAATCGGCGCAGGGTCATTTATTGCCGCCGGTTCCACCGTCACAAACGATGTTCCCCCCGGAGCCCTGGCGCTGGCCAGGGCTCCTCAGGAAAACCGTCCCGGAGTCGCGGGCCGGCTGCTTGGGAAAAAAACTCCGCTGCAGGAAAGTGAAGGGCAGGAAGAGAAAAAGTAACGCTATGGTCGGACAATACTTCTACCGGGGGGTTGCCAGGTGACTAGTAGGGACAGGCTCAAGATCTTCTGCGGCAGCGCCAATTTGAAGCTGGCCCGGGAAATTGCGGATTATATCGGCGTCCCGCTTGGTGCGGAAAAAGTTAGCCGTTTCAGCGACGGGGAGATCGAAATCGGGATCAAGGAAAGCGTCCGCGGCGCCGATGCATTCATTATCCAACCGATGAGCGCGCCGATCAACGAAAACATCATGGAACTGTTAATCTTGATCGATGCCCTGAAGCGGGCCTCGGCGCGCTCGGTGAATGCGGTGATCCCCTATTACGGCTATGCCAGGCAGGACCGGAAGACGCGCGCGCGGGATCCGATTACGGCCAAGCTTTTGGCGGACCTGATCACCGCCGCCGGGGCCAGCCGGATTGTGGCGATGGACCTGCATGCCGGGCAGATCCAGGGCTTTTTCAATATCCCCTTCGATCACCTTACCGCCATCCCGATTTTGGCCGACTATTTTAAACAGAAGAACATTACCAGGGGAGTGGTAGTTTCTCCCGACCTGGGCGGTCTGACCAGGGCCAGGGAGCTGGCCAACCGGCTGGGGCTGCCCATCGCCGTCATCGACAAGAAGCGGCCGGCTCCCAACAAGGCGGAAGTGATGAATATTATCGGCAAAGTGAAACATAAGGATGCGATCATGATTGATGATATTATCGATACCTCCGGGACGATCATCCTGGGCGCCGAGGCGCTGATCGAGAAAGGGGTGCGTGATGTTTACGCCTGCTGCTCCCACCCGGTCTTTTCCGGGCCGGCGCTGGAGCGACTTAGCGCCGCCCCCCTGGTGGAAATTGTTTATACCAATACCATCCATGTCGACGAATCGAAATTAAACAGCAAATTCAAGGCGCTCTCCGTGGCCCCGTTAATCGGGGAGGCGATTATCCGGATCAGCGAAGAGCGTTCGGTCAGCGAACTCTTCAACTGATTTGACATGATCTGCCACCTGGGGTATACTGGTCCTGAGGAGGCGCTAAACATGGAACGGATGGAACTAGAGGCGGAAGTAAGAATACCTTTGTCCAAGGGGAAGCGGCGCGAGCTGCGCCGGGAGGATAAAATACTGGCCGTCCTTTACGGCAGGGGCAAAGAGACCCAACCCCTGCTGGTGGAGGGGCGCGCTCTCCGGCAGGTATTATCGACCGGGGGCGGGAACGTGCTGGTTGACTTGACGATCAAGGAAAAAGGGAAAAAGGCGAAGCAGGAAACGGTGATGTTCAAGGATACCCAGCGGTACCTGCTGCAAAAAGAGAAGTTGATGCATGTCGATTTCATCCGGATTTCGATGACGGATAAAGTCGAGGTCAACATCCAGCTTAATTTTACCGGGGATCCGGTGGGGGTTAAAGAAGGCGGCGTTTTACAGCTCCTGACGCGGGAAGTCGCCGTGAAGTGCTTGCCGGGAGACATCCCCGAGCGGATTGACGTGGATCTTTCCAACCTGGCGATCGGGGAGAGTGTCACAGCGGGCAGCCTGCAGTTCGACCGGGAGGTGGAGCTTGTCACCGCTCCGGATGAATTGCTGGCCCAGGTCCTGGCTCCCACCGCCGAAGAGGGGCCGGCGGCGGAGGAAGCCGCTGAAGAGGAAGCGGAGGCTGCCGGAAAGGCTGACGAGGAGGCGCTCCGGCCTGCAGAGTAAGCAGGCCGGCTCAGGGTATTGATTAAATGTACGCGATTGTGGGGCTTGGCAATCCGGGAAAGGAATATACAGGCACCAGGCATAACCTGGGTTTCCGGGTGGTGGAAGCTCTTTCACGCCGCCTTGCGGCGGGAAAACCTTTTTACCACGAATGGTCCATCTGCGCCGCCGCCGCGTATGAGGGGAATAATATCCTCCTGGCCCGGCCGCTGACCTTTATGAACCGCAGCGGCAAGGCGGTGGCGGAACTGGCCGGGCGTTATTCCCTGCAGCAGGATGAAATCGTGGTTGTGCACGACGACCTGGATCTCCCCCCGGGGCTGATTCGCCTCCGCCGGGGCGGGGGCAGCGCCGGGCACCGCGGGGTGCAGTCGGTAATTGATCTGCTCGGGACTCCTGATTTTATCCGGCTCCGGATCGGTATCGGCAAGCCGGCCGGCGATGTGGATGGAGCCGACTACGTCCTGGAACCGCCTGCCCAGGATGAGCAGGAACCGCTTCAGGCGGCGGTAGAAAGAGCCGTAGAGGCGGTCCTGGCGCTGGTCAGCGGAGGGCTCGACGCGGCGATGAACAAATACAACCGGGCTGTCTTTCCTTAAACTATCAACGTCTTTACGTCATCTTTATCGGGGACCCTTTTATTAGTATAAACGCCGTTCTCCGTTAGGGTAAGGCATGTTTCGCCCGTATTTCACTTCCTGCTGCATGCGGATGCAGCACACTGCACCCCCACCGCTTTCCTGCCTCTTTCTTCCTGCTTCTTGCCTCCTGAACGGATAGTCTCCGCCCCAGATGGGTAGCATAATCATAAAACCAGGTCCATAATATGGTGAGAGAACCAATGAAGGCAACCTATGTCTGCGACCGGTGTGGGGCGATTATTGGCTGTCTCAACTTAAGTGAGGCTGAGCTGGCGCAGATCGATATGGATCCGTTGACGGTTGATTTGCGTCAGGATATAATAAAATCTACCGAAACGGGGGGGCTTTTTGTGTACTCCCTCTGTGGCGACTGTGTAGACAGTATGGGCCTTCATGAAACCGAGTGGCAGTACCTGAGGGCGCCGGATCTGCACTAGGGCGGGCTTTAACGGCCATGTTCCCACTATTCACACATCATTCACTTTAAAATCTAGAACCCTCAAGCCGGGGGGCGAATTATGTATCTCCATACCCTGTTGGAGCAGTGGACACGCGAGCGCGCTTTTGTTGAACTGGCGCACGGGGTAAACACGCAGCGGAAATACCGGGCAGCCGTAACCGGTCTGGACGGCAGCGCCCGGGTATTCTTTTTAGCCGGCTTGGCCGAGCACTGCCGCCGCCCGGCCCTGGTGGTTACCGCGGATCCGGCCCGTGCTGAAAAAATTTATGAAGATTTACTGGCTTTTTTCCCGGCCGACAGGGTAAACCTGCTTCCGGCCCGGGAGCTCTTCATTACCGCGGAAATATTGACCCGCAGCCAGGAGCAGCGGGAGCAGCGCCTTCATTTCCTGGAATGGCTTTACCGCCGGGAGAAAGGGATAGTTGTGGCCCCCTTTACGGCGATCATCTCCCGCATGGTCCCTCCGGAAAAATGGAACCGGCTGATCCTGGAGCTGCGGGTAAAAGACAGCGTCAACCGTGAAGCCCTGCTCACCCAGCTGGTAGAGATCGGCTACGAGAGAACCCCCCTGATTGAGGGGAAAGGCCAGTTTAGCGCGCGGGGTGAAATCATCGACATTTTCCCCTTTGGCTGGGAACAACCGTTGCGGGTGGAACTTTTCGATGATCTTATTGATTCAATTCGCCTCTTTGATCCGGGAACGCAGCGCTCCACAGGTCAGATGGAAAGGGCGGCCATCTTGCCGGCATATGAGTTAATCCTCCCCGGCCCTATTTTCGAGGATGGGGAAGAACGGCTGCGCGGCGAAATGGAGCAGGCCTTAGCCAGGCTGCGGCAGCGCGGCGAAAAAGAGGCCGCCGCAAAATTAAAAACAAATGTGGAGCAGCACATGAACCACCTGAAAGAGCCGGGAGGGCTTGACGTTCTCTCCAGCTATTTTTCTTTTTTTTATGGAAAAGGCGCAAGCCTGCTTGATTACCTTCCCGGCGACTTTATTGTTTTTGTAGACGAACCGTCCTCCGTTTTCGAGAAAGCCGCCATCTTGCACCGGGAGCTAGAAGACCACCGGAGCAGCATTTTTCTCCAGGGTGAGCTTTTACCGGGACAGCTGGATTCCTTTTGGGACGAGAAAGCTTTGTTATCCGGGACACCGTGCCCCCTGGTGGCCTGCACCCTTTTCCCCGATTCCGCCGGAGGGTTGAACCCGGGCCGGGAGTATGCCCTGGAGCATAAAAGCATTCCCTATTACCACGGGCAGTGGGATCTTTTCAGAAACGATTTTTACGGCTGGATTAAAGAGGGCTTTCAGATTTGCCTGTTGGCCGGTTCCCCCGAGCGGGGAGCGGCGCTCTTAAAAAGCCTGCAGGAGATGGCGATACCGGTAGCCGGTGTTTTGGAACGGTCGTGGAGCGCTGATTTAACGGCTCCAGCCCAAATGGTTACCGCAAGCCTGGAAGACGGGTTTGCCATACCCGCCCTGCAGGTGGCGGTGCTTACGGAGCATAACCTGGTGCCCCGCCGGCGTAAGAAAAAAAGGCTGGCGCGCAAGGAAGGGATCAGGTTGAGGGATTACCGCGATCTCGTGGTGGGTGATTACGTTGTCCATGAACAGCACGGGATTGGCAAGTACCTTGGCTTGAGTACCCTGGAAGTCCAGGGCGTCCAGCGTGATTTTCTGCAGGTGAAGTACGGCGGCAGCGACAGGCTTTACCTGCCGGTCGACCAGATCCAGCTGATCCAAAAGTACGTCGGCGCGGAGGGGAAGCCGCCCCGCCTGCACGGCCTGGGGAGCGGTGAGTGGCAGCGGTTGAAAAGCAAGGTTAATGCCTCCGTCCAGGAGATGGCCAGGGAACTGCTTTCCCTCTATGCCGCCCGCCAGGCTGTCCAGGGTTACGCATTCGGGGCGGATCACCCCTGGCAGATTGAATTTGAAGCCCGCTTCCCTTATGAAGAAACACCGGACCAGCTTCAGGCGATTAGCGACGTCAAAAGGGACCTGGAAAAGCGGCAGCCGATGGACCGCCTCATTTGCGGGGATGTCGGCTATGGGAAGACCGAGGTGGCCCTGCGGGCCGCGTTCAAAGTGGCTATGGAGGGTAAACAGGTGGCGCTCCTGGTTCCGACGACAATCCTGGCGCAGCAGCATTTCCGCACTTTTCTGGAGCGGTTCGGCGATTTTCCGTTTACAGTAGCCCAGTTAAGCCGCTTTATCCCGGCAGCCAGGCAAAAGGAGATCCTGGCGGAACTGGCCCGGGGGAAAATCGACATTATCATCGGGACGCACCGCCTCCTTTCCGCAGATGTCCGGTTCCACGACCTGGGGCTTCTGATTATCGACGAGGAACAGCGGTTCGGTGTCCGGCATAAGGAAAAGCTTAAGCAGCTGCGTCTTGATGTCGATGTGCTGGCGATGACGGCCACCCCCATCCCCAGGACGCTCCACCTCTCCCTGGCCGGGGCGCGGGATTTGAGCGTCATTGAAACCCCGCCGGAGAATCGCTACCCGGTGCAAACTTTTGTGATGGAGTACTCTGAGAATCTGGTGAAGGAGGCGCTTCAGCGTGAGCTTAACCGCCAGGGACAGGTTTACTACGTTTTTAACCGTGTTGAGGGTATCAACGCCATGGCCAAGAAAATTCAAGCGATGTTTCCCGGTGTACCCGTAGCCGTAGGCCACGGGCAAATGCCCGAAGCTTCCCTCGAACGGATCATGGGTGAATTCCTGGAGGGCAGGTATAAGATCCTGATCAGCACCACCATTATCGAAGCCGGGCTGGATATCCCCAATGTCAACACCCTGATTGTCTATGACGCCGATAAATTCGGCCTGGCCCAGCTCTATCAGATCCGGGGCCGGGTCGGCCGTTCCAACCGCCTGGCTTACGCTTATCTCACTTACCGTAAAGAAAAAATCATTACGGAAGCAGCCAGAAAAAGGCTTCAGGCGATTAAAGAATTCACCGAGCTGGGCTCCGGTTTCAGGGTGGCTTTGCGGGACTTGGAAATTCGCGGCGCCGGCAACATCCTCGGCGCGGAGCAGCACGGGTTTATGGTTGCGGTAGGCTTTGACTTGTACTGCCGCCTCCTGGAGCAGGCCGTGGCGGAGCTTAAGAATGTCAGGCGGGAAGAACCGCTGTTTCCAAGGCTGGATCTTAAAATCAACGCTTTCTTCCCGGTGTCTTATATTGCCAACCACAACCAGAAGATCGATTTTTACCAGCGCATTTATACCCTTAACACCGCAGAGGATCTGGTTGAAGTGGAGGAAGAGCTGCGGGACCGCTACGGGTCACCACCGGCCCCGGTACGAAATCTGTTTGCCGTGGCAGCCTTGCGCATCTTATGCCGGCAGCTGGGGATAGAGTTGATCCGGCAGCAAAAGAGTGCGCTAGAAGTCAAGTTTTATCCCGATCGGGTCTTTGACAGCCAGAAGCTGTGGTCTTTAATCGGCGCGACCAGAGGCAGGATCACCCTCGCCGGCGGTAAAGCGCTAACCCTGAAGGTAAAAATCGAAGGCGGCGATACGGCCGCCACGATCCCCGAGCTGCTCCGTTTCTTGGAAAATCTTGTGGTTCTGGCCCGCATGCAAAACGAGCAGAACCTCGCCTGACGAAGGAGACGACTGCCTCCGGAGTGAAGGGCGCACCGAAATTTTTAAATCCGCAGCCCGGCTCCCGATCGGCCCGTTTATGTATAAAACATCCTGAGCAGTTGTATACTAACTTCGTCTGAGAGAAAAAACTTCGCTTTAACTACGAACCAATAGAAGGAGGAAAAAACGTTGAAAGCAACCGGTATAGTCAGGCGGATCGATGATCTGGGCCGTGTTGTTATCCCCAAGGAAATTCGGAGAACCCTTAAAATCAGGGAGGGGGATCCTCTCGAAATTTTTGTTGACAGGGACGGCGAAGTAATCTTGAAAAAGTATTCACCCATCGGCGAGCTGGGTGAATTTGCGCAGGAGTATGCCGATTCCCTGTATGAATCGATGAACCATATTTCTCTAATCGCGGATCGCGACACCATCATCGCTGTTGCCGGAGCTCCCAAAAAAGAGTTTTTAAACCGCCCCTTGAGCGCCGCCGCGGAGAGGGTTATGGAGAACCGTAAAAGTGTCCTGATTAACAATACTGCCGGGCATCAATATTATCAGGATGCGGACGACCTTTCCGGAGCCCGTTTTGCCAATGAAGTCGTGGCGCCGATTATTGCGGAGGGGGATCCGATTGGGGCCGTAATCATGGGCAGCAGGGACCCCGCGGTAAAGATGACTGATTTGGAGCTTAAACTGGTGGAAACGGCGGCATCTTTTTTAGCGAAACAGATGGAACAGTAAGTTGATAGTGTGTTTTAGGTATAACTGGTATAATACAGATATTGCAGTAGCGGGGAAAGCGGGAAGAGGAAGGAAGAAGAGCTTTGACAACCCAGAGCACTTTTATCAAGGGTGCAGCCATACTGGCGGTGGCCGGGGTAATCGTACGCTTTGTGGGAGCGCCGATGCGGATCCTGCTGGCGGCGATTATCGGAGACGAAGGCATCGGCCTTTTCCAGATGGCTTACCCGATTTATTCTTCTTTATTGGCGATATCGACGGCAGGAATTCCGGTAGCTATTTCCAAACTGGTTGCGGAGAACCTGGCTTTTAAAGACTACCGCGAGGCGATGCGCGTATTCCGCATCGCTTTGCTGATTTTAAGCCTGACCGGCCTGGCCATTTCCTTGCTGCTGATTTTCGGCGCCAATTTTGTGGCCGTGACCGTGGCCAGGGATGCCCGGGCCGTATATGCTTTGCAGGCGATCGCCCCGGCGATATTTTTTGTGACCGTGATGTCGGCGATCCGCGGTTTTTTTCAGGGGCAGCAGCAGATGGTCCCCACCGCCCTCTCACAGCTTCTGGAGCAGGCGGGCCGGGTGGCGGTATCACTCATCCTGGCCGTTCTGCTCCTCCCGGTGGGACTGGAATTCGCGGCAGCCGGAGCGGCATCGGGTGCCGTCGCCGGGGGTATTCTTGGCCTGGGGCTGCTGCTTGTTTTATACTGGCGCAGCCGGAAGAGCTATCAACGGCTGATTGAGAGCCAGGCGAGCCACAATCCGGCCGGCTACGGGAAGATTGTCAGCCGGATTTTCAGCCTGGCCATTCCGATTACCTTCGGCAGTTTGATTCTCCCCCTGATTACTTTAATCGATCTTGCCGTCGTCCCCCGCCGGCTGCAGGAGATCGGGCTGCCCGTGGAGCGGGCGACTCAGCTCTACGGCCAGTTAACCGGGATGGCCGGCTCCGTAGTCTATTTCCCCAATGTTGTCGCCCTGGCCCTGAGTATGAGCCTGGTTCCCGCTGTATCGGAAGCTTTTGCCCTGCGCAGCACAACCTTAATTAAAAGCCGTTCCGCCATTGCGATTAAACTGACCGCGCTTTTTTGTATCCCCGCGGCGGTCGGCCTTTATCTGCTGGCTACCCCGATCACCGTTTTGCTCTTCCGAAACGCGGAAGCCGGTTACTCGCTCGCCTATATGGCCTGGTCAGTGATACCTCTTTGTTTGTATGTTACCACTACCGGCGTGATGCAGGGTTTGGGCAGGCCGATTGTCCCCGTATTGAACATGGTTTACGGCGGCGCGGTGAAAACGGTCCTGGCCTGGTATTTAACCGCGCTGCCCGCTTTAAACATCGGCGGTGCCGCCCTGGCCACCGTTGTGGGAATCGGTGTGGCGGCGGTGCTCAATCTCTACCATGTGGCCCGCCATACGGGGTGGCGTTTCCGTCTGGGGGAATTGGTCCTAAAGCCCGGTCTTGCCGTCACGATCATGGCGGTGTCAGTTTCGCTTTCATACAGGCTGCTGCTGCGGTTGGGGCTGCCGATGCTGCCGGAAAGCCTGGCCAACGGGGCGGCTGTTATCGCCGCCATCACCGCCGGCCTCTGTGTATACGGAGCTGCCTTGCTGCTGCTCGGCAGCTTGAGCAGGGAAGAGCTGGCCCTGGTGCCCTGGGTGGGAGGCCGCCTGGTGCGGCTCGCAGAGAGGTTCAGGTTGTTGAAGTAATTAGAGAAGAAGGAGTTTCCATGGGCCGGATCATTGTGATCGGCCTCGGTCCGGGCAGCCCGGGAGATTTGACCCTGGCGGCCTGGCGGGCCTTGCAGAACGGACAACCTCTTTATTTCCGGACGGGCCGCCACCCCCTTGCCCGCTGCCTTTCCAGGCAGGGTGTGGCTATCCGCACCTTCGACCGCCTTTACAGCCAGGCGGGCTGTTTCGAACAGGTTTACCGCTCCATCGCCCGCCGGCTGATCAGCGCTGCCGGGCGCGGCAAAACGATTTACTATGCCGTGCCGGGCCATCCTCTGGTCGGCGAAGCAACGGTGGAGCGGTTGTGCCGCCTGGCCCCGCGGTCCGGGATTAAGCTGAAAATAATCCCCGGGGTGAGCTTCGTCGAACCCGCCTTAACCGACCTGAAGCTGGATCTGCTTGACGGGGTTACAGTCCTGGATGCCCTCGCCCTGGACGGCTTGAAAGAACCGCACCGGCAGCACCTCCTGCTGGCCCAGGTTTACAGCAGGGCGGTGGCGTCACGGGTTAAGCTTAAGCTCATGGAGCTTTATCCACCCTTGTTTCCGGTTACGGTTATTCAAAAGGCCGGCCGGCCCGGACGCCGGATCCGGCGGCTGCCCCTGTATGCCCTGGACCGGCAGCGGTATAACCATTACACAACCCTATACCTGCCTCCGGCCAAAGGCTATTCCCTGGGGGACCTGGCCGGGGTCATGGCCTTGCTGCGTTCCCGATCGGGCTGCCCCTGGGACAGGCAGCAAACCCATACCTCCCTGAGGCAATATCTCGTCGAAGAAGCCTACGAGGTAATCGCCGCTATTGATCAGAAAGACGACACCGCCCTGATGGAAGAGCTTGGCGACCTGCTGCTGCAGGTGGTTTTTCACAGCCAGATAGCCCGGGAAGAGGAGCGGTTTGATTTATACCGGGTAATCGATACCGTCACCGCCAAGTTAATTCGCAGGCATCCCCACGTTTTTGAAAAAGAAAGTGCCGCCACTAATTCCCAGGTGATAAACCGGTGGGAACAGATTAAGCAAATTGAAAAAGGAGAAGAGGGGTTTTGCCGCTTGGCCGTTCAGGACGGATTGCCGGCCCTGCTGAGGGCCTACAAAGTACAGAAGCGAGCGGCGGAGCTGGGATTTGACTGGCCCCGGGTCGAAGGGGCTGTAGAAAAATTGAAGGAAGAGCTGGCTGAACTGGAAGATGCATATCGGGCGGGATTTCCGGGAAAAATAGAGGAAGAGTTTGGCGATTTATTGTTCGCGGCAGTAAATGTTTCCCGATTTTTGAAGGTAAATCCGGAACTGGCACTGGGGAAAGCGCTGCAAAAATTTTTCCAGCGGTTTCAGTATATCCTGGCCCAGGCGGAAAAAGGCGAACGTCCGGTTGCCTGCTATTCCCTGGAACAGTTGGATCGGTGGTGGGAAGAAGCCAAGCGAAAAGGAAATAATGCGAAAAAGCAGGAATCATGGTAATTAAGGCGAATAAAACATTAAATATCGTCTATAATAAACCTGTTGAGGAGGGATTGATCATGAATAAGTCTGAACTTGTCGGGTTGGTATCAGAAAAGACAGAAATGTCGAAGAAGGATTCCGAGAAAGTTGTCAGTGCGGTTTTTGAAAGTATCGCCGACGGATTGGCCAGGGGTGAAAAGATCCAGCTTGTGGGTTTCGGTACATTTGAAGTGCGCGAACGCAGGCAGCGTGAAGGGCGAAACCCGGCCACGGGAGCAACCATTACCATACCGGCACTGAACGTGCCGGTGTTTAAAGCCGGTAAAGCGTTAAAGGATAAAGTAAAATAAGCACGGTATGCCTTTAGGCGGTATTTAATCCTGCTTCCGATCCCCCGCCCAGCGGGGGATTCTGTTTTTAAATATCCATCCCAAATTCTGATTCCTGAGCGTGATCTGCCTTAATGGGAGTATATTCTCCTTGCAGCGATAAACAATAAGCATAACCAGTATACCGCCGCAGGAGAGGATATGAAAATGCAGATTCGCTTCAAAGGCTTGCTTATGCTTCTTTCCCTGGCCTTAGCTATCGCCTGGGGAGGATGCCGGTTCAGGCCGCAGGTGCCGGAGTCTCCTGCGCAGCCGGAGGCCCCACCGCTGCCGGAAGCGCTGGCAGAGTTTGAGGGCCGGGAACCGCGCTTGCGGGTCTTTTTTCATGAAACCGGTGCAGTCCGGGAGATGGCTTTTGAAGACTATATCGCCGGGGTAGTGGCGGCGGAGATGGATCCGCAGTGGCATGAAGATGCCCTGGCAGCCCAGGCCATTATCGCGCGCAGCTTCACCCTGCAAAAAATCAAGGACAAAGGCGGCGTGCCGGAGCGCAAGGCCCATGCTTCAACCGACATCGAGGAGTTCCAGGCTTACGATGCGGCCCGGATCAATGACCGGGTGCGCCGTGCGGTGGAAAAAACCAGGGGCCAGGTAGTGGTTCACGACGGGGATTATATCAGGGGATGGTTCCATGCTTTTGCCGGCCCCCGCACAGCCCGTGCCGACGAAGGGCTGGAATTCGAAGGAGGCAACCCGCCATACATCCAGATTGTCGACAGCCCCGGCGAGGATATTATCCCTGCAGAGGAAAGATACTGGAGCGCTTCTTTTTCTCTGTCCCAGGTAAGGGAGGCGGTGTCCGAATTGGCGGGCCGGGACCCGGGGCCCGTGGAAAAGGTTACTGTAAGCGCTCGAGGCCCGTCTGGGCGGGCAACGAAGATTTCCGTTAACGGTGTTGCAGTTTCCGCCCCATCGCTGCGCCTGGCCCTGGACAGCACGGCCATGCGCTCTACTTTCATTGAGGAGGTTGAGCTCGGTAACGGTGAAGTTCACTTTTCCGGTTCGGGGTACGGGCACGGCGTGGGGATGTGCCAATGGGGCGCCCGTGCCCTGGCCGAAGAAGGGTGGTCCTGCAACGATATCGTTGCATACTTCTACCGCAATGTAGACGTGGTCCGGGTCTGGGATTGAGAGGCGAGAGGTGAGAAGTGAGATCTGAAAGAGAAGCCAAATTCACTGCGTCCGGGAGCTCTCACTTCAACAACTTCCTCTCCTCTTTTTAGTCGTGACGTTGCTTTCAGAGCATCTCCACAGACAAATGTTCGGTCATAGCGCCGTTTTTTCTCACTTCCCACTTCTCACCTCTCACTTCTCACTTGGCATAAACGGGGTACAAACTCATATAATTAAGTAAACCCGTTCCGGGTGTGGAGCGATAATGAGGGGTGTCTTTTTTCAGATCAAAAGGGGCAGGGGAGATGAAGGGTGGGATGAAGATGGAGGAAAAGCACAGTTATAGGGGCGGCCAGCACCGCCTTGTCATCGAAAACCGGGAGCATACCGAGATAACCGGTGTCCTGCACGTGGACAGCTTTGACGATGAAGAGGTGATTATGGAAACAGAGCTCGGGTTGCTGGCAGTACGGGGTGAGAATTTGCACATCAAACACCTCAACCTGGACCAGGGTGAAGTAACCATCGATGGCTTTGTTTTGGAGCTTGCCTATGCTGAAGAAAAACGCTCCCGGAACCGGGGGAAAAATATCCTGGAGCGGCTTTTTAAATAGTGCCGGCCATTGATTCGCCATCACTGGTTCTGGAACAACTTTATACTTTTTTGGAAGCGTTGGCCCTGGGGGCTGCCCTGGCGGCCATTTATGATCTTTATCGGGCTGCGCGCAGGCAAGGCTGCCGGCGCCCGCCGGCCGCCGCTTTATTTATTGTTGACTGCCTGTTTTGGATTTTTGCCGCTCTGGCTTGCCTGGTAACCTTTATTGTCAGGCGTTGGGGTGAGATTCATTTGTACACCTACCTGGGGTTGGCCGCGGGATCCGGAGGTTATTTTTATTTCTTAAGCCGTTTCTTTTTTCCTGTCTGGAACAGGGCCTTTGCATGTCTGTATCGCCTGGCCCGTAAGACTTACCGCTGTATAATCCAGATTTTTGTTGCGGTAACGGCGCCCTTTCGCTGGACGGTTGAAGTGGTACAGAAAAGCCGCGATTTTTTTATCCGCTGCCGCAGCAGGATAATCGACCTGAGCCGGCGAATGAAAGCATAAAATTTAACGGGAGGGGAGCATGATGCGAAAACCGGTGATAACCGGGCCGGGCGGAGTTGCCGCCTTTCCCCGGCGGCGCCGCCGTTCATTCGGTTTGCCCAGGTTGCTGATCATGGTCGGGGTTATCCTGGTCGGCTACCTGCTCCTGGTCATCGCCGCCCAATCGCTCCAGCAACACCGCCTGCGCCGGGAGCTTCATGAATACGAAACGCGGATCGAGGAATACGAAGCCCGCAACGAAGCCATTAGCGCAGAAATCAAGCGGCTCCATGACCTGAGCTATATTGAAATACTGGCCCGCAAGTATCTCGGCCTGGTTAAGCCGGGTGAAACAGTCTTTCAGGTAGAGGATTGACAAAGGATTCAAAAAAGTTATAATGATTTATGCAAGTATTTCGCAAGGAGGAGTTTTAGCTAGAATGCCAGTTTCAGTCGGGAGTATTTTGGAAGGGGTGGTAACCGGGATCACTAATTTTGGAGCATTCGTTCAGCTTCCCAGTGGCGAAACCGGTCTCGTGCATATTTCTGAAGTGGCAGACTCTTATGTCAAGGATATCAATGAATTTTTAAAAAAAACGGACCGGGTAAAAGTAAAGGTGCTCTCGGTTGATGGAGACGGCAAAATCGGTCTTTCAATCAGACAGGCCTTAAGCAGATCTTCCCACCGCATTAACCGGCATGAAGACCGGGCCACGTTTGAAGACAAGTTGGCCAAGTATTTGAAAGAAAGCGATGAACGGCTGCAGGACTTGAAACGCAATACCGAATCCAAAAGAGGCGGCCGGGGGACTTACCGGGAAGCTTTTTAAAGCCATCTTTTAATCGCCAAAGAACAAGTGATTGGCATGAACACCTTTAAGAGGGTGTTTTTTTGTTGCTGTTCAGCCTTTGGGCTTTCAATCCCACTTTCCTGACCGCTGTTTTTAGAGTGATAGTTTGCCGCGGCGGCAGAGCAACGATTGGACGAACCGTTTCCCATCCGGGCGCCGGCCCTGGCGGGCGTTCCCGTCCGGATTACTTAATTCGATTTGGTTATACCAGGCTTGCCAAAAACAGAAGGGTCTCCCGGGTTGTTCTTGTCTATAAAATGGCGTTACCTTATATTAACCGCTGACCGGTGTGCGAATTTGTCGGAAAAAAAACTTGGGCCGCCTCCTTATTCTGACATACATTTCAGAATAATCTCTTTATAATGAGGTTTACCAGACGGAGGAGGTGAATGTCTGTGCGAGCGGAGGGGACAAGTTTAGCCCATGAAACCACCTTTTTACCCCCCAGGGGTAGCCAGGAGCGGCTCGAGAAACTCCGGGTATTTTATCAAAAGGGACAGGCTCTTTTTGCCACACGCAACATCCTGCTGGTCGCGGCCGGGTTTCTCCTGGGCAGGGCCACGATCATGGGTGAGATTGCGCCTTTTGGGGCCGTCTTTTGGCTGGTAGCTCTACGGGAAAAGCCGTTGCAAAGCTTCCTGGTGGCGGCGGCCGTTCTCACAGGCCGGGCTACCGCTGATGGTATGCCGGCAGCATTGCACCTCCTGGGAGTGATGGCGGCAGTCTGGCTCCTGGAAGGGCTTTGCCTCCACATCATAAAACAGAGGTGCCCGCTTTTACTGACAACCGCGGTGTTGGTAATCCTGAGCCGGAACCTGGCTGTATTCCACGCTCCTCATTATCTGGAAGCCGTATATACATCCTTAGAGGTGATCATCGGCTGCCTGGCGGCAGTGGTTATGCTGCCGGGCCTCCGCCTGATTGACCACCTTCCCTGGAGCCGGGACAGGCCGGTCCTGGATCAAGAGGAGATCATTGCCGTTTTTCTCCTCTTTTTCCTGTCAGCGTTTGGCCTAAAAGGGCTGGCGGTAGCCGGCTTATCCGTAGAAGCCGCAGCCAGCCAGTTCTGCCTCGTGCTTGCAGCCTACTTGTTGGGGGTGGGCTGGGGCGCCGCTATGGGGATAATCACAGGGACAATTTTAGGGTTGGGAAACCCTTACTTCTATCTGATTAGCGGGTCCCTCTCCTTTAGCGGATTTTGGACAGGATGTTTAAGGCCCTTTGGCCGTTGGGGCTGTGCCGCCGGTTTCTTATTCTCCGCTCCGATCCTGTTTCTCCTGGCCCCGGAGGGTATGCCGGGATTATACTGGAGGGAAGGCCTGCTCTCCCTGGTCATATTCCTGGCGATACCCTCGCGGCGGCTTCAGAGGCTGTCGCTTCAGCTTCAGAAGCTGGGCTGGGACGAGAAAGGCGAAGTGACGGAGAAAACACGCCAGTTGATTACTGAGCGGATCAGGCATATCGCCAGGTTGTTTGGCGAGCTTTCCCTGGGGTTTTCCCAGGCTACAGCGGCAAAACAGGGCCAGATTGAAGACGAGATGTCTCCTTTACTGGAAGACTTAATGAACCGGGTTTGCCGCTCCTGCCTTTTTCGAAGGCGCTGCTGGGAGAAGGATCTTTACAGCCACCACCGCTTGATCCTTGATCTCCTGGGGCGGGCCGAGGCGGAGGGGGAGGTGAGCGTGGCCCATTTGCCCGCCCTCTTCCGTGAACGCTGCCATCAGCCTGAAACCCTAATCAGGGCCATCAACAGTTTGCATGAGGTGTGGCAGGTCAACCGGTTCTGGGAGCAAAAGGTTAGAGAGGGGAAGGAGCTGGTCTCCGATCAGCTGCAGGGCCTGGCGCAGGTGATGCTTGACCTGGCCCGTGAAGTCGATGAAGGCCGGCTCCCTCCCGGCGTGGGCGAGCAGGCTCCCCTCTTTAGCCTGGAGCTGGGCCTGGCGCAAAAAGCCGGGCGGAACCAGCAGGTATGCGGTGATGGCTATAGCTTTCTCGAATTGGGATTCAGGGAACAGGTGATTATCCTTAGCGACGGTATGGGCAACGGTCCCCGCGCCGCAGCGGAGAGTAAAGCTACCACGAATATGCTGGAACGGCTGCTGGAAGCAGGGTTCCAAAAAGAGGTAGTGCTGCGCAGCGTCAACTCCCTGCTGCAACTGCGCTCGGGTGAAGAGATCTTTGCCACCGTGGACATGGCCCTGATCGACCTGGTGGAAGGAGAGGTTGAGCTCCTAAAAATTGGGGCCGCCCCCAGCTTTTTAAAGCGGGGAAAGGAGGTGTTTAAGATCGGGGCTTCCTCTCTGCCCCTGGGAATTCTTGCCATTGTGGAGATGGAGAGCTACCTGGAGAGGCTCCAGATGAACGACCTGCTGGTAATGGTAACCGATGGGGCGTGCGATCCGGACGGAGAGACCTCCTGGCTGATTTCCTTCCTGAAGCAGATGGAAAACAGCCCGCCTCAAATCGTGGCTGACCGGATCCTTGAAGAAGCGGCGCGCCGGTCCGGCAGCCCCTTGCGGGATGACCTGACAGTGGTAGTCTGCCGCCTGGCACGCTTCAGACGGTAGGGCATCAATGATATAAGTTTGGCCCGCAGCGCTCTTGTGCAACCTTTGTAATAAAAGGTTGCTTTTTTTTGCGCATATAGCACAAAAGCGGCGGTAAAGAAGTTTAGAAATACCAGCTGCTGTGGTAAAATTAATCGTAACTACAGGAGCCAGGAGCCATAACAGAAGTCGGAATTCAGGAGTCGGGAGTCAGAATGAGAGTACCGGTAGAAATAACAGGAGGCAGGAATGAACAAGGGGCGCAGCATGCTGCACCCGGTGAGGGAACAGTTTAACCGTCTCATGGTATTCTAATTCTGAATACCTGGATAACAACGATTAATCAAGGTGTTAAGTGATGCTTCTGCCAAAAGTAAAGCGCTATATTCAAACCCACCGCCTGCTGCAAAGAGGAGACCGTATTGTGGTGGCTGTTTCCGGCGGGCCTGATTCTCTTTGCCTGCTTCATTTTTTATGGAAGCTGGCCCCCCAACTGGATCTGGAACTGGTAGCGGCTCACCTGGATCACGGCTTCCGCCCCGAAGCACGGCAAGAAGCGGAAGCCGTACGCTGCCTGGCTGCGGCCTGGGAGATCCCTTTTGAAAGTGCGGCGGTCAATGTGGCGCAGTTCCGGTCCGGCCGCAAACTTACCGCCCAGGAAGCGGCCCGTATCGTGCGCTACCGGTTTCTCCTCGAGGCGGCAAAAAAGCACGGGGCCGGCAAGATTGCAGTAGGGCATCATCAGGATGACCAGGCCGAAACGGTACTATTCAATTTTTTAAGGGGGACAGGCCCTGACGGCCTGGCCGGTATGCCGACACGGCGGAAGTTGGGCGGTTTTGAGCTGATCCGGCCCCTCTTGGGGGTAACGAGAGCTGAGATCGAGCGCTACTGTGTTGAAGCCGGGCTCAAGCCGGTGATCGATTCCAGTAATCTGAAAACAGCGTATACCCGCAACCGGATTCGCCTGGAATTGATCCCTTACCTGGAGCGCTATAACCCCCGGGTGAAAGAGTCGTTGGCCAGGTTGGCCGGCTTGGCTGCGGCGGACCGAGAATACCTCCAGGCGGCGTCAAGAAAAAAATACCGCGAGCTGGCCCGGCACAAGGGCGGCAAAATAATTATCAAGCGGCGCGCCCTGGCCGGGCTGCCGGAAGCGCTGCAGGGTCGCGTAGCCCGCCAGGCTTTGGAGCACTGCCTGCCGGGTAAATCTATCGGCTGGAAACAGATCCGGCAGCTGCTGGCGCTGGCCAGTGGCGGGGGAGCCGGAGAAGTAACCTTGCCGGGCGGGGCCAGGATTTACCGTTCATCCGGGAACCTGATCGTATCGCCAACGGCGTTCCCGGAACAGGAAACCCTTAAGCCCCGCCTTCTGGCCATCCCCGGGGTAACGGTTTTACCGGGGGGGCGGCAGGTGATCACCGCCCGCCTGGCGGAGCCGGCGGACCTGGCCTGGCCGCCCGGAGCGCGGCAGGCGTACCTCGATTTTGACACTCTTCCGGATCCGCTGGTGTTGCGTTCGCGGTGGAGCGGGGCCCGGTTTTATCCCCAGGGCGCGCCCGGCGCAAAAAGATTAAAGGATTTTTTTATCGACCAGAAAGTGCCCGGTCACAAAAGACAGCGCTACCCGCTGATTGCCGCGGGGGATGAAATTGTCTGGGTGGTGGGGATCCGTATCGGCCACCCTTACCGGATCACTGCCGATACAAAAAAGGCGCTGGTCCTGGAAGTTGAGAAGAGGGAAGAGAGAAGCAAGAAGTGATAAAAGCTGTTGTGGTCGGCTTTGCGTTGCTTGAATTTCAGTCTGTTCTCTCGCTTTTAAGCGTTCAAACGCCCGGCGCTCAATAGAGGACAGCGTCTCAACTTAGGTGATCATGAGCGGCGAGTGCCGGGCCGCTGCAGGGGGAATAAACGTCCTGGCGAACCGCCCCCCTGATTAAAAAGGAGGTTATTAAATGACCGGTGCAAAATTCGCAGTACTGCTCAGCGGGGCGGAAATCGCCTCCCGGGTGGGGGAACTGGCCCAAAGGATTTCGGAGGATTACCGGGGCAAAAAAATACTGCTGGTCTGTGTGCTCAAAGGGGCGGTGGTTTTCGCCAGCGACCTGATGCGCCGCCTGCAAGTGCCCGTTGAGATCGACTTCATCGCCGTTTCCAGCTATGGAGTGGACACGGCCACTTCGGGCGTGGTGCGCATTCTGAAGGACCTGGATCAGAGTATCCAGGGCAAAGATGTTTTGGTGGTTGAAGATATCGTTGATACCGGGTTGACCTTGAGTTACCTGCGCGAAAACCTGCTCAGCCGGCAGCCCCGTTCTTTAAAGGTGGTTACGCTGCTGGACAAACCGGCCCGCCGCCTGGTGGCCTTTAATCCCGACTACTGCGGCTTTGCCATCCCGGATCGTTTTGTGATCGGGTACGGTTTGGATTACAACGAAGATTACCGCCAGCTGGCCGACTTGTGCATCTATTCAGAAGCCAGGCGCCAGAAGTCAGGAGTCAGAATGAGAAAACCGGAAAAAACAACAGGGGTCAGGAGTAAGGAGTCAGAATGAGAAAATGACGGCTTATCGTCTCGAAGTATTCTCAAATCTGGCCAATGAATTCTGAATACTGCATTGATGCCTGTCTCCAGCGGCTGGCTCCAATGCGCAGCGGCGGCATTGTTGCCTATACCGGTGGGGTATGTTAGAATAAAGAAGGTAAAAAGCCACAGTTCGTGGTATGGAGAGGAGGTAACTGTTTGAAGCCATTTTTACGGCAGATTACTTTTTACCTGATTATCGCGCTGGTTGTAATTGCCGTATGGCAACTTTTCAGCAGCGAAAACGCACCGGAAAAAATGAAGTTTACCGCCTTCCTCCAGAAAGTTGAAGCCGGCCAGGTGCAGGAGGTTACGATTTATGGCACTGAAATAGAGGCCGTGCTCAAGGACGGCCGGAAGATTATCACCAACCGTCCGGAGGACTATCCGCTGACAGCCCTCCTTTTGGAGAAAAATATAGAAATTGACCAGCAGCCCCCGCGGGGCCCGAAATGGTGGCAGACCGCCCTGACTTATATGGTCCCCTTTCTTTTGCTCATTGCCATTCTATTTTTCTTCATGCAGCAGACCCAGGGCGGCGGCAACCGGGTGATGAATTTCGGCAAAAGCCGGGCCCGCCTGCACGAGTCGGACCGGAAGCGGGTAACCTTTAACGAAGTGGCCGGGGCCGACGAAGAAAAAGCGGAGCTGGCCGAGGTGGTGGATTTCCTGAAAGATCCCCGGAAGTATATCGAACTGGGGGCTCGCATCCCCAAGGGGGTCCTGCTGGTCGGCCCGCCCGGCACGGGTAAAACGCTGCTGGCCAGGGCCGTCGCCGGGGAAGCCGGCGTGCCTTTCTTCAGCATCAGCGGTTCTGACTTTGTGGAGATGTTTGTCGGGGTCGGCGCCTCCAGGGTGCGGGACCTTTTTGAAAACGCCAAGAAAAATGCGCCGTGCATTGTTTTTATCGACGAAATCGACGCGGTGGGACGCCAGCGCGGCGCGGGCCTGGGAGGCGGCCACGACGAACGGGAGCAAACTTTAAACCAGCTGCTGGTGGAAATGGACGGGTTCGACGTCAACGAGGGGATTATCATCATCGCGGCTACCAACCGCCCGGATATCCTCGACCCGGCGCTGCTCCGGCCCGGCCGCTTTGACCGGGAGGTCGCCGTCGGCTTTCCCGACGTCAAGGGCCGGGAGGAGATCCTCAAGGTGCATACCCGGAACAAGCCGCTGGCGGAGGAAGTCGACTTGAAAGTAATTGCCAGGGGAACGCCCGGTTTCACCGGGGCCGACCTGGAGAACGTGGTCAATGAAGCGGCGCTGCTGACGGCCCGCTTTGACGGCAAGCGCATCGGCATGCCTGAAATGGAAGAAGCGATCGAACGGGTTATCGGCGGCACTGAAAAAAGAAGCCGTGTGATTAGCGATTTTGAAAAGAAGATTGTAGCTTTTCACGAGGCCGGCCATGCCATTGTCGGCTATCTGCTGCCGCACACCGACCCCGTGCATAAGGTCTCGATCATCCCCCGCGGCCGGGCCGGAGGCTATACCCTCATGTTTCCAAAAGAAGACCGCTATTATATGACGCGCTCGGAGCTTTTGGACCGGGTCAGCACCCTGCTTGCCGGGCGGGTGTCCGAAAGCCTGGTTCTCAACGAGATCAGCACCGGCGCCCAGAATGACCTGGAGCGGGCCACCGCGATCGTGCGCCAGATGATCATGGAGTACGGTATGAGCAGCGCGCTCGGGCCGATCACCTTGGGCAAGAAACACGAACAGGTTTTCCTGGGCCGCGACCTGGCGCGGGACCGTGATTACAGCGAGGAAATCGCCAAGGCGATCGATCAGGAGATCAGAAATACCGTCGATGAGTGCTACCGGCGGGCCCAAGAAATCCTGGAGCAAAACCGGGAAAAGCTGGACCTAGTGGCCGGGGCGCTTCTGGAGAAAGAAACCCTCGACGCCGAGGAGATCAAGGCCTTGATGGAAGGAAGAAGCCTGGTGGAACTGGAGGGCCCGCACCGGCAGCGAAAGACGTCCGGGTGGACGAAAGATCCCAGGCCGGCCAAGCCGGAGGGACGGGAGGCCCCCCCGCCGGTGGAAAAAGATGTGGCGGCGGATAAAAAGAAAGTTGCCGCTAAAGCTTCCTTCCACCGGCACGGTGAACAGGCCGAAAAATCGAAAGAGGAACATTGAAAAGCAGGGGCGCGCCAGGCGGCGCTCTGTCCTTTTATGCGGGCGGGACGGCGCTTTTTAAAAAAGCTTGCGCGTTGCCGCAGAAAAGATCCCGTCTTTCCGGCAGGGGCAGGTCCAGCTCTAAGATCCGGTTGATCCCGTGTTCGGGAGGATCCAGGATAAAGGGGAAATCGCTGCCGTAGATAATGCGCTCCGGGAAATCAGAGAAGAGCGCTTTTATTTCGTCCAGCGGCGGGATAAAACCGGCATTTTGAAAGACAAAGGACGTATCCAGGTAGAGGCCCGGGTATTCCGCCAGCATGGAGCGGTACTCCGCCAGGTCGTGCAGGCCCAGGTGAGGGATGATTATTTTCAACCGGGGGAACCGCTGCATCACGCGGGCGATATAACGGTGGCCGAGGCGATCCGGATCAGGGATCGGGAAGCTGCCGGCGTGCACGATCATGGCCCGGGATCTTTCCAGCACCGCTTCGTAAACAGGAAAGAGCCGTTCATCGTCGGGGCGCAGCTGCTGGACCAGGCAGTGCAGTTTAAGCCCGGGAAAGCGGTAGCGATCCAACGCTTCTTTGAGCACCAGGGGCAGATCCCGGTCCAGCGGGTGGACGGATCCGAAGGGGACGAGCCAATCGTGACCCGCCGCCAGGCCGGCCAGCCAGCGGTTTATTTCCCGGGAAAGATCGGGCCGGCGCACATAGGTCAGGATAAAAGCCTTTTCCACACCCTGGCGGCGCAGATAATCCAGGAGTGCGGCCGGGTCGGAAGGAAAAGGCAGTTTCCAGCCGTAACGCTCGCGGAAAAATTTATATACAGCCCTCATCATCTGTTCCGGAAACAGGTGGACATGACCGTCCCAGAGGGGATCTCCCTTGAGAGCGGCGGCGCTTCTTTGCTCCATGTCGCCTCACTTCTGCAGCAGGATCTGACTCATATTATAACAGATTTGATTGGGAGTGCGATTTACGGCTCTAAAAAATAAGGGAAAGAGCGAACGATTAAGCAGGAAATCGCCCATTTCCGTGGAATATTGTTACCAGTCTGCGTAAAAACGTAGGAGGTTCGGTTTTACACAAAAATTTAATTTTATTAAAGGAGGGTTTTTTTAATGCCGTTGGATCCGACCAAACATGCCGACTGGGAAATTGCCGAAGCGGCAGAACCGAATATGAAAACGGTGTACCAGTTGGCGGAAGAACTGGGCCTGGAGAAAGAAGAGCTCCTGCCCCACGGCCATTATGTGGCCAAAGTAGACTATAAAAAGGTCCTGGAGCGGCTTAAAGAACGCCCGGACGGCAAGTACATCGACGTGACCGCCATTACCCCCACCCCCCTGGGCGAGGGCAAATCCACCTCCACCATGGGGTTGACCGAGGGGATGGGCAAACGGGGCAAGAACGTAATCGCCACCATCCGCCAGCCTTCCGGCGGTCCGACTATGAATGTGAAGGGTTCCGCCGCGGGAGGCGGGCTGTCCCAGTGCATCCCGCTGACTCCTTTCTCCCTGGGGCTGACCGGCGACATTAACGCAATCATGAACGCCCACAACCTGGCCATGGTCGCACTGACCTCCCGCCTCCAGCACGAATTCAATTCTACCGATGCCTTCCTGGAGCGGAGCGGCCTGAAAAGGCTCAATATCGACCCGCGCAACGTGGAGATGAAGTGGATTATCGACTTCTGCGCCCAGGCCCTGCGCAACATCACGATCGGCCTCGGCAGCAGGAAAGACGGGTTCATGATGAGCTCCGGCTTTGCGATCGCCGTATCCTCAGAGGTCATGGCCATTTTGTCCGTGGCCAGGGATCTGAAAGATATGCGGGATCGCATGGGTAAGATCGTGGTGGCCTACGACAAGAAAGGCAACCCGGTCACCACCGAGGACCTGGACGTGGCCGGGGCCATGACCGCCTGGATGGTGGAGGCGATCAACCCCAACCTGATGCAAACACTGGAAGGCCAGCCGACCTTTGTCCATGCCGGCCCCTTTGCCAACATCGCCATCGGCCAGTCCTCCATTATTGCCGACCGGATCGCCTTGAAGATGGGCGACTATGTCGTTACCGAGTCCGGTTTTGCCGCCGATATCGGTTTCGAGAAGTTCTGGAACTTGAAGTGCCGTATCTCCGGGCTGAAACCAAACTGCGCCGTGGTCGTGGCCACCATCCGCGCCCTGAAATGCCACGGCGGCGCGCCGCTGCCGCTGCCCGGCCAGCCCCTGGATCCGGCCTACAGCCAGGAAAACCTGGAGTGGGTGGAAAAAGGCTGCGAAAACCTGATCCACCATGTCAACACCGTGAAGAAAGCGGGGATCAACCCGGTTGTCTGCATCAACGCTTTCCATACCGACACGGAGAACGAGATTAAGCTGGTGCGCCGCCTGGCGGAAACGGCCGGCGCCCGGGTGGCTCTTTCCAAGCACTGGCAGTACGGCGGCGATGGCGCCCTGGAGTTCGCCGACGCCGTAATCGAAGCCTGCAACGAACCGAATGATTTCAAATTCCTTTACGAGCTGGAGACACCCTTGCGGCAGCGCATCGACCTGATTGCCAGGGAGGTCTACGGCGCCGACGGAGTGGAGTATTCCCCGGACGCGCTGGCCAAGGCGAAAAAGATGGAGGCGGATCCCGAAATCAAGAAGCTCGGCACTTGCATGGTGAAGACGCACTTGAGCCTTACCGACAACCCGATGCTCAAAGGCGTACCCAAGGGCTGGAAGCTCTTCGTGCGTGACATTCTCACCTACGGCGGCGCCGGTTTCGTCGTGCCGGTGGCGGGAGCGATCTCGCTCATGCCGGGGACTTCAGCCAACCCGGCCTACCGACGCGTCGATGTCGACGTGGAAACCGGCAAGGTCAAGGGGTTGTTCTAGCCGGAAACCAGCAGTCAGAGATTGGTAGCCGGATTAAAGGACTCTTTGTGTCAAGGGTTTCTGTCACAGAAGATAACGGGGCGCAGTATCAGCGTCCCGTTGCGTCTTTGGGGGGGCTGTCGCGGCCGACAGGTAGAACCGGGTCTGTTGCGGTCAGCTTGTCCCTTAACGCCAGTATTCTTGAAACAAGGTTACCGCCGGGCCAGGGGGCAGATCCCGGAGCAGCTGCCGCACCGTTTTCCCCGTTCCGGGAACAAGCAGGTCCGGGGCGATCCGGGACAGGGGAATTAACACGAAATCCCGTTCGGCCAGGCGAGGGTGAGGCAGGTGCAAGAGCGGCGTGCGCATGATTACCGCACCGTAGAGCAGCAGGTCCAGATCCACCGTCCGCGGCCCCCAGCGGGCGCGGCGCTCCCGGCCGAGCCCGTCTTCGATTTCCAGCAGCCGCGCCAGCAGGGCGGTGGGCCGCAGCATCGTCTCTGCGCAGGCGCAGGCGTTAAAGAACAACCCCTGGGGCGGTCCCCCCACGGGTTCTGTTTCATAAAGGGGTGATACGGCGGTTATTTTAACCGCTGGCTCCTGCTCCAGCAGCTCCAGAGACTTTTTCAGGTAAAAGATCCGGTCCCCCCGGTTGGATCCCAGGCCCACATAGGCGGCAGCCATCTTTAATCACCCCGCGGCATCGTCATTTCCACCGCAACGCCGCCCCGGACGCCGGGGATGGGCGGATGGGGTTTGGCCACCTTTACTCTGACCGAGGCCACCCGGGGCAGCGCCAGCAGTTCCCGGGCTATTTCAAAGGCCAGCGTTTCCAGGAGGCGGCGCGGCTCTCCCTGCATGATCCGCTGCACCAGCGCCACCGCAAGGCGGTAATCGACGGTGTCATCCAACCGGTCGCCGCCCGCAGGAGGCAAATCCGCCGTCAGTTCAAGGCTGACCCGGAATTCCTGGCCCAACTCCCGCTCCTGGGCCAGGACGCCGTGGCGGCCGTAGCAGCAGATCTCTTCAATGGCAATCCGCGTCAGCAATTGTCTTTGGTTACCTCCGTATCATCGCGTCGGTCATGCGGGCCACGCGGCGCATCTCCCGGACATCGTGCACCCGCACTATATCGGCGCCGGCGGCGATACCGCAGGCCACCGTTGCCGCCGTTCCCTCCAGCCGTTCGTCTACAGGCAAGTCCAGGGTCTTGCCGATCATCGACTTGCGAGAGGTGCCCAGCAGCAGCGGGTATCCGAGGCCGCGAAAATCGCGCAGGTGCCGCATCACTTCCAGGTTTTGCTGCAGGTCTTTACCAAAGCCGATGCCGGGATC
This sequence comes from Desulfovibrio sp., assembly GCA_020060545.1. Classification (GTDB taxonomy): domain Bacteria; phylum Bacillota; class Dethiobacteria; order DTU022; family DTU022; genus JAGUZX01. Next base: position 13,894 of record JAGUZX010000039.1, on the reverse strand, counting down.
GATCATAATCTTTCGATCCTTTATACCCGCCGCCCTGGCCAGGCCGATTGATTCCTGCAGCTCGGACAGAATATCGGGGATCAGATCTTCGTAACCGGTATCGGCACGGTTGTGCATCAAGCAGACGGGGACGTCGAATGCGGCCACTACCCCGGCCAGGGCCGGGTCTTTCTTCAGGCCCCAGACATCGTTGACCATCTCCACACCGGCGCCCAGGGCTTCCCGGGCCACTGCCGCTTTAGAGGTATCGATGGATAAGGGAGCCGAAAACTGGGGATCATTTTTCAACGCCTCGATCACGGGCATCACCCGCCTCAACTCTTCGCCGGCGCTTACAGGCTGTGAGCCGGGCCTGGTTGATTCTCCGCCGATATCGATAATGTCGGCCCCTTCTTCCTCCATCCGCTTTGCCTGTGCGACGGCTTCTTCAACCCGGTTGAATTTGCCCCCGTCTGAAAATGAATCGGGCGTGACGTTGAGGATGCCCATGATCAAGGTCCGTTTGCCAAGAGGCAGCCGGCGGCGCCCCAACTGCAGTTCCCCGCAGGGTTGCCGGCGTGCGTGGCGGATAATTTCCATGATCGCTTCCGCCCCCTCGGCCAGGCTGTGGGAGTGCATTTTCAGATTGGAACAGAGCTTTGCCAGCTGCCTTTCCGTGCCCATCAAAAGGAGGTCTACCCGTTCCGCTTTCAATTCTAAAGCATCGCCAGGCAGGGCGGCTTCCGCGCCCCGGGCTAGCGCCTCCTGTTTCAAGATTAAAGCCGCTGGCAGGGGAACCTGCCGCAATTTCAAGGTGTAGTAACGGCTCTTGGGGGCCATCAACGCGACACCCCTGCCGCTGCAACCCAGTTTCTTTAACTCCTGCTCCGGGTCAAAGATTTGGTAAAGGCAGGCTTTCATGCCATCTCTCCCTCAGTAGATTAAGCCCGCTGTGTGTGGACGTTTGTCCAGCCGCCGGCACTCTTTCAGCGCCGCACAGGAAAAACAGAGCCGGGCCATGCCATCGGCTTTGCGCAGCGCTTTGCTCAAAGGCGAGCGGTGCTCTTCCTGATCATGATGGTTCCGGTGCTGGGCGATCGCCTTGACGATTAAATCCCTTTCAGCAGTTTCAAATCCGGCTCTCTCTAAAATTGTCGCGGCCAGGACGGCGCTGTACCCGGCATGGTCGGTCCCATCCTGGTATTCTTTCCAGCGGCCGATATCATGCAGCAGTCCCGCGGCATAAGCCAGCTCTTGCGTCATAAACTTGCAGTCTTCTTCCAGCAAAAGCAGGTAGGTGAGGCGGGCGACCGCCAGCATGTGCTCGAGGTCATGCGTGCAAAAAATGCGGTATTCCTCCGGCCCTTTATTTTTCAGCAGGTAGATGCGGTATTTTTCGTCAGAGAGGATCCGGTTTACTCTTTCCATGATCAACCCCCTGCATTATTTATTGTTCCCTCTAATCAGGCTTAAAGCCTCCTGGCGCGAACTGGCGTTGCGGCGGAAGATCCCCCGCACCGCGGAAGTAACGGTAATTGCGCCCGGCTTATTGATGCCCCGGATAGACATGCAAAGATGTTCCGCCTCCACGACCACGATTACCCCTTTTGGTTTCAGCTCCTCCGTAATCACGTCGGCGACCAGGCTGGTAAGGCGTTCTTGCAGCTGGGGGCGCCGGGCCACGCTTTCGATTACCCGGACCAGTTTGCTTAAACCGACGATTTTCCCCTCGGCCGGGATATAAGCGATATGCGCCTTCCCGTAAAATGGCAAAAGGTGGTGCTCGCACATGGAATAAAAAGAAATATCTTTGATCAGGACCATTTCATCATGCTCGTCGGCCACGAAGCATGTTTTCAGGTGGTCCCGTGGATCCTGCTCCATGCCTCCAAAAACTTCGCTGTACATGCTGGCGACCCGCCGCGGGGTCTGGCGGAGTCCCTCGCGGTTCACGTCTTCACCGATCGCTTCCAGGATCAGTTTTACCGCCCGGGCGATTTTTCCCTGGTCAATCACCGGCTTCGCCTCGCTTTCAACTTACAATAATCCGCGGTAAAAAAAGGATTAAACTGTGCAAAAAAGCGCAGCTTAACAGATTCTCCGTACGCAGGTAAAGGAAACCAAGGACCAGCGCGGTGCCCGGCACCAGCACCGCCAGCTCCACGTAGGTGAAAGGGTACGACAGGAGCCAAGGCTCGGTCAGAAAAATCAAAGCAAGGTGGAGCAACCCGGCCAGGGCCGCCGTCATCAGCAGCCCCGTTGTTGATCCCAGGCGGCGGCCCAAAGTGGTCTGGATAAACCCTCGCCAGATCATCTCCCGGCCCAGGGCTGCCAAAAAAAACAGGAGCAGGTATTCAACGAGCGTGTCCATGCCGCGAAGCGAAACATTTTGGGGGATATCGCGGGCCATGATCAAAAAAATCAGCGCCGCCGCGCCGGCCAGGAGATAACCGTGCCGTAGCGAATCGCGCTGCAGGCCGAAGTCCAGAAAATCAACTTGCCTGTATTTTGAAAGGAAAAGCAGGATTGCGACAGTGAGCAAATATCCTGACGCCACGGCATAATCGGGCCATCCGGTCAAGCGGGGCAGCAGCTCCCCCCCCAGGGCAAGGCCTGCCGCCGCCGGAACCATAACCAGCGCAACCGTACCCGGCCGGGCGCAATGAATGAACTTCCAGTATCGTGAAGGATGATGATCCAGGGAGAAAATGTTCAGGACCAAAAGGATTACCATGAAGAAAAGAATATAGATCAGCAGGGCGACAAGTAAAGTCCCGGGAGGAGCGGCCAGGACGGGGGGCAGGACCGGTTCTCCATCAGAAGTGATAAAGTAATAGAAGAGCGAATGGCCGTATGGGGTAAAGGAAAGCGGGATTGCTCTTTGCCAGTGAACGGGCAAGCCCGGCTGGCGAACGGCCAAAGCGGTCTGTTTCGCCCTTTCTGCCTCGTTTTCGACGGGGATAAAAATGGTATCCCCCCGTTTGGACTCAAAAAGAGCCTGGCTGATGACCAGGTAGATGCCCGCGGGATCTTCTACGGGAGGCGGATTCCCGGTAAATACATATTTGCCGGCCCCGGTGATGAGAACCGCTTCTTGCTTGTCTTCACAGTAAAGCGGTACGATTACCCCTCCCGAGGGAAATAAAACCTCAAGGCCGTCCAGCTCAAAACCCCAGGGTTCGAACTGGTAAATTTCTCTCAGCTGGTATACGGGTGGGGGTGACCCGAACGCCCCCGGGAAAGATGTGACCAGAATAAAAATGAGCACGATCAAGGCGATGATCATCCCCAGATGGGCCATTAAAGCCACGATTGAATTTGTGCCGGTAATCTTTTTTAACCGCAGCAAGGGTTTTCCTCCCAAAATGCAACTGGAGCCGTTTAAGGCGGCGCACCTGTTTTCTGTGTGTTTCGACAACCGCCGTATATTTCCTGCCAGCAATATATGTTTAAAGTACGGCCTGGCAGGGGAAAAATCTTTTCAAAGCAGCGGCGATTTGTTATATTAAAACGGGGTGAACACAAATATGCTTCTGGCCATCGATGTGGGTAATACCCATATCATGCTCGGTGTCTTTCAAGAGGAAAAGGTCAGCGTTTACTGGCGGATTGCCACCCGCAGGGAAAGTACCGAGGATGAACTGGGCATGGTGATTAAAAACCTCCTCCAGCACAGCCGGCTGGCGTTGCGGGAGGTTTCAGCCGTGGCAATCTCCTCGGTGGTCCCGCCGTTAATGTATTCGCTGGAGCGGATGTCGCAGAAGTATTTCGGGCTGGAGCCGCTTGTCGTCGGGCCGGGGATAAAAACCGGCTTGAATATCTTGATGGACAACCCCCGGGAGGTCGGAGCCGACCGGATTGTCAACGCCGTAGCCGGATACAGCCTTTACGGAGGGCCTTTGATTATCGTGGACTTCGGCACGGCGACAACGTTCTGCGCCATTTCCGAACAGGGAGACTACCTGGGCGGCGCCATCGCCCCCGGAATTGGCATTGCCACCGAGGCCCTGTTTGAAAAGGCAGCCAAACTGCCCCGGGTGGAGTTAAACAGGCCGCGGCGGGTAATCGGCAAGGATACGATCGCCAGTATCCAATCCGGCATCATTTACGGTTTCGTGGGCCAGGTTGAAGGAATTGTCCGCCGGATGTCCAAAGAGCTTTCTTCCCCTCCCCTGGTTGTGGCTACAGGGGGATTTGCCTCCCTGGTGGCCAAGGAAACAGAGGCGATCGATCAGGTCAATCCCCTGCTGACCCTGGAAGGGCTGCGCATCATTTTTCAGCGCAACCGCAATGCCGAGACAACTTAATTGAATATTTAGCACCTTCCAACTTTATTTATTGAGCAGGGAAAAGGTTTTACGGCATAGAATTACTTTCCAGGTCGGCGTAAAAATTTTTCGGTTAAATTGTGAAAAAAAGAACTATTTGACCGGTGGAGGGCGGTAACTTGCACGATTATATTACCAGAGTTGTGTTCCGTTATGTCCTCTTGTTTATCCTCATGTACGGCTTCTATATCGTGATGCACGGGCATCTCTCTCCGGGAGGCGGTTTCGCCGGCGGCATGGTTCTTGGCCTGGGGGTGCTCCTCTATTTTCTGATTTACGGCCTGCGCTGGCGGGATAAGCTGCGTTTTCTCCCGCTGGACATCGCCATTTTGACGATCGGCCTGGGCAGCATCGTTGAGGGAGTAAAATTTTTGCTGCCCCATAAACACGGCCCCGTCGGCGCGCCGGGCGAACTATTCAGCGCCGGCATAATCTCCGTGGTCAACCTGGGGATTGGCCTCCTGGTTGCCAGTACTATCTTAAGCATTTTTTACCTGATCGTGGAGGATAAAAAATGAACCTGGAAGTCCTGCTGGCCAACTACCCGTATTTTGTCGCGGTGATTATTTTTGGTGTGGGAACGCTGATCGTCCTTACTCAACCCAATCTGATCAAAAAAGTAATCGGGTTGAATATCATGACCAACGCGATCTTTCTTTTTTTTATCGCTCTTGGCAATATTCGGGGGGGCGAGGCGCCGATTGTCGATCCGGCGGCGCCCGCCGCGCTCTACATAAACCCGCTTCCTTCGGCCTTAATCCTGACCGGGATTGTGGTGGGCTTCAGCACAACCGCATTTGCCATGGCTTTGATCGTTAAGCTCTATTATTTTTACGGCACGATCAACGCACCTGAGTTTATGAAGATGAGGTAGGTGTGAGCCATTGTTGCCCTGGTCCAAGTTGCCTTTCTTGCTGATCCTGGCGGGGTTGATTCCGGCTTTCACAATGCCCGTTTTTGCTCGTTGGAAAAGGAACTTTTGCGCTCCTTACGCCGTCATTGTCAGCGGCCTTCTTTTTTCCATCTCGCTCAGCCTGTTCGTGAAGGTATTAAACGGAGGGGCCCTTCATTTGCACGTGGGAGGTTGGGCGCCGCCGTGGGGTATCGAAATCGTGATCGAACCGTTGTCCGGGATGATGGCGGTCTTGATTACGGGGCTCTATTTTTTGATCTCCATCTACAGTTATTCCGCGGTGCGCAAGGAGATGAATGAAGAGGCGCAGGGCTGGTTCTACGTGGAATTTTTACTGTGCATGACCGCCATGCTGGGCCTCGTGATTACCAATGACCTCTTCAACATGTATGTATTTATCGAGGTGGTGAGCCTCAGCGCTTGTGCCCTGGTTGTAAGCAAGGGAGGACGCATTGCCGTGGAGGCAAGTTTGAAATACCTGATCCTGGCCACGATCGGCTCGGGCTTTATTCTTTTCGGAATCGGGATTCTTTACATGATTACAGGGCACCTGAATATGAGTTTCGCCGGCGCGGTGCTGGCTGGCAACGCCGCTGGCTACCCCTACCTGCTTTGGGCGGCCATGAGTTTTTTTGTGGTTGGGTTCGGAGTCAAATCGGCCCTGTTCCCCTTGCACCTGTGGCTGCCCGACGCTCACGCCTCCGCCCCATCGCCTTCCAGCGCCGTCCTTTCAGCCCTGGTGGTCAAGGTATATATTATCGCCTTGTTTAAGCTATTTTTTATCGTCTTCGGCCTGGAGCTCTACCAGGAAAGCTACATCCGCTGGTTGATCCTGATCCTGGCTTCCATGGCGATGATGTTTGGTTCTTTTTTCGCATTTGTCCAGCTGGAGCTCAAAAGGCGGCTGGCTTACTCTACCGTGGCCCAGATCGGCTATATCTACCTTGGAATCGGGCTGGGGACCCCCTGGTCGGTCACGGCCGCTTTTTTCCACCTGGTCGTTCATGCCCTGATGAAAACTTGCCTTTTTTTCTGTGCCGGGGCGATTTATTACCAGACCGGGCGTAAAAAGGTAACCCAACTCGCCGGTATCGGTTCGATCATGCCCCTGACAGCGGCGGCTTTTACGGTGGCGGCATTCTCCATGGTCGGCGTTCCTTTAACGGGGGGCTTTATTTCCAAGTTCATGCTGGCGCAGGGAAGCATTGAAGCGGAATACCCTTACTTTATCATCCTGATTGTAATCAGCGGCCTGCTCAATGCGTTGTATTACTTTCCCATTCTCTGGCAGGTTTACTTTACTTCTCCGCCGGCACAGGGCGAAAACAATGATGAGCCGCACCATGCTCAAATTAATGAATCCGGTTTCAGGTGGGATCAGATCCCGCTGTCAATGAAGATCCCCATTGCGGTCACCGCCCTGGGGATAATTGCGCTGGGCGTGGCGGGGATTTTTGCTTACGACTACCTGCAGCGGATCGTGGAGTTCTTTTTATGTTAGCCCGGGAGGGACAGCTAGTGGCGAATAAGAAATATGATTTTCCCGGTGCGGTCCTGATCTTCATCTTGCTGATGGGGTTCTGGCTGCTCTTGTCCGGCAGCTTTCACTGGCAGCACCTGCTGACGGGAACGGTTTTCAGCCTGATTCTCACTGTTGCCTGGGCTGAAATCACGATCGGCGAGCATCCCCGCGCCACTTCTTTATCGATGCGGCAGGTGTTTCTTTTTATCTATTACATGATCTGCCTGGCCGTCGAAGTTTTAAAAGCGAACATAAAAGTTGCCGTGATCGTGCTCCACCCCAGGCTTCCCATCTCTCCGGGCCTGGTAATCATGCGCAACGAGTTGAAGCACGATCTTACCCGGGTCCTCTATGCCAACTCGATCACTCTCACCCCGGGCACGATTACGGTGGACCTGGAAGGAGACTTGCATATCGTGCACGCTTTCACCCGGGGGGCCGGTGTTGACGTGCAAGATTGGTACCTGTTCAAGATTGTGCAAAAACTTGAGGGGGGTGACGAGTAAGCCGTGGTCGATACATTTTTTAAGCTGGTCACTGCCGGTCTGGTAGCAATCGCCCTGATCGCCATGTACCGGGCCCTGGTGGGCCCTTCCGCGATCGACCGGATCATCGCCATCAATATTATTACCACCGAGATCGTGATGCTGCTCCTCATTTACGCCTTTGTTAAAAATTCGGTGCATTATGTCGATGTGGCGCTGGTTTTTGTCCTGGGCACCTTTATTGCGACGCTGTGCATTTTGAAACTGCTGCGCGAAGGGAAGCTGATCTGATCGGCTGAAGGGAGGTTTAAACCTTGCTTGAACCGGCAAAGCAGATTGCGGGGATGGTTTTTATCGCCGGCGGGTTTTTTTTCTTGATGGTGGGTTCCATCGGGCTGGTCCGCCTGCCGGATGTTTACAACCGGATGCATGCCGTGGGTAAATGCGACACCCTTGGGAATTGGTTGATGCTGGTCGGCCTGATGCTGTTTATGAGCGATCTGGTATCGGTGGTGAAGCTCGCGCTCATATTTGTTTTGGTGTCGACAATCAATCCTGTCATCACCCATATGATGGCCAAGACCGCTTACGAGCGGGGAATGGATCTTGTTGAGGGCAGTTTTGTCCTGAATACCTATTCCTCATTCCGGGAAGAGAAGAGCCGCAGGGAAAGGAGTGGCCAATAGGGATGGATCCCCTGATTATCCTGATGTTGCTGGCCCTTTTACTGAGCGCCGCGGCGATCTTTATCTTTGAAGATCTGCTTTATATTGTAATTATCTTTGGCGCTTTCAGCATGGTCATGTCGGTAATCTGGCAGCAGTTTAACGCCCCCGACATCGCCATTACCGAGGCCGCGGTGGGGATCGGGATGACCGTGATCCTGGTTACCGTGGTAACCAAAATAGGGAGGCGGCCGCATTGAACCAAAGGCAGAGAGTGATTTTCACCGTCCTGATCGTCATTCTGGTCTTAATGGTTTCCTACATGCTGCTCCTGGCGGTGTCCGAAATGCCTCTTTACGGCCAGCTGGGCAATCCGACGCACAACGAAGTGTACCGCCGTTATGTCGAAAAGGGAGTCGAGGAAAGCGGCGGGTTGAACCTGGTTACGAATATTATCCTTGATTACCGTGCCTACGACACCCTCCTCGAAACAACGGTACTTTTTACCGCGGTCATGGCGATTATGCTGGTGCTGGGGGTAAGCAGCAGTACCAGGCGTGATTAATCTGTGACCTAAATAAGACGCCCATGCCCACACCTCGACGGGGCACCGCCAGAAGGATGAAAATAACCGGCGTTAGTTAAAAATCTGACCTTTTAACTTGTTTCAGGTGTGATATAATGTTCATGACGGTGGAGAAATATTGCACCGGGAGGAAAGCGTGAGCATTTTCTCATTTTTGCCCGGTCCCGGAAATAGTTTGATGCCGGCCGGTAAACCCTGCCAAACCAGGCATCCCAGCCTGCCTTCTTGAAGAAACTCCTGCCCATCACCGGCGGCTTTTAAGCTTTAAAAACTATCTCCGCTTTTATCCAAAAAACAGAACGAAGGAATGTAAGGGCATAAGACCCAGTGAGGCATGATAGGGTGAGTTCTAGGATAACATCGGCTAGATCAACAGATTGAATATCTCCGTAATCCTAAGAATTAGAGAGTTATTTAAAGATTTCTTTTAAAATAAGAGATAGGAGGTTGTTTTCATGAAAGTTGTTGTCTTGGGCGGAGCGGGGGATATGGGTTCCGCGGCGGTGCGGGATCTGGTTGAGTTTACTGATGTGGCCGGGGTGACCATCGCCGATCTCAATTCGGAAGCCGCGTTGAAACTGGCCGCGTCTTTAAAGGACGCGCGGGTTGACGTGCAGAAAGTCGACGCCTCCTCCCACGCCGACCTGGTGCGGGTGATCAAGGGGCATGACGTCGCGGCGGGGGCCCTGGGGCCGTTTTACCGCTTTGAAAAGCCGATTGTGGAAGCGGCCCTGGAGGCCGGGGTCGATTATGTCAGCATCTGTGACGACCACGATGCGGTGGACGCGGTGCTGCAGTTGGATCAGGCGGCCCGTGATAAAGGCCGGAGGATATTGACGGGATTGGGCTGGACGCCGGGGCTGAGCAACCTTCTGGCCCGCAAAGGTTACGGCGAGCTGGAGGAAGTGGAATCGATCCGCGTCTACTGGGCCGGCAGCGCCGGCGACTCCGAAGGGTTTGCCGTTATCCTGCACACGATCCATATCTTCACCGGCATGGTCGCCTCTTTTCAAGAGGGGAGGCTGGTCGAAGTAAAGGCCGGCTCGGAAAAAGAAGTGATTGAATTCCCCGCCCCCCTGGGACGGATCCAAACTTTTCACCTCGGCCATCCCGAACCGGTGACTATACCCCGGTATCTCGAAGGAGTAAAAGAGGTTACCCTGAAGGGAGGCCTGGCAGAGAATTACCTGAACGGCCTCGCCAAGCTGGTCGCGGCCCTGCGGCTGACTGCTACACCGTCGAGAAAAATGCGGCTGGGCAAGGTTTTGAAAAAGCTAATGCCCTTGTTTCCGGTCAATAAAGAAAAGTGTTTTTCCGGCATCAGGGTCGATGTAACCGGCAGGCGGGGAGCGCAAAAAGTAACCGTTACCTATGCCGCCGTCGATCACATGCACAGGCTGACCGGGATCCCTTTGAGCATCGGGGCATACCTGATGGGCAAAGGTGAGATCCGGCGCCAGGGCGTCTTCGGGCCGGAGGCGGAAGGGGCGGTCAACCCGGAACGCTTCCTGGAAGAACTGGCCCGCCGCGCAGTCAAGATCGAACGGCACGAAAGCGAACTGTAAAGGAAGCAGGAAGACGGTTCTTTTGCTTCCTCAAGATTCAGTTATAAATAAAATAAATAAAGGGGACGGTTCTCCTGATCTATTTAGATCAGGAAAACCGTCCCCTTGATCTATTGCCCTAACCGAGCAGCCCCAGCGGATCCGTATAATCGTACCCCAGGGCGTGCGCCACCATCGGGTGGGTCACTTTGCCGCGGCAGGTGTTCAGCCCTTTTAGAAAGCCGGGGTTTTCCTGCAGGGACCCCTTCACTCCCAGATCGAGCATTTTCAGCAAGTAAGGGAAGGTGGCGTTGGTCAGGGCAATGGTGGAGGTGCGGGGGACCGCACCCGGCATGTTGGAAACGCCGTAGTGCAGGATCCCGTCCACCGTGTAGACGGGATCGGAGTGAGTCGTGGGGCGGGTTGTTTCGATGCACCCCCCCTGATCCACGGAGACGTCGACGATTAGCGTTCCCGGTGTCATCCGGCTCAAAATTTCTCTTTTTACCAGGCAGGGGGCGCGGTCGCCCGTAACCAGGACCGCTCCGATTACCAGATCGGCCCGGATGACCTGGGACGTAATATTTTCGTTGTTGGCATAGACCGTTTGCACCTGCCGGTTGAAAATGTCGTCCAGCTGCCTCAACCGCGCAAGCGAAATATCCAGGATCAGAACTTCTGCTCCCAGGCCCAGGGCGACCTTCGCCGCATTGGTGCCGACGATACCGCCGCCCAGGATTACCACCCTCGATTTGGGGATCCCCGCCACGCTGGTGACCAGCATGCCCCGGCCGCCGTAGCTTTTTTGCATATATTGAGCGCCCACCAGGACAGACATTCTCCCCGCGATTTCGCTCATCGGGATCAGCAGCGGCAGCCCTTCTTTTCCTTCCACCGTTTCATAGGCGATTGCGGTTATTCTTTTACCCAGCAGGAGATCGAGCAGTGAAGGGTTGGCGGCAAGGTGGAGGTATGTAAAAAGAACTTGCTCCTCCTGCAGCAAACCGTATTCGGCCTCCAGAGGTTCCTTTATTTTAACGATTAAACTTGCCGTTTCATATACGGAAGCTGCTGTTGGAGCGATCCTGGCGCCGGCCCGGATGTATTGATCATCGGGAAAACCGCTTCCCTCTCCCGCTTTCGTCTCCACCAGGACTTGATGCCCGCGCATGGCTAACTCGGATACGACGGCGGGGGTTAGAGCGACGCGGTACTCGTGATCCTTAATCTCCTTCGGTACTCCAACAAGCATGGATCCCTCCCCTTTCTTTTCTCACTTTATCCTAATCATACCATATAAACTTGCCAACCGGGAGTTTAAGTTTGAGGGAAAAGTGCAAGCGGGAGCGGATTCAGCAAAGGAGAGCGTGGGCCCCGGGTGGCGGCCAAACGCAAAGCAGCGCCAAACGATGCGGAACCGGCTTTGCTCCCCGTGGAAGCGAAGCCGCTCCACTGTCCATGATCGAAAAACCGTAATTTAAAGCTATGGCGCTTTTTTTTTATAATCGATTTATTCCAAACTGAAAGGAGGTGATAAAATGGCTGTTGCCGCAATCCCTCTTGTATCCCGTCTCCAGCTGCGCCTCCGGTTGGGTTACGACTCCGGCGGCAATCCGATCCTGCGCACGCGTTCGTACGCCAATGTAAAGGCCGACGCCAGCGATGAACATGTGTATTATACTGGCTTGGGCCTGGCAGGGCTGCAGGAGCATGCGCTGGAGGTCATTCGCCGGGTGGATGAAGCCGAATTGGAGGAGGTGGAAGAGTAAAGCAGGCTGCCGTTGACAGCTTAACCGGAAAGGAGGGAGGAAATGACCAGGACCTTGCAGATGATTTTTCGTAACAGTGAAGGACGAAACGTTACCGTTTCGGTTCCCGATGCCCGGGCCGATTTGCAGCCGGCGGAAGTGGAAACAGAGATGAGCGAGATAATCGGCCGCAATATTTTTCAAACGAGCGGGGGCGATATCCTCGAAGCGGTCAAGGCTCAGGTAGTTTCCCGCCAGGTGGAAATCCTGGTAGAATTCTAACACGCGAGGGGCGCCAAGAAGGCGCCCCTCGCGATAAATTTCGCCCTTAAAAGAACCTTATCCCGGGCTTGCTCATAATCTGGCAGTACCAGTTACCGGAAGGGGGGGAAGTGGATGAAAAAGGAGATCAAGCTCAGTAAAAAATGCCGGCAAAACTTGATCAACAAACCGAACGTAATCGGGGTGGGGGTCGGTTACCGTGAAAAAGGAGGGTTCCCCACGGAAGAGCAGGCTATCCTGGTATTTGTGACCGAAAAAAAACCTCATCAGGAGCTCTCCGCAAGCGAGCTGGTGCCGCGCACCCTTAAAGGGCAGCAGGTAGACGTAGTGGAGATCGGTGAAGTCCGCCTCTTGGATGAGGAAGAAGAGCCGCAAATAAAAGCGTCACCGGATCGTTTAAAACGGTACCGGCCCGCGCCGGGCGGAATCAGCATCGGCCATTACAAAATAACAGCCGGCACCCTTGGTGCGGTGGTAAGAGACCGGACCAGCGGGGCGCGGTTGTTCCTCTCCAACAATCATGTTTTGGCCAATACCTCGTCGGGCGGTGACGGGCGCGCCGCCAAGGGCGATGCGCTGCTGCAGCCGGGCGCATACGACGGCGGCAAGTTGAGTGCGGATCTGCTGGGCCGCCTGGAACGCTTTGTCCCGATGAAGCGGACGTTTCAAAAATCTCAATGTGCAGCGGCTCATTTCTGGGAAGGCCTGGTCAATAAGATGCTGGGCGTGTTTGTGCCGCAATACCGGGTCACCCTTCAGCGGGCCAACCACAAAGCAAATGTTGTGGATGCCGCCCTGGGCAGGCCGGAGTGTGATACGGATATCTCAGACGAGATCCTGGAACTGGGGAAGGTAAACGGGGTGGCGGAGGCCTCCCTGGGTCAGGAAATTGTTTTCAGCGGCCGCACCAGCGGCCTGGTAAGAGGTAGAATCATCGCCCGCGATGTCGGGCTGTTTATCACTATGGGTCCGGGCGAGCAGGTTTATTTTGAACAGCAGCTGGTTACTTCTGCCGTATCGCGCCCCGGCGACAGCGGCTCTCTGCTGATGGACACGCAAAACAGGGCGCTGGGGCTGCTATTTGCCGGCTCAGACCGGGCCAGTATCTGCAACCGTATCGACAACGTCTGCCGGCTGCTTGATATCGAGTTCGCCTGACCCGTGCACCGTGTTGTTCCATTACCGCGCGACGATCCGGCACAATCCTGTAGGGGCGACGCATGTGTCGCCCGCATTTACCTGTGTAAAGCTAATATCCGGTGCCTTGCATCTGCACCGGCTATTAGCTTATTTGTTAGGCCCTGGCGAGCTGCTTGTAAAAGGCCAGCCGCTCGCCGGCGTCTTTTTCGGCTTGCCGGTAAAGTTCTTCGGCCGTGTCGGGAAACTCGTTCAAGAGGGCCCGGAAACGCACCTCGTTCATCAGGAAGCGGCGCAGTTCTTCGCTCGGATCCTTCGAATCGAGTGTGAACGGGTTCTTGCCTTCCGCGGTCAGCAGCGGGTTGAAGCGGTAGAGGGGCCAGTATCCCGACTCCACGGCCAGTTTCCCTTCTCTCTGGCTCAAACGCATATCGATTCCGTGGTTGATGCATGGCGAATAGGCGATAATCAGGGAAGGGCCCGGGTATGACTCCGCCTCCAGCAGCGCTTTCATCAGCTGGGTTTTGCTGGCGCCCATCGACACCGAGGCCACGTAGACGTAACCGTAAGTCATGGCCATCGCCCCCAGGTCTTTTTTGCGGGTTTTCTTCCCCGAAGCGGCAAATTTGGCGATTGCGGCGGTGGGGGTCGCCTTGGAGGACTGCCCGCCGGTGTTGGAGTATACCTCCGTATCCATGACCAGGA
>JAGUZX010000083.1 GCA_020060545.1 Desulfovibrio sp. | reverse complement strand
GGCTTCGGTTGAGAACTTGGGAACCTGCTCTCCGATGTTAAGGGAAAACTCCAAGCGGTGGACCCGCAAGGACGAAAGTACCGATGCGAAGAGCAGGGGGGTGCAACCCCGGTTGACGCCGAGCATCAGGATTTATCGCAGCCAGCGCACCCGGGGTGCCGGCCGCCGATCCCCAACTTCGCCCTCAACTGAAATAGCCTCTCCACTTCCCCGGGAGGCAGCTCCCGCTCCCCGCCCAACTGCCACGCGATGAGGCTGACCTTGGCATAATGTTCGATATTCTCCATTTTGTAAAGAGCGCTATAGACATCGGTCCCCATGGTCAGCGCGCCGTGATTTTCCAGTAATACGGCATCATGCTTCTCCAGATGCTGCCTTACATGCAGGGGGATTTCTTCGGTCGCAGGAGTGCCGTATTTGGCGATGGGGACAGCCCCCAGGGTGATCACGATCTCGGGCAAAATCGGCCTATCCAGGGGTATCCCGGCCACGGCAAAGGCGGTAGCGGTGGGCGGGTGCGCGTGAAGGACTGCCCGGATGTCCGGGCGGTGCTTGTATATGTCCAGGTGCATACCCAGTTCCGAAGACGGATTTAGAGCCCCGTCAAGCTTATGGCCATCCAGGGTGACCTTGATGATCATCTCCGGGGTCATAAAGCCTTTGCTCACACCCGTGGGCGTGGTTAGGACTTTATTATCCCCGATCCGGACGCTGATATTGCCGTCATTGGCGGCGACAAACCCCCTGTCGTAAATGCGCCGGCCCACTTCCACAAGGTCTTGCTTGATCCGGTACTCCGATGACAACTGACACCCTCCTTCCGGGCACCTTTGAGCTTTCGATGATGTTTCGGCGATGATTATTCCACGCGGCTATTCCAAGTATATCCTGAAAATGGATCTCTAAGCAAGCAAGTCTCGGGAAGGCCGCACACGAATTATGACAATGAATTTAACATATAAACAATTGTGCATGTGTCTACCGTCCTGTTAAACTGTTACGCACGGCTCTCCTCTTTATCCCTTTTTCATTCGTTTAAGATGGAAAGAAATCCTTCCCCTGGAGGGAAGGATTTCTGATTAGTTACTCCTGGATTAACGCTTAACACTGACTGCTTCGGCGCCGGCAGGGTTGTTATCATTCATATTTCAAGGCGTTACCCCCGGGAGTTGAAGGTTGAGCAGGCTCTGCTCCCGGGCCAGATCGGACAGGTTATAACGTTTTAACTCGGTGACGACGAGATCCTTAAGCGAACTCCAAATTTTGTGCATGGTGCAGTTCTTGATCCTGCCACACTCGTCCAGATCTTCGACGCAGTTTACCAGGCAGACTGAACCTTCCATCGTGTTTACTATATCATAAACGGTGATCTTATCCGGAGGCCTGGACAGAAAATAACCGCCCCGGCTTCCTTTCTGTGAACCGATCAAGCCTGCCGCCCGGAGCTGGTGCATAATCTGCTCAAGGTATTTCTCCGAGATTTCCTGTCTTCCCGCAATTAGCTTTAGTTGAAGGGGCCCATTGTTGCAGTGCAGCGCAAGTTCGACCATGGCCCTAACCGCGTATCTCGACTTTGTGGAGAGCTGCATTTGATGCTACCTCCTTTTTGGGCCGGTTTCTAACTATACAGCCGCCCTCTCTGGTTGTACAAGGTTACGATTTAAAAATTATCACTCTTGAATAGATTGAAAGAGTATATTACATAGGTAATAATACGATATCAGGGTTTACATTGTCAAGCCATACGACAATACGGCATTTCCTGCCGGGGTGGGTTTAACACGAGCCTGGGCGCGCCCGTAACCGCGTTATAGCAGTTGCGCTACCCGGATGCAGGCACGTAAGGAGTATGGTGTAAAACAGAGTGAGGCGGCTCCGGTGCGGAAACTTTTCAACCCGGGTAAGGGAGCCGGGATAGCCTTATTACACGGCAATCATCCCAGGCCCACCCGGCAAAGGACAGGGGTTCGGTTTGGGCAGGAGGCGGGCGATTGACAAAGCAAATTTTCCCCGCCGCCTGACGGGAAGAAAGGTGGCCGGTTTTATAACGCGGCGGCTCCCCCGTCCCGCCCGCCGGGTTCGGCGGCCAGGGCTGTCGAGAGGTAGCGGTCGGTCAGGTCGGGGAAGACCACCACGACCAGCTTCCCGGCGTTTTCCTGGCGCCCGGCCACCTGCAGGGCGGCCCAGCAGGCGGCGCCGGAAGAGATGCCCGCCAGGATCCCTTCCTCCCTGATCACGCGCCGCGCCGTTTCCAGGGCCGCGGCTTCGGGAACCCGGATAATTTCGTCGACCAGGTCCAGCTCGAGCACCTGCGGGACAAACCCCGCCCCGATGCCCTGGATCTTGTGCGGGCCGGGAGACCCGCCCGAAAGAACGGGCGACTCCGCCGGCTCAACGGCCACCGCCTTGAAGCCGGGTTTTTTTTGCTTGACCACCTGTGCCACGCCGGTAATGGTGCCGCCTGTGCCCACGCCGGCGACGAGGATATCGACGGCACCCGCGGTGTCTTCCCAGATTTCCAGGGCCGTAGTTTCACGGTGCACCCGCGGGTTGGCCGGGTTCGTGAACTGCTGGGGGATAAAGCAGCGCTTGTCGGCGGCGGCGATCTCCTCGGCTTTCCTGATCGCCCCTTTCATCCCCTCGGGCCCGGGAGTGAGCACCAGCTCGGCGCCCAGCATTTTGAGCATGCTCCGCCGCTCCAGGCTCATCGTTTCAGGCATGACCAGGATGCAGCGGTAGCCTTTCGCCGCGCTGACCATGGCCAGGGCGATCCCGGTGTTGCCGCTGGTCGGCTCCAGGATCACGGTGTCCTTCCCGAGAATGCCTTCGCGCTCCGCCGCTTCAATCATGCTCAACCCGATCCGGTCTTTGACGCTCCCGCCGGGGTTGAAAGACTCCAACTTGGCCGCCACGGCCGCATGGCATCCCCTGGTGACCCGGTTCAGGTAAACCAGGGGTGTCCTCCCGATTAACTCCGCTACGCTGCCCGCTATTTTCATCATGCGCCGCCTCCTTAATAACCTACTAAAATAATAGATATAGTAGTGTATAGTCTGTTATCCTACATATTATGTTTTTATGTTACGCCTGTCAATTCCTTTTTTTCTATAGCGGGCGGTGTAATCCGGGAATTGCGCTATGCCGTCAGATGGATCCTACTCGCCAATCTACTTTGCAGGCAACGGCGTTCGCATGTTTTAGCCTGAAACACCGTAATTGCATCTGGCGGAATATCGGGCGAGGGCTATCGTCTCACATCAGGGGCAACCCGGGGGAGGTAAAGGTAGAAGGTTGTGCCCTGGCGCGGACGGCTGCTGACCCGGACCGCGCCGCCGGCGGCGCGGACAAGTTCTTTGACCAGGGCCAGGCCGATGCCGGTGCCGCCCCGGGAGCGCTCCCGGGAAGGGTCGGCGCGGAAGAAGCGCTCAAAGATGTAGGGCAGGTGCTCCGCCTTGATCCCGATGCCGGTGTCCGCCACCGTGATCAGGGCCATCCCGGCCAGTGAAAGCCCGGGATCGCCGCCGCAAGCGCCGCCTGCACCGCCGCTGCCGCCGCTGCCGCCGCTGCGGTTGCCTTTGCGGTTACTTTGGCGGTTGCTTCTGCCGCTGCCTTTGGTTTTGCCTTTGCTGTTGGCTTGGCCGCCGCCGCCGAAGCCATCCAACCTTTCCTCGCCCAGGGGCGCGACCGCGTCTTGATCGCAGTACGGGTCCCCGGTCAGCGCCACCCGCACCGTCCCGCCCGGCCCGGTGTAGCGGTAGGCGTTGGAAAGGAGGTTGCCCATGATCTTGCCCAGGGCGGCGGGATCCTGGCGGACGGTGATCGCCCCGGCGGGCAGGGAAAGCTCCAGGCTGAGCTGTTTTTCCTGGAAGAGCGGCTGGAAGGAAGCGACCTTGTCTTTCAGGAACCGCCCCAAATCGATCGCCTCGCGGTGAACCTGGTCCCTGTTCCTGCTTTCGGCGGTGGCCAGTTCATCCATGTCCGCCACCACCCGGCCCAGGTGGGCGATCTCTTCCTGCAGCACGTCCATCGTCTCCCGGTCGGGGGTCATAACCCCGTCCCGGATCGCCTCGATATAGCTGCGCAGGGTCGCCAGGGGCGTGCGCAGTTCGTGGGAGATATCCGCGGTGGAGCGCCTGCGCAAAGCCTCCAGCTCCGCGAGGTGGCTGGCCATGCTGTTGAAACTGCGGGAGAGTTCGTCCAGTTCGCGGCTGTTATAAGAGGGGAGCTCCTGGCGGTAGTCCCCGCGGGCGATGCCCTGGGCCGCCCCGGCCAGCTGCTCCAGGGGTTGGGAGAGGCGCCGGGAGAAGGCGATGCTTAAACCCAGGGCCACGCTGACCGCCAGGAGGCCGGTCCAGAACAGAGAGGTGGCCAGGGTGCGCCGGAATAAAAAGTCCTGCTGCTCCCAGGCCCCTCCGTCCAGGACGGCAGGGTGCGTGATATAGAGCCGGCCGACCTGCTTTCCTTCATCCTCAAGGTTAAAGAGGTAGTCGTACGCTTCGTCGGCGGGGTAGACGCCCTGGGGGAGGATTACCGCCCCATGCCGGTTGACGTGGGCGGCGGAATCAAAGTATAACTCGCCCTGGGGGCTGTAGAGGGCCAGGCGGGTGTTGGTGCTCAAGGCGATATACCTTAACCCGGTGATAAAATTGGACCAGCTGCCGGTGGTGAGATAATATTCGGAAATTGAATACAGGATTTGCTCGTTTAAGCAGTGCTCCCTTTCCGCGGTGTAGGCCTCAAAATGGCGGTCCATGGCCAGGTTGAAAATGACCTGCAGGAGGATAAAAGCGGTGGCCGCCAGGAGCAGAAAAAAGAAGACCAGTTTCAACCACAGGCGCGGGGGCCTGCGGCGGCTGCTGCGGCGGCGGCCGGTCCGGTTGTCGGCGGCGGCGGTTTCCCGGCGGCGCATCGGCCACAGGCGCGGGAAGCTGCGGTTATGCGTCTTCAAGTTTATAGCCCACCCCGTATACGGTTTTGATTAAATCGGGCGCCCCGGTTTTTTCCAGCTTGCGCCGCAGGTTCTTGATATGGACATCGATGGTCCGGTCATAGCCGCTGCCGCTGTAACCGAAGGCTGTTTCGCTGAGCTGGCCCCGGGTAAAAACGCGCCCCGGGTGGCGCCCCAGGAAGGCGAGCAGTTTGAACTCCGTCGGGGTCAGCTCCAGCGCCTGCCCGCGCAGGGAGACGCTGTGGGCGAGGGTGTCGATCTCCAGCGCCCCGCCCGCCAGGCTGAAAATCTCCGCCGGCAGCCCCTGGCCGGCGGCGCTCCGGCGCAGCACCGATTTCACCCGGGCCACCACCTCCTGGGGGCTGAAGGGCTTGACGATGTAGTCGTCAGCCCCGATCGCCAGGCCGTAAAGTTTTTCGTCCAGCCTGGACTTGGCCGTGAGTATGATCACCGGGACGCGGGAACCGTCCCGGCGCAAACTGCGGCAGACCTCTTCGCCGCTGAGGGCGGGCAGCATCAGGTCGAGGATAACCAGGTCCGGGGCCTCCAGGCGGGCCAGGCGGAGCGCCTCTTCCCCGTCGTAGGCGGTCAAGACACCGTAGCCCTCCCGTTCCAGGTAAGCCTTGAGCACCCGGACAATATTTTTCTCGTCGTCTACGACAAGGATCGTCTGCACGGGCGGATACACCCCCTTTGATCCTATTGTAAGCCAAGGCAGGCGAAAAAAAAAGGCCGTCTCCCTTAATCCGGCCTTTAAATGGGGGGTTGATTTAACTGCAAAGAGGTGAAAAAGAGCAATGCTCAAACTTACCTGCCTTCGGCCGGGCTACTTCCCGCAGCACCCGCGGAATCCATTTGGCCCGTTTGAACCGTTTTGCCCGGCCCGCATTCCGCATCCGCCGCCGCAGGAGCCTGCTCCCGCTCCGGGTTCGCAGAGCCCCGCTTCCAGCCTTTCGGCGCAGTCCTGCCGGCGCTCTGCCATGCGCTGCAGGATCTGGTTCCCCTGTTCGGGGGTAAGGCTTCCGGATTCGACCCGTTTTTCAACTACCTGGCGGCGCAGTTCATAGATTTGCCGGTAAAGGCTTTCCAGTGAATCATCCCCTGTTTGAGCCCCTGCCAGGCCCGCCGAGGCGATCAATAACACTGCCAGTATTCCGGCGGCCAGTAACACTGCGGTCTTTTTTGACACGGCCGACTGCCTCCTTCGTTGTGCTACCGTAATCATAGCGGGCAATTATGAAGATCCGATGAACGAATGTTGTTTTTTTGATGAAGATCTTAGAGGAAGCAGAGGGACGGCCCGTGCAGGACGAGAGGGCATGAAGTCAGGGCGTTGGTTTTCTGCAGCCGCGCGAAGTCAAGCTTGGGCTCGCCCTTGTCCCGGCCGGCTTTTGTCAAAACTTCATGGCGCGACACCAGCGGCATAACCGTCCAATCTCCTTCGCAGAGCGGGGATATCAAATCCTTCGAGGCTTACATAAGCGGGGAGGCCGTCCCGGGCCGGGATAGTGACCTCACCCATGATCAGCGGCCTGGCGTAGCGGACAAATTGATCGCTGACATAGTTGCCGGTTTCGGCGATCCATTCCAGGGGGACCGTCTTCTCCACGTTGGCCACCTTAACGAGCTCAACGGAGCCGGCGCCGCAGCGGTAATCGCCGCCTTCACCCTCCCGCACCAGGGTCACCATCCGGCCCGTGACATCCTTCGCCGCCAGCTTCACCGCCTCGGCGCCGACCATGCACGCTTCCCGCGCATCGGTAAGCGAGGCGCAATGCATCGCCACGCGCTGCATGGTGCCGAGGACGTTCGTCCGCACGGCCACGCCGATTTCCGCCTCGAGCAGCGCCTTCAGCGTTTCCGCCAGCCCCCCCAGCCGCCTGTGCCCGAAAGCATCCCGGCATTCATCCGCGCAGATGTATTCCCCGGCGCCGCTCCTGATTCCTTCCGCCGCGACGATATAGACAAAGCGGTTTTCACGGTATACTTCCGCCACGTCGCTGATGAATTTGGCGGTGCTGAACGGCAGCTCCGGCAGATAAATCAGGTGGGGGGCGTCATAATCCGCGCGCTTGGCCAGGGCGGCGGAGGCGGCCAGCCAACCGGAGTTCCGGCCCATCGCCTCGAGGATCACAATCCGGTTGTTGGTAACCAAGCCTTTTAAATCAAGGCCGGTTTCGAGGACCGTGGTGGCCAGGTATTTGGCGGCGCTGCCGTAGCCGGGGGTATGGTCGGTGCAGGGCAGGTCGTTGTCGATTGTCTTGGGGATGCCGATCACCCTCAGCTCATAGTTGTTTTTCCGGGCGATGGTGTTGATTTTATCCGCCGTATCCATCGAATCGTTCCCGCCGATGTAAAAGAAATGGCGGATCTCACGTTTGCGGAACGCTTCGATCAGGCGGGCGAAATCCTCTTCTTTTTTGAGCTTGTAGCGGCTTGACCCGAGGCCGGCGCCGGGAGTGTAGCAAAGGCCTTCGATGACGGCATCGGGCTGCTTCGACAGATCGAACAGGTTGTCCTCCAATACGCCCCTGATCCCGAAAAGGGCGCCGTATAAAATGCCGCCGGAGCCGCTTGCCAGCCATTCGCGGACGACGCCGCAAACGCTGTTGTTGATCACGGCGGTGGGGCCGCCGGACTGGGCCACAACGGCGTTGCCTGTTTTCTTCACCTGCGCCACCCCTCTTTTGTTTAAGGCATTTGGTACAGGTTTAGCATGTGTAAGTTAAGGGATAATTATATTGATCAGCAGGAGCGTTTTGAATTGATAAGAATTGATAAGTTAAAGGGTCTGACCCTTTAACTTTTGCCATTAATATCCATCTATATCCATATCAGGGAGGGTGTAAAGCTAAACTAGCCCGCGGCGCCCGCCCCCGCTTGGCCGAAGGAGGTACCGACAGCCGCGGCGGCGCGGACCTGCTCGCAGCCCGGGTCGACCCGCTTGACTTGCGAGACCGCCTCGCTTAAAGGGACCGCGGTGATAACCCCGCCCTGGAGGCAGACCATCTCGTTGAAGCGGCGGCAGTGGGCCAGCTCCAGCGCCTTGACGCCGAAACGGGTGCCGAGGACACGGTCAAATGAGGTGGGCGTGCCGCCGCGTTGGAGGTGGCCCAGGACCGTGGCCCGGCCCTCAATCCCCGTGCGCGTTTCGATTTCTGCGGCCACAACCTGGCCGATCCCTCCCAGCCGCCTGGCACCGGGGCCGAAAACGGGGCCATGGCTATGGCCGGGGCCGGGGCCGGAACCGGACTGGTAGACCGGTTCGCCGCCGGCAGGGAAAGCGCCCTCGGCGGCGACGACGATGCTGAACTTTTTACCGCGGGCGCGGCGCTCCATGACCTTTTCGATGATTACATCGTAGCTGAAGGGGATCTCCGGGATCAGGATAATGTCGCCGCCTCCGGCCATGCCGGCCTGCAGCGCGATCCAGCCGGCGTTGCGGCCCATCACCTCCACCACCATCACGCGGTGGTGTGATTCGGCGGTGGTATGGATCTTGTCGATAGCCTCGGTGGCGGTGGTAACCGCGGTGTCAAAACCGAAGGTCACGTCGGTGGCCGGCAAGTCGTTGTCGATAGTCTTGGGGATGCCGATAATGGGGACGCCCATCTGGCTGAAACGGTGCGCCAGGGCCAGGCTGCCGTCGCCGCCGACCACGATCAGGGCGTCAATGGCCCACTCTTCCAGGTGGGCGGCGGCCCGGGCTGAACGGTCTTCATAGCTTACCCGGCCGTCCGCCCCGGTGACCTGGAACTGGAACGGGTTGTCCCGGTTCGAAGTCCCCAGGATCGTCCCGCCCCGGTGCAGGATCCCCGACACGGCCGCCTCGCCGATCAACCAGGCCTCGTTTTCCACCAAGCCCTTGAAACCGTTGTTAAACCCGACGACTTCGAAGCCGTAGCGGTAAAACGCCCCCTTGGCCACCGCCCTGATTACCGCGTTCAACCCCGGGCAGTCGCCGCCGCCGGTCAGTATACCCAGCCTAAACCCCAATTGGACAACACCTCCCAAAATATATCAAGGGGACGGTTCTCTTGATATATTTTCCTTCAGTCGCGTATTACCGCCCGCTCCTTTTGCGGAATCGCTCTGCCGCCCTTTGCCGGATATATCAGCGGAACCGTCCCCTTGATATATATCAGCGGAACCGTCCCCTTGATATATGATGGCGCGGCGGGCAAGCCGGTCGCAGCGCTCGTTGTGTTTGTTATCGCCGTGCCCTTTGACTTTATGCCATTCGACGCGGTGCCGGAGCGCCTGGGCCTGGATTTCCTGCCACAGGTCCCTGTTTTCGACCGGCTTCCCCGCCGCCGTGAGCCAGCCGTTTTTCAGCCAGCGCTCCATCCAGCCCTGGCGGAAACAGTTGACCAGGTAGGCGCTGTCGCTGTAAAGCCTGACCCGGGACGGGACCGCCAGGGCTTTAAGCGCCTCCGCCGCGGCCCGCAGTTCCATGCGCTGGTTGGTGGTGCGCCCTTCGCCGCCGGAGAGCTCTTCGATGGCGCCGTCCCGGATGATCAGCGCCGCCCAGCCGCCCGGGCCGGGGTTCCCGGAGCAGGCGCCGTCGGTATAGATTTCGGCTAACGGGTAATCCATGGTAATCTCCTTCTACAAGAGTCTCGCGGGCGAAGCATGCGCCGCCCCCAACAGGATTTTCGGGCAAATAGCGGCGCGGCACGTTGCACCCCTTGTACATTTTAGAAGCGGAAATATAATTGAACCTCCTGCAAATCGTTCAGGAAAGAATCAATCTTTTTACCGTCTTTCCAACTTCCTACTTCCAACCTCCAACTTCTAATCAGCGACCCGGCGGGCCATTTCGGCGAGGAGCTGCGCCAGCTCTTTTATTTTCTCGCCGTAGCCGGCCCAGTCGCCCTGGCGCTGGAGCTGCTGGGCCTGCTCGAAGGCCTGCTGCGCCCGCCTGATTAAAGAGGCGAGATCCGGGTCGGTTGCCGGGTCCGGCGGCGCTCCGGGTTCGGACGGATCGGGCGTTTCAGCCGGGTCACCGGGGGGCTGCCCCCGCTCCCCGAACAGGCGTACCAGGGCCTGCTCCAGGGTCCGCTCCATAACCACGCTGTCCTGGAAGACGACAATCACCCGGACCAGTTCGGGCAGCCCGCCGCGTTCCGCCTCGAGGAAGACGGGCTCGATGTAAAGCAGGGCGTTATTTACCGGCAATACCAGCAGGTTGCCGCGGATTACCTTCGAACCGGCCTGGTCCCAGAGGGTCAGCTGCTGTGAAATCTCGCTGTTCGCGTCAATCCTGTTTTCAATTTGCATCGGCCCGTAGACGGTTTCCCCCCTGGGGAAGAGAAAGAGCTCGACCCGGCCGTAGTGCGGCTGGTCACAGCGCGCCACCATCCAGGCGATCATGTTGGGGCGGGTGGACGGGTTAAAAGGTAAGATCAAGACGAATTCCGGCTCCGCGTAACCGGGCAGCTGCAGGATGGTATAGTAAGGCTCCATCCGCACATCCTCTTTCTCGTATTTTTCATTGGGGATGGCCCACAGATCCTCCCGCGAATAGATCACGTTGGGATCGGTGGTGTGGTAAAGGGTGAGGACGACAGATTGGATGCTGAATAGGTCGACCGGGTAACGCAGGTGCGCATTCAAGCCGGGAGGCATCTCCGCGAGCGGTTTGAAAAGGCCGGGGAAAACCGCGTCCCAGGTCGCAGCCAGGGGATCATCCGGATCGACCAGGTAGAAATCGACGCTGCCGTGAAAAGCGTCCACCACTACCTTGACCGAGTTGCGGAGATAATTCAGCGTGCCGAAAGGGGTGGCATACTGGGTGGAATAAGGATAGCGGCCGGTCACCGTGTAGGCGTCCAGAATCCAGAAGAGGCGCCCCTCGCTGATCACAATATAAGGATCCCGGTCATACTGCAGGAAAGGGGCGATCTTGGCGACACGGCTGCGGATCTGGCGGTCGAACATGAGCCGGCTCTCGCTCGTCAGTTCGCCCGAAATCAGGATCCGGTAGTCGCCGAATTTGAGGGCAAAAAGCAGCCGGCGCCAGAAGGAGCGCAGCGGAATGCCGCCTTCCCCCTGGTAGGTGGTGAAGATGTTTTCCTCGCCCTCGGTGGCGTAGTGAAACTCCGGGGTCCTGGTGTTGACGATGACGTAGTCGGTGGTCAGTTCGCCGAAGTAGATGGACGGTTCCGCCAATTCCAGGCCGGCGGCGGAGACGGCGGGGATATCACGCACGAAGAAACGCGGCAGCCCTTCCGGGGAAACCTCGTTGACCGGGCTGGCGGCAACCCCATAGCCGTGGGTGTACTGCAGGTGCATATTGACCCAGGTTTGGGCCTGGGCAGCCAGCCGGGTTTTGTCCATCTCGCGCGCGGCCAGCATCACCTGGCGGTAGCTCCCGCCCACGGTGTAGCGGTCGATATCGACGTCGGCAAAACGGTAATAGAGCCGGATCGCCTGGAGCTGGTTAATGGTGCGGGAGTAAGGGCGGTAATCCCACAGCCTGACGTTGTTCAAAGTCCCGGGGTTTTCCGCCAGGTCTGTCCAGGTAAGTACATTTTCCACGGGATACTGCCGCCGGTTGATCTGATCCAGGCCGAAAGCGTGGCGGGTAAAGGCGATGTTATGGGCCAGGTACTCTTTTTCATAGGCAAATTCGCTCGGTTCAACCCAAAATTTCTGGACCACCGCGGGATAAAGCGTCCCGCCAAGCAGGGAGACGGCAATTATCAGGGCGGGCCCGTAAAACAGGAGGCGGGGGCGCCGCCAGACCGAATTAACCAGGAAAAGCAGGGCGATCAACCCGGCCAGGGCGGCCAGGATCCCCAGCACGACCAGGGTGGCGTTGACATCGGTGTAACCCGCCCCGAAGACTTTGCCGCGGGGCGAGAGCACCAGCTCCAGCTGCCGGAGCCTGTAATCCCAGGCCTTAAGGCCGAACAGGGCGGCCAGCAAGAGCGAAATGTGCGCCAGGCCGCCGGTTGAAGAGAGCAGCCAGCGCCGCTCGCCCGCGGCCGGGACATTGAGCAGCACGTAAATTGTCCCGGCCGCAATCAGGGCCGTAACCACGGCCAGCATCAGGAAACCGTATACAAATCGGTAGAAGGGGAGGCCGAAGACATAAAAGGAAACATCCAGCCCGAAGATCGGGTCGGGCAGGTTAAAGGGGACGGCGTTAAAGTAGCGGAGCAGGTCGATCCAGTGGCCGGCGGCATACCCGGAAAAGAGGAATGAAATAACTCCGGCTAAAAAGAGGAAGAAAACCGCCAGCCGGCGGGGCGTCAAAAAACGCATGTAGCCGCCGGCCATCAACTGCTGCCGCAGGGCCAGGTTGGGGAAACTTAAGATGTAACGGCGGGTAAAGAGCAGGTTCACAAACAAGAAGGCAAACAGCAGCACCCAGGCGGCGAGGCGAAGCCCCCAGCGGGCCAGGTACTGCGTCCAGAAAACGCTGCCCGCCCGCAGCTCCTGGAACCAGAGCAGGTCCAGGTAGAAATTGGTCCCGGCCAGGACCAGGGCCAGCAAAACCACGGCGGCGGCAATAATTGAAATCACGCGGCGGCGCACGTTAATCCCTCCTCAAGTAACAAACAATGCGGGGGAAAGCATAATTAACTTAGGGCTAAACAGCCCCCCTTAGAAAGTGTGATGAAAACCTAAAAAAAGATCTAACCTGGCGCCGGCGGTGCTATTTACAGGTTGTTCATGCTTACAACCCGGGGTAGCAAATAATAACAGCACGGTCATAGACCAGATAACCGCCAAACAGCGCTTCAACCTAACCCCTCTTTCGTTAAACTCAGGCGGTTTGCTCCCGCCTGGCCGCATCCAGGGCGCCGCGGATTTTGTTCAGCAGGGTATGGTAATCCTCTTTCCGGTTGACGAAATCCATTTTGCTGACATCGAAGGCCAGCAGGGGGCCCGCCCGGTATGTACGGTAATGCTGCTCGTAAATTTCCCACAACTTGCGCCAGTATGCCGGTTCCACCGCTAGTTCGTCGTCCCGCCCGCGCAGCCGGATCCGGCGCAGCGCTTCCTCGCAGGAAACCCGCAGGTAGACCATCAGCACCGGCGGGCTGATCTCGGCCAGGAAGTTCTCGAGCAGCTGATGATAAATCCCGTGCTCTTCCTCGGTCATGTATCCTTCCTCGCGGTACATCCGGGCAAAGATCGGGTCGGAAAAGATGGAGCGATCCATGATCACCCCGGCCAGATGGCCGGCGCTTCGATACTGGCTGAAGCGATTGTTCAGAAACATGACCTGCATCGGGAAAGCCCATTTGCTCCGGTCATGGTAGAATTTGCGCAGGATATCAAAACGGTCCCGGAAGAGTTCGTCAAACGGGGTCAGGCCGAGGTCCCCGGCCAGCAGCTGCACCAGGGAGGTTTTCCCGACACCGGTCATCCCGTCCACCACAAGCTCTACTTTGCCGCTTGTCCCGTCCAAGCGCGACACCTCCCGCTACCCGGAAAGTTACTGGCACCGGCCAGTATTTTCTTCTTATTGCCGCCGCATCCCGCCGCAGACCTTATCAAAAGCGGAGGCACAGGGTCTATAGATAAGTTTTCGATCAGGGAGGGAATTTCCTGCCCCAGATAAAAAAAAGATGGGCCAACCGGAGGAAACCGGGGGTCACATGCTATCCGCAAATAATTCATCACCCTTCAGAGTCCCACTCTTATGTATGGGCGACGCATGCCGCCCGCGCCGGAGGTGCCGGGAAGGGTAACGGGCGAGGCGTGCCTCGCCCCTTTAATTTATTGTAATCTAAGTTTTGTGTCCCCCGAGTCCCGATTCGATGATGGCGATGCCGGAGCTGGTCCCGATGCGGGAGGCGCCGGCGCCGATCATCTCGAGGGCGGCCTCGCGGGAACGCACGCCTCCCGAGGCCTTAACCGCCAGCCGGGGGCCGGCCGATTCCCGCATCAGGCGGACATCGGCGATGGTCGCGCCGCCCGGGCCGAAGCCGGTGGAGGTCTTGACGAAATGGGCGCCCGCCTTGGCGGCCAGGCGGCAGGCCAGCGCCTTCTCCCGGTCCGAGAGGAGCCCCGTCTCCAGGATTACCTTGACGATCCGGCCGCGGGCGGCTTCGACCACCGCGGCGATCTCGTCCGCCACATAGGCCTCGTCGCCGCCTTTGAGCGCGCCGATATTGATCACCATGTCCAGTTCGTCCGCCCCGTTGTCGGCGGCCTCCGCCGCCTCAAACACCTTTACCGCGGTGGTGGTCGCGCCGAGGGGGAAGCCGATCACGGTGCAGACCTTGACGCCGCTGTCCGCCAGCTGTTCCCGGGCCGTTTTTACAAAAACCGGGTTGACGCAGACGGCAGCGAAACGGTACTTTTTCGCCTCGGCACAAAGTTTGACGATCTCCGCCCGGGTCGCCTCCGGTTTCAAGAGGGTATGATCGATATAACGGGCGATACTTTCAGTCATGGCCGCTCTCCTTTACCCCTTATCTCCTTTACTCCTTATCTCCTTTACTCCTTATCTCCTTTACTCCTTATCTCCTTTAATTTTTATTCCTCTGCTCCTTTATGCCTTTTCTCCTTTATTCCTCTATTCCTTTATGTGCCTTTATTCGTTTACCCGTTATTGATGCGCCTGAAGCAGCCGGACCGGTCCACGCGGCCGAGGAGAAGCGGGGGTTGCGGGACCGGTTCCGCCCCGCACTCGAAGGCGTCCAAAACGAGGCGGCGCGCCGCTTCGACCGGCGGGGAAAGCGGGCCGTGGCCGGTGTGGAGCTCGGCCAGCGGCTCCCCCGCGGAAACCGGGTCGCCGATTTTTTTGAGCAGGATGATCCCCGCCGCCGGGTCGATTGCCGCATCCTTCGTTTCCCGCCCCGCGCCCAGCAGCATCGCCCCCCGGCCGACCGCTTCCGCCTTAATCCGGCGGACATAGCCGTCGGTGGGGGATTTTACCGGCACCCGCGTGCGGGCCCGGGGCAGCAGCGAAAAATCTTCGGCAACGCGCGCGTCGCCCTGCTGGGAGCGGATTAGCTCCCGGAATTTGGCCAAGCCCTCCCCGCCGGCGATGATCCCGCGCAGCTTTTCTTGGCCGGCGGCGGGACTTGCCGCAATGCCGGCCAGGTGCAGCATCTCCCCGCCCAGCAGCAGGCACAGCGCCTCGAGGTCGGCGGGCCCGCGGCCCTGCAGGGTCAGGATCGCCTCTTCGACTTCGAGGGCGTTGCCGACGGCCCGTCCAAGGGGCTGATCCATGTTCGTGATCAGGGCCACGGTCTCGCGCCCCGCGCCGAGGCCGATCTCCACCATCGCCCCGGCCAGGGCGGCGGCCGCCTCCAGGTCTTTCAAAAAGGCGCCGTCGCCGGTTTTGACATCCAGCACCAGGGCGTCGGCGCCCGCCGCCAGCTTCTTGCTCATGATGCTGGCGGCGATCAGCGGGAGGCTGTCCACGGTGGCGGTGACATCGCGCAGGGCGTAGAGCATTTTGTCGGCGGGGACCAGGTTAGCGGTCTGGCCTACCACGGCCACGCCTACTTCGCGCACCGCCCGGATCATCGCCGCGGCGGAGAGGGCGGCGGTAAAACCGGGGATCGCTTCGAGCTTGTCCAGGGTGCCGCCGGTGTGGCCGAGACCGCGGCCGGACATCTTGGCCACCGGGGCGCCGGCGGCGGCGACCAGGGGGGCCAGGACGAGGGTGGTGGTGTCTCCGACACCGCCCGTGCTGTGCTTGTCGACCTTGATGCCGGGGATCTCCGCCAGGGAAACGGTATCCCCGGAGGCCACCATGGCCAGGGTCAAATCAAGGGTTTCGGCGCGGGTCATCCCCTGGAAGTAGACGGCCATGGCAAAGGCGGCCATCTGGTAATCGGGAACGGCCCCGGAGACGTAACCGGAGACCAGGTAGTCGATCTCTTCCCGGGACAGCGCCGACCTGTTCCGCTTTTTTAAAATGATGTCGTAGGCCCTCATAAAATCAACTCATCCACCCCGTTAAGAAATGGCGCCGCTTTACGGATATCTTCATTCTACCACCAATTTCTAATTAAAACACCGTCCCCCAGTAATCGGTCCTTAGCACAGGCCCCGCTTTAACAACAACTGAGCGGGTTTTGCTAGCGACCGGTCCGAATAAGCCTGATGCTGCCATTTTCGTCTTTTACGTTAAAATCAAGGCGGCGGGCCACAAATTCAAGCGGGAGATATACTTGACCGTTATTGACCCGCAGCGGTTCCGGCAGCAAGTCCAGCCTGCCGTCGATCGTGACCGCCCGCGTCCCCAAAGTACGCAACGAACCTGTCTCTTTCCAGCCATGACAGCAGAATAAACAGCCATTTCTTCTGCAGGGGAACTCCTCCTTTACCCGGGACTATCAAGCAAACGGCACGCGTCCGGGGATGCCGTTTATGTTTTATTAATCCACAGCAAAATGCTTTTTCCTTTTTGATATGCACGGCCCTTCTTTCTTTCTCCGGCAACACCATTTTACCATATCTTGCTGCGGCGGCGGTGCTCAAAATACCGCCCGGGAAACAACCCCGGTGGAAAGAGCAGGATTTTGCGGGGCGGTTCAGAAGTATTAATACAAAGCGGCACTGTAAAAAGAGAGGAGCAGATCATGCATGAGTAAAATACACCACCCCGAGCTGGCCCCGGAAGGAAAAAAACGGATCGATTGGGTCAGCCGGCATATGCCCGTTTTGCGCGGGCTGGCGGAAAAGCACGCCGCCGGGCGCCCCTTCGCGGGGCTAAAGATGGCCGTCTGCATTCACCTGGAAGCGAAAACCGCCTACATGGCCCGGGTCTTCCGGCAGTGCGGGGCCGAGGTCACCGTCACCGGCAGCAACCCCCTCTCCACCCAGGACGCCGTCGCCGCCGCCCTGGTGGAAGAAGGGATCACCGTGTTTGCCTGGCACGGCGCCACGCCGGAGGAGTACGACGACCATATCCGCTGCACGGTCGGGACGGGGCCGCAGTTAATCATCGACGACGGCGCCGACCTGATCACGATGCTGCACCGGGAACGGACCGACCTGCTGCCGGGGGTGCGCGGCGCCGCCGAGGAGACTACGACCGGGCTGCAGCGGCTCCGGGCCATGGCCGGGGAGGGGGTCCTGGCTTTCCCGGTGATCGCCGTCAATGACGCCTATTGCAAGTACCTGTTCGACAACCGTTACGGCACGGGGCAGTCGGCCTGGGACGGGATCATGCGCACCACCAATTTGCTGGTGGCGGGGAAGACGGTGGTGGTGGCCGGTTTCGGGTGGTGCGGCCGCGGCGTGGCCATGCGCGCGGCGGGGTTGGGCGCGCAGGTGATCGTCACCGAAATCGACCCGGTGCGCGCGCTGGAAGCCGCCGTGGAAGGCTACCGGGTGATGACGATGCGGGAAGCGGCCGCCCTGGGCGACATCTTCGTCACGGTGACCGGCTGCCGGGACATCATTAATGAAGCGCACTTTCCGCTGATGAAAGACGGGGCGCTTCTGGCCAACGCCGGCCATTTTGATATCGAGATTGACAAGAAGGCTTTGCTGAGGCTGGCCGCACATACCGGCCGGCCGCGCGCCAATATCGACGAGTACCGCTTCCAGGACGGCCGGCGGGTCTACCTGCTCGCCGAGGGGAGGCTGGTCAACCTGGCCGCCGGGGACGGCCACCCGGCGGAGATCATGGACCTCTCCTTCGCCATCCAATTCATGGCCATGGATTACCTCAGGCGGCAGGCGCAGGAGCTGCCGCGGCAGGTTGTGCCCCTGCCGGTGGAGCTGGACCGGCAGGTAGCCTTCTTAAAGCTGGAAGCCCTCGGCATCGCCATTGACAGCCTTAGCAGGGAGCAGCGCGCATACCTGCAATCCTGGAAGCTGGAATAACAAGTTCAAGTTCAATTCAAGGGGTCAGACCTTGAATTGAGAATTTAACCGGCTGCTCATCTGCGCGTGTCTGCAGCTAGACGTACGCCGGGCACGTTTAGCCTTGCGCGTCGTTCACATTTCAAGGTCTGACCATAATGCGGCTCATTAATTCACGATTCAAGGTCTGACCCCTTAACTTAATAGATTGTAATGAGGTCTTCGATTGCTTTGAAGATGCCTTCGCCGATGCCGCTTACGTCCATGATTTCGGTGATGTCGGCAAAGGGGCCGTTTTTTTCGCGGTGCTCGACGATGCGCTGGGCCCGCACCGGGCCGATGTTGGGCAGGGCGGCGAGCTCTTCGGCGGTGGCCCGGTTGATGTTGATCTTGGTTGATCCCGGCGCCGGAGGCTCGCCCACCCGGTAAACGACAACCTGCTCGCCGTCGTAAAGGGGGCGGGCGAGGTTGATCCGATCCATGTCCGCATCGGGCGCGGCGCCGCCGGCCATGGCGATAACTTCGTACACCCGCGACCCGGCGGGAAGTTTGTAAATCCCCGGCGCCTGGACCGCTCCGACCAGGTGCACGGTGATCAACGCGGGCCCGGTTTCCGGACGGGAGGCCTCGGCCTGCTGTTGATCAACCCGGACCATGCCCGGGGAGACGGGCGGCTGGAGGATGCGCCAGAACGCCCCCGCTACAAGCAGGGCTGCCAGCAGCCCGAGAATAACCTTCTCCCGCGTGCTGAAGCCGCCACCCACGACGATCACCCCGTAATCTTACTTTAATGGTAATATTCGCCCTGTTCCCACCTTTTTCCTGCCTGATCGGCAAAAAATTTTTCCCGGGGCGGGCGGCGCACGGCTCAAGGCAACAGCTTTCCCTGAATATATGCGCCCGGCCCCTCCGTCCTCAGTCCTTTCACTGGTCGCCCTCTTTTTCCGCTTTTTCTTCGCCTTCCCGGGGGATGTGGATCCCCTGGACATTAATGTTGACGGAAACGACTTGCAAGCCGGTAATTTTTTCGACGGTGCTGCGTACTTCCTGTTTCAGCGCAGTGGCGGCATCCATGATGCGGGCCCCGTAATCAACGATTACATTCAGGTCAATCCTGACCTTGTCCTCGTCCAGGTGAACCTTAATCCCCTTGGCGATATCTTTGCGGCCCAGTTTTTCGGCGATCCCGCCGACAATACCCCCGCTCATGCCGGCGATGCCCTTGACTTCGCCGATGGCGATGCCGGCGATGATCCCGATCACATCGGGGGAAATGCGCACGCTGTCGGCATCCGCACCGTCGATGTTCTTCAGGGCGGCTTCGGCCTGTTTTTTCTCTGCGGCGGTCATCATCATTTCCCTCCTTCCTTTTAAAATAGACTGTATATGGTATGTGCGGGAAGCCGGATTTATGACGGCAGCTTTTTACAGCCGTCCGGCATTGGCGGCGCGGGAGGCGCAGCCTCGCGCCTGCCCGAGGTTGGCGCTAGCGGACCAGGAGCAGGGGGATCCCAATCTCTGCCAGCTCGCGGAAGCTCCCGCCAGCCATGTCCCCGCCGTCCCGGTCAAAGGCGACGGCGGGCAGCAGCACCCGCGCCGGGGCCGGAGCGGCCTGCTTTTGCGCCAGCACGGCTTTAAAATCACCGGCGGTGAGCAGCCCCGCACAGTTGATCGAGCCGCCGAAATAAAGGTTCTCCACCGGCTGCAGGCGCAGGCTTGACAGCCCGAAGCGGCTTGCGGCCGCCTGCCAGCGGGCCAGGGCGGCACGGGAAACCAGCATCAGGGTCTCGCCGCCGGGACGGAGCGCGCTCCTGACCCGTTCAACCTGGGCCGGGTCCAGGTCATAAGAGACGGCGAACCCGGGCGGCTCCCCCTTTTGCTTGGCCAGGACGGTTTCAACCCGCCGGCCGTCTCTCTGCAGGGAGAGGCGGGGGTTGGCTTTCCGGCGGGACAGTTCAAAAGCGTCCACGCGGCTCCCCGGCTGCCGCCCGTCAACGGCCAGGATCAGGTCACCGGCGCAAACGCCCGCCCGCCGGGCCGAGGTGCCCTCCATCACCCCCTCGACCACCGGGTCAAGGTTTTCGATCAGGGGAGGCTCGGCCAGCAGCGGCGCCCTCAAAACCCCTTTAAGCTCCTCCGCCAGGCGGTAGCAGAGCTCCCGGGTGCCCGGCGGGGGGACGAGCGCCGGGCGGCTGCAGCGGGTGTATCCCGGCAGCAGCAAGCGGATCGTCCTCGCCCCCGCTTCGTCCAGGAAGCGCAGGGTCTGCCGGAGGTCATCCCACCCGGCCAGGTGAGGCAGCGCGACAACGCTGCCATGCAGGGGAACCCCGGCGCGGGCCAGTAGTTCCGCCGCCCCGAGGGCAGGCCTTGGGCGGCGATCCCCCATCAACAGGCGGCGCCCCCGGGCGGTGGCGCTGTTCAGGGAGAGCACCACCTCCAGCGGGGCCAGGGAAGCCAGCCGGCCGATATTTTCCCGGTTCAGCAGGGCGGCGTTGGTGGTAACCTGGATCGGGGTGGCGGGAAAGCGGCGCCGCAGCAGCTCGAGGATAGTGAAAAAGTGGGGATGGGTCAGCGGCTCCCCTTCACGCAGGCGGGTGGCCGATTCGCCGATGATGATTTTTTGGCCCGGGTCCAGGTAGGGCGCCAGCTCACGGAGCAGCTCCAATTCGAGAGGCGGGAAGTCGAACGCCCTTGTCCCCGGCGGGTTTTGGCCGTGGCTGCAAAAGCAGCAGGAAAGGTTGCACCGCCCGGTGAGGGGAAGCACGTTATGATCCCGCGCCGCTTCCAGGAGCAGCCCGTGCAGCCCCTCCACCTGCAGGGGGCCGGGGCCGTTTAAATAGATCATGAGAACCGTCCCCTTGATCTATGATTATCCCAAAGCCGCTTCCGGGAGCAACCGTTAAATATTAAATAGATCAAGAGAACCGTCCCCCTGATCTATTTAGATCAAGAGAACCGTCCCCCTGATCTATTTGACGACGATGTTGACGAGCTTGCCCGGGACGGCGACGGCGCGCAGGATCTCTTTGCCCCGGACGAGTTCTTCGATGCGGTTGTTGAGGCGGGCGGCCTCGAGCATTTCCGCTTCGGAGCAGCCCGCGGGGACGGTGATCCGGCCGCGCACTTTGCCGTTGACCTGGACCGCCACTTCGACCTGCTCGACCTGCAGCGCGGCGGCGTCAAAGCCGGGCCAGGGCTGGAGGTGCACGCTGTCCCGGCCGCCCAGGGCCCGCCAGGCTTCCTCGGCAAGGTGAGGGGCAAAGGGCGCCAGGAGCAGGATCAGCGCCGCCAGCGCCTCGCGCAAGGCTCCCCGGTGCTCTTGCCCCGGTCCTTTTTCCTGGCGGTAGGCGTAGATCGCGTTGACCAGCTCCATGATCGCGCTGATGGCGGTGTTGAAGTTAAACCGTTCCTGGATATCGAGGGTTACTTTCTTGATCGCCGCGTGGACGCTGCGCCTGAGATCGTCTTCGG
>JAGUZX010000101.1 GCA_020060545.1 Desulfovibrio sp. | reverse complement strand
TGCGCCAGGGCGCCGCTGAACTCCCGCCCCACCAGGAGCGCCGGGACTGCGGCCGACACCAGCGGCCGCGGGGCCACGGAACCCATGACCAGCTTAAGCGCTTTGACCGTCCGGCCGTCTTCCTCCAGAACCATGTTGACGGCCATATTCACGGCATCGATCTCCATCGCCTCCCGCAGGCCGATATACCAGTAACGGCTGGCGGATTTGGGGGGCGGTTCCGGCAGGATAAACCGGGCCAGGATTTCGCCTTCGGCCAGGGCTGTTTGCCGGTTGCCCAGGATGAACTCCTCCAGCGGAAGATTTCTCTCTCCGGAAAGGCTGCAAAGCACAACCACGGCGCCGAGGGCGACAAGCGGCGTGGGGGTCTCCGCCGCCGGCGAGGCGTGGCAGCTGTTGCCGCCGATCGTAGCCATAGACCTGACCTGGACCGAGCCGAGCTCGCCGGCCGCCTGGTGCAGGGCAAAATATTTTTCCCGGATCACGGCGGAGTGCTCGACCGCCGCTATTTTTGTGGCCGCGCCGATCACGGCGCCTTTGCCCGGCTCATAGAAGATGCCTTTGAATTCAGGCACATTATTGATGTCCACCAGGCATTCCGGCTTGATCAATTTTTCTTTCATCATGATCAGCAGGTCTGTGCCGCCGGCCAGCACCTTGGCCTTGCGGCCCAGGCGGCCGATCAGATCCAGCACCTCTTCGGGCGCCTTGGGAGCATAATATTCAAAATGATTTAAAAACATTGCGGGCCACCTCCTGAGTTCCTGGCCAAAAGGGATCAGGCACTGTCTTTGACTTTAGATCCAAGTTTCTGCAAATTTGCATGTATTCCTGCTGCAGTCAAAGCCAGTGCCTGAGATCGCTTTAATTTATTTAATTGCGCTGATCGACAACACGAACCGCTTTTCCTTCAAACCGGGGGAGGGTGCCAACGGGCTTGATTTCAACCGCGCACTTTTTCTCCAGGTTGCTGTGAAGCTCCTTTTCCAAATTCGCCACAAAACGTTCGTCAATCTGGGCGCCGGCGGCAGGTTCGATCTCCGCCTTCAGCGTATGCAGGCCTTTTTCCTCTCCCACGATCAGCCGCCAGTTTTCGCTCAGCTCGGGGTGCTTGAGAAGTACATATTCAACCTGGCTCGGGAAAATATTGGTGCCGCTGACCAGGATCATGTCGTCCACCCGGCCCACGAAACCGGTGATCCGCGGGTGGGTCCGGCCGCAGGCGCAGGTATCAAAGCTGACGACGACCTTGTCTCCGGTGCGGTAGCGCAAGATCGGCATTGCCTCAAAGCTTAAGTTGCTCATCACCAGCTCTCCCGGTTTTCCCGGGACCACGTCGTCCAGCGTTTCCGGATCGAGCACCTCCACAAGATAATGGTCGGCCCAGATATGGATTCCGGTGACGGCTTCGCAATCCATGCTGATCGGTCCTCCCATCTCTGTCAGGCCGTAGCAGCGCCTCATGCCTCCGCCGTGCGCGCGGTAGCCGAGCCGGTTGTCAATCCTCTCCCTGAGCTCGTCGGAACAGGGTTCTCCACCGTGAAAGCCCAGCCGCAGCTTCAAATCCTTGACCGGGTCAATCCCTCTTTCGAGGGCAAATTCCGCCATATAGGCGGCGTAGGAAGGGGTTCCGGTAAAAACAGTCGTGCCCCATTCCTGCATCAGCCGCAGCTGCCGGTCGCTGCCGCCCGCCCCGGTGGGGATAACCTTTGCCCCGACATGTTCCAGCCCGTAATGGAAACCGAACCCCCCGGTAAAAAGCCCCAATCCGTGCGCCTGCTGGACCACATCGCCCTTTTGCAGCCCACCGGCGATAAAGTTCCGCGCCATACACCGTCGCCAGACATCCAGGTCGTTTTTGGTGTAAACCATGGGGGTCGGCACACCGGTAGTCCCGGAAGTCATGTGAATGCGCACAACATCGTCCCACTTGCCGGAAAGAAGGCCGGTGGGGTAATTGTCCCGCAGGTCGGTTTTGTATGTAAAAGGTACTTTTTTGATGTCTTCCCAAGCCCTGAGATCATCCGGATGAAAACCGGCTTCGTCGAAGCGTTTCTTGAAAAAGGGGCTCCCATAAACATGGCGGGCCTGCATCTTAAATTTCTTGAACTGCAGTTCCCGCAGCTGATCCTGCGGCATCGTCTCCCAGTTCTGTTCAAAAAAAGACATCTTTTTTTTCTTCCTCCTCCTCTATTTCTTGCAGTAATCTAAACGCACATTTAAGAATTTTTACAATCACGAAATTATAAACAATACTTAAACTTGATTAACAAAATAGTATTAAAAATTAGATAAACTTGCTATCACCTAAAAGAGGTATTTTTGCACCATAAGAGTGATAAAAGGGTTACTCCCTATTTTCTTTTCCCGCGGGCGGAAGGTAAAACCAGGGTCATAGAGAATAAGTAAGATTAAGATTTTTCCCGTTATAATCTCTTTTAAAAATACTTAAAACAGGAGTAGGATTCACTATGACTGCGACCGCCAGCAAATGGATGACCGTGGGAACCGTGCTCAAAAACAATGCGCTCAAGTATCCTGACCGGCCCGGGTGCCAGGATAAATTCAAAAGTTTCACGTTCAAGGAATGGAACGACAGGGCATGCCGTATCGCCAACGCGCTGCAGGGCCTGGGTGTGGGTTACGGTGACCGTGTCGCCGTGCTTGCCTACAACAGGGTCGAGTGGATGGAGATCTATGCCGCTTGCGCCAAGGGGGGGCAGGTGGCCGTGCCGATTATGTTCCGCCTGACGCCGCTGGAATATGAATATATCGCCAACCATGCGGAGTGTAAAGCTTTTATCGTGGAAGCCCCTTTCGTGGAGGGCGTCAACGGCATCCGCGACAAGCTGGCGACCGTCCCGCGCGGCAATTTTATCTACATCGGGGACGACAGGGAGCCGGAAGGGTACATCCATTATGAGAAGTTTATCGCGCTGGCTCCGGCCGGTGAACCGGATGTCATTGTTGACGCCGCCGATCCCTGGACGATTATGTACACTTCCGGGACAACCGGCAAGCCGAAGGGCGTGGTGCGGACCCATGAAAGCTATATCGCCCAGTACATGCTGAGCAATATCAACATGGGGGTCAGGCCGGAGGACAAAGTGATGCTGGTGATGCCGATGTGCCATGTCAACTCGATTTATTACTCGTTTGCCTATACATACGTCTCGGCGGCCGTAATGGTCTACAACATGGTCGCCTTTGACCCCGCCGATCTTTTGAAAACTATCTCCGATTTCCGGATCACGTTTACCTCGCTGGTCCCGACACACTATATCATGATCCTCGGCCTGCCGGAAGAGGTTAAGCAGAAATACGATGTGAGCTGCATCAGGCAGCTTTTAATCTCTTCGGCCCCGGCGCGGAAGGATCTGAAGCTGGCGATCATGGACTATTTCAAATCGGCGGAGCTGTGGGAAGCCTACGGTTCAACGGAAGCCGGCCTGGTTACCTACCTGCGGCCGGAAGAGCAGTTTACCAAGCTCGGTTCGATCGGGCGGGAGATTTTCGGCAGCGACCGGATCAAGCTGCTGGATGAAAACGGCAATGAAGTCCCCGAAGGGGAAGTGGGCGAGCTTTACAGCCGCTCGCCGATTACGTTTAAAGAATACTGGAAGGACCCGCAGAAGACAAGGCAGGTCTTTCAAGGCGAGTGGTGCACCGCCGGAGACATGGCCCGGCGGGACGAAGAAGGCTACTATTACCTGGTCGATCGCAAGCAGAACATGATCATCACCGGCGGGGAAAATGTTTACCCTTCAGAAGTGGAAAATGTAGTCGGCTCTCACGCCGCGGTGAAAAATGTGGCCGTGATCGGGGTGCCCGATGAAAAGTGGGGCGAAAATGTCAAGGCCGTCGTAGTCCTGCACAAGGGCTACGAGGCCGGCGACGCCCTGGCGGAAGAAATTATCGAGTTCTGCAAGGGCAAAATCGCCGGCTACAAGCGCCCCAAGTCGATCGACTTCATCAAGGAAGAAGAGATGCCGCTTACGGCAACCGGCAAAATCCTGCACCGGGTCCTGCGCGAGAGGTACGGCACCTGGAGCGGCAGCTGATTTTTGGGTGTCAGGCACTGACTTTGACTTAACGGTGTCAGGCATTGACTTAAGACATAACACTTTTAGCTTAAATGGCTACCGGTTGCACTTATGTCTAAAATCAGTGCCTGACACCGTCTTACGCTCTTTTTGACACTCCCGGCACTTACTCCGCGGGAAATGATTGATTGGCCATTCTGGCGGCCCTGGATACCGGCAGCCGCGCCGGCGCTGTTTAAAAACCTTTAATCAGAACCACCGGGGTGCCGGCGTCGGCGGAACCGCTGACCAGGTCGGCCAGGCTGGCCAGGACATCCTCCAACCGGCGGGGCGTGGTTCCTTCCCTTTCGATACAGTCATCGGGCATGGCCCGCTTCTTGCTCTCTGCCAGGATCGCCTCGATTTCGGCGGCGGTTTTGCCGTGTTCATGATAGTAGTGATCGGCCAGGTATTTCAATTTCAAGCCTTCCCTGAAGCAGTTGAGGCCGTCGGTGACGGCGAAGGCGGGCCGGGGATCGGCCAGCTCGTAGATGCCGCTGCTGGGGTCGCGGTAGGCGCCGTCTCCGTAGATCAAAACCTCGACCTTGAGGCCAAATGCATCCGCCAGGCGCCGCTGCATCTGCAGCACGATTTGCCGCCCCTCCCGGGGCGCCAGCTTGAGCCTGTCTCCCGCCGACATATTGCTGCCCAGCAGCCCCCACTCGGAATAAGCCGTGCCTTCGTTGCACAGTTCATCCAGAGTAACGCAGTTTTCAAATACTTGCCGGACAGCCGCTTTGGTGGAGGCACGAGTATGAATATCGGCGGCGATAACGCCGTGGGGGTTAAACTCCGCCACCCGCCGGGGGTCGTTGCAGAGAAAGATAAAGGGCTTTGCCCCGGCTTTCATAATCACATCCCGGTAAAGGTTTAAATAATTCACGCCGGTAATCGGGTGCTTGAAATCGTGGCCGCTCAAATCTGTATCGGTAATAAGGTCCTTATCTAAATCCCTGGCGAAGTCGGGGCAGATTACCTGGTTGCCCACTTCGTCGTGCGGAAATGACAGCTGCACCAGCACT
Organism: Desulfovibrio sp.; assembly: GCA_020060545.1. GTDB lineage: Bacteria > Bacillota > Dethiobacteria > DTU022 > DTU022 > JAGUZX01. The sequence goes on along the minus strand of JAGUZX010000101.1, from coordinate 20,047 downwards.
TCGCCGCCGCTCGCCGCCTCGGCGATCCCCTTCAAGATCAATGAAAAGCGGTTGCGGCTGGCGATGGGGTAAACAACGGCGACCCGGCCTTGTTCGGGGAGGCCCAGCTTCCGGCGCACTTCCGCGGCGATATCCGCCGTGGTAACGTAGTTGTTCTGGGCGCGGGCCACCACCGATTCGGTAATGGCGATGATGTCGCCGTCATGCAAGAGGCCGTCCCGGTGGCATGCGGCCAGCCGCTGAAACACCTCTTCAACGATGGACATTCCCGGCAGGATTACTCCCATCTTCAACCCGACGGCGACAGGGCCGACGTATTCAGGCAATCTCGACATGAACAGCCCTCCTGTGAAGTTTGATCACCACCGCTTTCCGGCTCAAGTTAAATCGAGCGGCGATAAGGTGCCAAGGGGACGGGGTTGTTGACAACTTTCTGCATGAACAATCATGTAATCGTGGTTATGCTTTTAAGAAGACCCGCTTGAATTGGGTTCTGATGAATATATCTTAGCACTGTTAAAAAGTAAGTATCGTCTTCTATGGGCTCACTCTTAAAACGATCTTGAAAAAGGTTGCCGATCCTCCCGTATTTCCGGTTATACCAATATACGTAACTGCCGCATAACCTGCGCATAACTTGTTCTAAAGGTTCCAGGCCTTCTTTTATCAACAAGTGTATATGGTTAACCATTAAACAGTAGGCATAAATATTATAGCCACTTTTTTCTTTGAAATCTCTCAGCGTTTGAAGAAATTTGCGGTTATCTTCTTCATCTTCAAAGATACTTTGCCGGTTTATACCCCGCATAATAATGTGGTAAATACCACTTGAACTTTTTTTCCGGGCTGTTCTGGGCATTATAACACCCCCAACCCATTTTATGTAAGTTCTGCCTTCTTGTCAATATTTGTTTTCCTGATAAGGCACGTTTAGTATTGTGTCCCGGTTGTACTTAAAAAGTTGTCAATAACCCCGTCCCCCTGACAACTCTTGTGTCCCGGTTGTACTTAAAAAGTTGTCAATAACCCCGTCCCCCTGACAACTATTTGCTGATGTATTTCTTCCGCAGGCTCGGTTTGTCGATTTTGCCGGTGACGTTGCGCAGGACCTGATCAAATACTACTTTTTCCGGCCATTTGTAGCGGGCCAGGCCGCCCTCCTTGCAGAAGTCGATCACTTCCTGCTCGGTCATGGTTTCGCCGGGATAGAGCTGGACCACGGCCATGGCGATCTCCACCAGGCGCTCGTGGGGATAGCCGATCACGGCGACATCGGCGATCTTCGGACAGCGGCGCAGCATATCTTCAATCTCGACCGGGTAGATGTTTTCGCCGCCCCTGATAATCAGGTCTTTCTTCCGGTCGGCGATGTAGATGAAACCGTCTTCATCCTGGCGCACCAGGTCACCGGTAAAGAGCCAGCCGTCCCGGATCGTTTTGGCGGTCATTTCGGGGTTTTTAAAATATTCTTTCATGTTGCGGGGGCCCTTCAGGATAAGCTCGCCCACCTCACCGACAGGGACATCGACACCCTCGTCGTCAACCACGCGCGCGGCGACGTTGTAAGTCGGCTTGCCGATCGAGCCCGGCCGGCTCAAAACGTCCGCATCGTAAAGGTTCAGCGTCCCGCCGCCGCCGCCCTCGGTAATGCCGTAAATGTTCCCCGTCTTGAACGGCAGCAGCTTTTTCATATCCTGGAACAGGGCCGACGGAACGGGCTGGGCGCCGATTACGATATTGCCGGTGACGTGCGAAAAATCATATTCCTTAAGATCAATGACTCCTTTCTTGACGGCGTTGATCGAATCGGACATGGTCGGCACCGTCACCCAGCCGTTGTTGACTTTTTCCTGGCAGACGGTATCGAAAAGATACCTGGGATTGTCGAGCTCCAGGAGCAGCACGATCTTGCCCCCGGCCAGGTAGCAGGGGAAGGATAAAAAGAAACTGCCGCTGTGATAAAGCGGGTGAGCGGCCAGGTAAACGGTTTCATGGCCCTCCGCGTAGGTCAACGCGTTGCCGACCGCAATCTGGTAAAGGGTTTTGTGGGCCTGGCAAACGGGCTTCGGCGGCCCGGTAGTCCCCGAAGTGAACATCAGCTCCGCCGGATCGTCGTCTTCCATCTCCACCAGCACATCTTCAGCGCCAGCGCCGGCCAGCACCTCCCGGTAGGGAATCATGTCAGGCGGGCATTCCTCGCCGAGGCAGATATAGGATTGAATCGTTTTCATCTCGCTTTGGATCGGCTGCACTTTCGGCAAGAAACCGTCCCCCAAAATCATCACTTTCGGGTTGCAGGCATCCGCGGCGTACTTGATATCCTGGCTGGCAAAGCGGAAATTAAGCGGCACCGCCACCGCCCCGGTCCTGAGGATGGCGTGAAAGGTAACTATCCACTCCAGGCTGTTCAGCTGCAGGTGCAGCACGAAGTCGCCTTTTTTGACCCCGAGCTGCTGCTGCAGGTAATTGGCCACCCGGTTGGTCTGCTCGTTGAACTCCTTCCACTTAAGGGCCCGCCGCTCCTTCTTTGAAGGCCTGCATTCGATCAGGAAATCCTTCTCCGGATACTTCCCCGCATTGATGATACCATAGGAAGCAAAATTCACCTTTACCCCTCCTTTATTTAATGATTGCGCCTGTCTATCCTCAACCGGCGGCTTTCCGGCCGGCGGCAAAGGCTTCTTTATTCAAGTCCACAAACTTCGGCGGCACCATCCGCTCGATTACCGCCAGCCAGGCCTCCTGGTCACCCCCGACAAGGGTGGAAAGAAAACCGAGCAGCACCACACCGACCATGGCCGGGTTGCCCAGTTCCTTGGCTATCCCCGTGCCGTCAACCCACAGCACCTTGCCGGCCCTGGCGAGCAGCAGGGATTCGATCTCTTCCTTTGAAGGGTAGCGCGCTTTGCCCAGGTTTACCAGGGGCGGGTTGATGCGGTAGTCGTTGACAACCGCCACGGAACCCTGTTTCATAAAATGCGGGAAGCGCGCCGCCTCCAGCATTTCAAAACCGATCAGGTAATCGACGCTGTTTTCTTCCACCAGGGGCGAATGGACATGCTCTCCCCAGCGCACATGGCTGTCCACCTGGCCGCCGCGCTGTGCCATCCCGTGCACCTCGGCTTTTTTGACATCATAACCGAGCTGCAGCCCTACTTCCGCCAGAATGTTGCTGGCCAGGATCGTGCCCTGCCCGCCGACCCCCGCCATTAAAAAGTCTATTTTAGTCATCTGAGCGCCTCACTTTCAATTATTTGCTCCGTTGGATTTAAAAACCCGGTTTACTGCTTGATAATAGCCTCGTTGGGGCATACCTTCACGCAGAGGCCGCAGCCGTTGCACAACAGGGTATCGATCCTGACATAATCTTCTTCCTGGACCAGGGGGGAACACCCGATATCCAGGCAGAGGCCGCAGTTGATGCAAAGCTCCGGGTCGATTACCGGCGGCGTATACTTTTCTTTTGTATTAAGGGCGCAAGGATGGCGGGAGATAATGACAGAGGGCTCACCGCTCTGCAGATGATCCTGCAGGATTTCGGCCATCCGGTCAATGTCAAACGGGTCGCAGACATCAACCTTGTTAAAACCGATGCCGCGGGCCAGCTTTTCCGGATCGACCGCCGCCGTCGTTTGATTTTGCACCGTTTTCCCCGTCCCCGGGTGTTCCTGAAAACCGGTCATGGCCGTGGCGTTGTTGTCGGAGATAATCGTGGTGGTGACGCCCTTGTTGTAGAGCACATCGATCAGCGGGTGAACACCGGAATGCAAGAAAGTGGAGTCCCCCAGGACAGCGACGACATCGTCTTTCACGCCGGCCTTGTCGATGCCGTGAGCGACGCCGATGCTCGCCCCCATGCAGCCGGTGGTGTGCATCGCGCTGATCGGGGGCGCCCAGCCCAGGGTATAGCAGCCGATATCGCCCGTAACCAGGACGCCGGCCTCGCCCAGCACGTGAAAGAGCGCGCGGTGGCCGCAGCCGGGGCAGAGCATGGGGGGGCGGATCGGCCGTTCCAGGCCGGTCTTAATCTCGGGCGGAGTTTCCGGGGCCGCGACCAGGCCGGCTTTAACCGCGCACCGCCGGATCAAGGAGGGGCTGAATTCTCCGAGCATGGGGAAAACATCCTTGCCCCTGGCCGGGATCCCCATCAGCCGCAGCTGTTCTTCCAGGAAGGGATCAAGCTCCTCCACCACCAGCACAGTTTCGGCCCTGGCGGCAAACTCGCGGATCAGCTTCTCCGGCAGCGGGTAAACCATGCCCAGCTTGAGGAAGGTGGCATGGGGGAAAACCTCTTTCGCGTAGTGATAGTTCACGCCGGCGCTGACAATCCCGATCTTGTCGTCTCCCGGTTCAATGTAATTGATCGGCATCGATTCGGCGTGGGCGGCCAGAGCTTTGATCCGCTCTTCAACCACGGGGTGGCGGCGCCGGGCGTTGGAGGGAACCATTACAAACTTCGGCGCGTTGCGCTCGTACAGCGGAGGCTCCGCCGGGGGGGGAGGCGGCGGGCCCTCTGCAGTAACCTCCACCGGTGTCGATGAATGGGATAAACGGGTAACGCTGCGCACCAGCACCGGCGTATCGAACGCCTCGCTCATCTCCAGGGCGAGGCCGACAAACCGCTTGGCTTCCTCGCTGTCGGAGGGCTCGAGCATGGGGCATTTGGCAAACTTGGCGTAATTGCGGTTGTCCTGCTCATTTTGCGAGCTGTGCATGTCGGGGTCATCGGCGCAGACAATCACCAGGCCGCTTTTCAACCCCGTATAGACAGCGTAAAACAGCGAATCGGCGGCCACGTTCAAGCCCACGTGCTTCATTGAACACATGGCCCTGGTTCCGGCGTAAGCCGCCCCGATGGCCACATCCAGGGACACCTTTTCATTGGGGGACCATTCGGCGAAAACTCCCGGGTACCTGGAGAAATTGTCCAATATCTCAGAGCTGGGCGTTCCGGGGTAAGCCGCCGCCACCCGGACCCCGCTTAAGTAAGCCCCGTAGGCGAATGCCTCGTTTCCGGTCATTAATTTTTTCAACGATAACCCTCCTTGTCACTTTAGTCCGAACTCAACTGCTCGAAAAACGGGTCCAGCTTCGCCAGCACCTGTGCCTCGGAAAAAAAGCGCAAATCCGACATGTCCGCTTCGAAAACTACTCCCGGGAGCCCCGTCCGCTCGCTGATCAGCCTTCGCTTATCGTAAAGGCCGAAAGCGTTCGGCTTGCAACTGCGGTTGGAAAAGAGGACAAAACCGTCAATGCCGTATTTTTGCATAAAGTTTATTTTCCGCTGCACCCTGTAATCGAAACAGCGGTTGACAAATTCATGGGTGTAGCTCTCGGCCAGGCTTTCCAGGGGATGCTCCAGGTCAAAGGAGTAAGCCCAGGAATGGGTATACTGTGAAACGGCCACCAGCGCCCCATGGGAAGCGAACAGCTCGGAAAACCAGCGCAGTTTGGGCCAGCAGGGAATATGGTCAAAATAGATCTTGTAACGCTCCCCGGGGATGGCGTGAATCCCTTTCTCGATCCGTTCCTCTACTTCCTCCTTTAAAGCCCGGTAGTAGTCTACGGCCTCCGCCGTGCCCCGCCAGGTAACGATGGGGGCCATATGAAAACAGGCATCAAAAAAACCGAAGGGAGCCGGTTTCAAGGCGGCGGTTTCCAGGATTTCATTCCAGAGGCGGCAGGCCTCGTTGGACAGGGCCAGGACTGCGGACAACCGGTCATAATCGAAGCGGTTCCCGGTAAGCTTTTCAATAAACTCAATCAGCTCGTGAAGCTGTTCGACAAAATAGCGCTTGCAGAGCCCGTCGGTTTCAAACCCCACCTGCGGCGCGTCAAGCAGGAAAAAAGGCGCCTTGTAAAAACGGCCGGCCACTTCGAACCATTTCAGCAGGCTGCCGCACTGCGTATTGCAGCAAAAGAGGACGTCGGGCTTTAAAATCTCTCCGATCGGATGTTCCGTTGCATAAGCGTCCCCGATGCCGCAGCGGGCATACCCGCAGAGGTCGTGGGCGTAGCCCCTGGCTTCGGCAACGGCCGACAGCCGGTCGGCCACTTTCCTGGCTGCGGCCACAGCCCCGAAGTTCTCCGGATAATAAGGGAACAGGCCGGCGGCATAGATGATCTCGACCGGAAACACGGCGGTAACCCAGGCCACGGGAATACCCTTGCTGATCGACTCTTTCCCGGCGGCATAGTACCTGGCCATCATCTCTTTCATCAGCTCCGCCGTTTTAAAGGCGTTTCTTTCAGTCACCGGCCTTCACCCCCAATCATCTCCAAAAAAGCATGGACGCGAGTGCGCAGCTGCCCCAGCGAGGCGCCGCCAAACTGGGTCTCGATGCGCATGGCCGGAACCCCGGCTTTTTCCATGGCCTGCAGGTTATCATAATAATCGAAATTCTCGGGCTCGCAAAACTTCAGGTGAAGGAAGATCACCCCTTGCGCCCTTTTCTCCCTGGCCAGATCAGCCAGAAAACCCCTCCGGGGCCTTTTTTGAATGTCATACGCGGCGGAAGGGATCCGGTTCAACTGGCGGTCGGCAAGCGCCTCCAAAGTGCCGCCTGCTTCCGGAACATCCGCTTCGATGTAGCGGCAGCCGTTCTGCAAATCGTCTCCGACCACCGCCCCGCCCCACTCGTCGATAAAATCCAGTGTTTCCACCGGCTCCAGGAGTGTTCCCGATAAAACCAGGCGGAGATGTTCCGCTTCTCCTTCAGCCTTGAGCCGTCCCTTAAGCTCCCCCACGAGTGCGGCCAGCAGCCCGTTTACCCGTTCCCGGGGCATTACCATGGCGCCTCTGATTAAGGTGTAAAGGTCCCGGTTGCTGATCAGCGAAGGATCTTGCGCGTGGAGATCAAAAAGCGCGCGGAAAAGGGCGCGGTTACGGTTGTAGAGCACAATACTGCGCTTTAAATGATCCTGCTCGATGGGCCGGCCGCTGAACTGCTCGAGTCCCTTTTGAAGCCTTTCCAGCTCGGCAATCAGGTAGCGCCTGGCGCTGGGGCGGTCAACCTGCCGCGGCAAGCGGAAATGATCCAGGTAGGGCAGCGGGCTGACATGGCTCCAGATGCCGGGCAGCATCCGGGTCGTATCGCAGGACTGCGGGATGATCAATCCATCCAAAAAGTCCAGCTCCCCTCCCAGGGCCAGGGCGAGGCAGCTGCGCGCATAAGAACAGGCCCAGGTCTGAAGGTGCGCATCGGTCTTCTCCAGCCCAATGCTGCCGCCGGTGATCCCGAAAGGGAAAAACCCGGCCGCATGAATCATCTCTTCGGGAACATCGGTCAGGAGGAAACCGACGGCTTTGCCGCCCCGGGCCGCTTTCCACTGCCTGACCGGCCCTGCAGGGTCTTTAACCGCGCTTGCGAATGGTTCGATTAAATCTGCCGTGTGCACAGGTTCTCTCCTTAAGCAATCAGCCGTTTTTCAGCCATTTCGGCTCGCCCTCGAAGCCGTGAGCAACATTGAGCAGCGGTTCCCCGTTGAAGAAGCGTTCAATATTGTCCACAAAGGCGCCGCCGAAACGCGTCGCATAAAGATCCGTCCAGCTGGAAATGTGGGGTGTAATCAGGAGGTTCCTGGCGCCCCAGATTTCGTCTTCCGGAGGGAGGTATGAAGGCAGCGGGTTCTTGATCCACTGGGTGTCGTTGGCCGCCCCGGCGATCCACCCTTCATTCAGGGCTTTCATTAAATCCTCTTTGATAATCAGGGAGCCGCGGGCGCAGTTGATCAGGTACGCCGTTTTTTTCATCAATTTAAATCTTTTTTCATTCATCATCCCCAGCGTATCCTTGGTCTCCGGGCAGGAAAGAACCAGGAAATCGCTCTGGCTGATTACTTCTTCAACCCGGTCATTCAGGAAAACCTCGTCTACAAAGGGGATATCCATAACCATAATATCGGTGCCGATGACGCGCATATCAAATGCCTTGGCCCGCTTGGCAATCTGGCGCCCGATCCCGCCCAGGCCGACAATGCCAAGCGTTTTGCCGTAAAGCTCCTCGCCGCGGATCCGGATAAATTTTCTCTCTTTCTGCTGATCCCAGAGCTGGTTGTATTTTTTCGCCAGGTTCAGCATCAAACCGATCACAAATTCGGCAATCGGGATCCCGGACCCTCCGGGCAGGTTTGTGAGCGGGACATGCTTGGGCAGTTTGCCCCACTTTTCCCAGTGGTCGACCCCCGCGCTGAAAGTCATCACCCACTGCAGATCTTTCATTTCATGGACTCTTTCGACAATCACCCCGGTTCCGACGATATGCGTATCCAGATACTCGTCGGGGATATTCGCCGCGGCGCCGCTCTGTAAGAGGCGGATCCGGATTTCACCGTTGGCCACTTTTTCCGGAAAACGCTTTTTGATCAGCTCCTCATACTCAACCGGGCTGCCGAGCCCGGGCTGCAAAGCGACAAGTATATTCAGGGGATTATAATTTGCCATTGTTCGACACCTCCACCATTTTTTCATTACTCTGAACCGGGCTTGCGGTCTGGCGCCGCTCCGAACGGGAGGCGTAAAACCCGCCATACCATGGCCGGCCAAAAAAGTCAACGCAGAGGCATCCATACTACCATCCTACAATTGATATTTTGGAAACTTAAGTAACCAGATCCGCTCCCTCTGCCGAAAGCTTTAACTGTTGCAACCGCTGCTCCGGTCAGCTTAAGTCCTGCCGCAAAATCACCTCCTTCAGAGTCGCAATATTTTGTATTCCACATCGAAAAAAATTTTTCCTGCTTTTTTTAAAAGTCAGGTAACGGGCAAGGAGAGCAGCCTGGCTGCATTGCCTCCCAGGATCTTATCCTTGGCTTCCCCGGTCAAGGGCAGCCGCCTGATGGCGTCGATGTTTCCCTTCAGATCGACAATGCCGGGCCAATCCGAACCGAATAAAACTTTATCGGCAACCCTTTCCAGCTCGGGGAAATAATCCAACAGTTTTTGCGGCGGCAGCCCCGCCACCTCCATGTAGACATTTTCATGCAGCCGCGCCAACAGAAAGGCCCGCTCATACCAGAATCCCCTGCCGCTGTGAACCAGGATAATCTGCAAACCGGGAAAATCGACGGCAACTTCGTCCATGTAGAGCGGGTCCCCGTATTTTAGTTTGGCACCCTTAAATACCGAGGAACCGGTATGGACCATCAGCGGCACCTGCAGCTCCTCCGCCCGGGCATAAAGGGGGTAAAGGGTCCGGTCGCTGGGGAAAAAATGCTGGTAGGTCGGGTAAAGCTTTACGCCCCGGAACCCGCCGCCCACCAGGCGCTGCAGCTCCCTGCCAGTGTTGACAGTCAGGTAAGGGTTGATGCTGGCGAACGGGATCAGCGGGGCTCTCCCTTGACAAAAATCGAGCACATACTCGTTGGTGCATACGCCCGTCACCGCCGGGCATAGGTCAGCCATAATCACCGCGTAGTCAACGCCGTTATCCTGCAAATAGCCTAGAAAAAATTCCGGATCGGCATAAGCCTCGTAAAACTGGTCCCAGTTTTTGTCCGCATGCATATTCTTGATCCAGTTCAAGGCGCTTTCCACATAAAACTTATCGTAAAAGATCGGGTGAATATGAAAGTCAATGACAGGCGGTCCCACCCGGCATACTCCTTCCAATTCAAGAAATTAGAAGCAAGAAGTTAGAAGCAAGAAAAACCCTGGTTCATGTTTAAGAAATGATCTCGTTAGGCGCCCATGATGATGACATTGCCGTAGATGCCCACACCGCCGACGTTGTGCACCAGGCCCGTCTTCGCCCCGGGAACCTGGATTTCACCGGCTTCGCCGCGCAGCTGAAGCACAATCGTCCTCACCTGTGAACCCCCGGTGGCGCCGATCGGATGCCCCTTCGACAAGAGCCCGCCGTCCACATTGATCGGAATCCTGCCGCCGATATAGGTTTCGCCGTCACGAATAAGCTCTACCCCTTTGCCGGGTTCGGCAAACCCGAGATTCTCGTAAGCCATCAGCTCGGCGATCGTAAAACAGTCATGCACCTCGGCCACATCAATATCCCGGGGTTCCAGCGAAGCCATCTCGTAAGCCTGGCGGGCGGCCAGGCGGACGCTCTCCAGGCCGTTATAAGCTTTCCTTCCCGTCATGCTCAAAGAAGCGGTCGCGGCTCCAAGCCCAAAAATCCACACGGGCTTGGCGGACAGCTCCCTGGCCTTTGCGGCGGAAGCCAGAATAATACAGGAAGAGCCGTCGGCGTTGGCGCAGCAGTCAAATCTTTTCAAAGGGTCGGCCACTACCTCGGCTTCCAGCGCCTGTTCAAGGGTAATCTCCTTGCGGTAAACGGCTTTCTCATTGAGCTTTCCGTATTTCGCCGCCTTGACTCTGATCAGGGCCAGATCTCTGGCGGTGCTGCCGTAAGTATCGAAATGGGCGCGCGCGTGCATGGCATAATAAGCCGGCATCATTGTACCGAAGGGCGATTCCCACATGATGTCGGCGCCGCGGCCCATGCGCTCCTGGGAATCAGCCGAAGAGATTTCGGACATTTTCTGGAATCCTACCACAGCCACAACCCGGTGCAACCCGGATTTGATCAGCGCGTAGGCCGTCCTGATCCCGGTCGTGCTCGAGGAACAGACGCTCTCAATCGCAAAAGTTGGCTGCGGGTTCAACCCCAGGTATTCGGCGATCAGCCCGGAAGGGCTGCGCTGCTTGTCATACTCCGGGGCGGAGCAGACGATGGATGCGTCCACCTGGTCCGCCGTAATCCCGGCATCCTGCATCGCTTCCCGGTATGCTTCAAATGAAAGCTCCCGGATCGATCCCTCATAACCCCTCACAAAAGCGCTCTGTCCCACCCCGATAATAGCCACATCTTTAGGCATTGCTCTCCCCTTCCCTGAAATAATCCTAACCCTGAGCAGTTAAAGCATGACCATGCCGCCGTCGATACAAATAGTCTGCCCCGTGATATAGCTCGATTCATCAGACGCCAAAAATATCACCAGCGGCCCGATCTCCTCCGGCTGGGCAAAACGTCCCAGCGGGATCCGCTCCAGGTATTTCTCTTTAAACTTGGGATCGTGCGCAATGGCCTGGGTCATGTCTGTCTCGGCCATCGGCGCGATCGTATTGACCCTGATCCCGAAGCGGGCCAGCTCCTTGGCGGCGGACTTGGTCAGGGCATAAACCCCTCCCTTGGCCGCCGTGTAATTAACCTGGCCGATCGTCCCGAGCAGCCCCGCCGATGAGGTTACGTTGATGATGGAGCCGCACTTCTGTTCCATCATCGGCTTGGCTACCGCCTGCAGGCAGTAAAAGGTGCCGGAAAGGTTGATCTTAAGCACTTCTTCCCACTGTTCGGGCGTCATTTTCCAGAGCATAGCGGGCTTGCTGATACCGGCGTTATTGAAAAGCGCGTCAATCCGGCCGAAGGTCCCCACCGCCTGGTCAACCATTGCGGCCACCTGGGCGCTGTCGCCGACGTCGACCTGTTTGACCATGACCCGCCGGCCCATGTTTCTCGCTTCCCGGGCGATCGAATCATCCTCCTGGATACTGCGGCTGACCAGGACGAGGTCGGCCCCTTCACGGGCCAGCGCCAGCGCCACCGCTTCACCGATCCCTTTTCTCGCCCCCGTCACCAGAACAACCTTGCCTTGCAAACGCATTGAATCACCTCTTTTATACTGATATTTTCGGCGGTTTAAAAAAGTTCCTCCGCAACATCGCCTGCCGCCTCCGGCAGATGCCCAAGTTGCTGGATGAAAAGATGTATCAGCTGGCTTTCACGCTGGGTGTACAAGGGACAAGGTATCTTCTTCAAAGGCAAAACAGCGGGCCTTGCTTTCCTGCTCTAGCTTCTCCTGAAGGTCACGGCACCCATTAAGGGCCGGCGGTGGCGATAATATTGTTATTTTCGTCAAGCGGATGAAGAACTCCTTCCGATTCAGGCGCGCTTCCCACATATTAATTGAAGCTAATTTAAAATCAAATCCCTAAAAAGCATGGAAACATGGTTAAAAAAGAGTGAAATCGGGGCTAACCCTTTGGAACGAACACCTTCTGTTGACGCTTCTGAAAAGAACGGCTATAATTTATGTATTACCCGGGAGTGAACAGTCAGAAGCCGGAGCGCAGGAAAGGCTACCAATCATGCGGGCATCTGGATCCTGAATCCTATAGCTTTTGCTTGTGATGGCTGAAGAAAGAGTCCGGGCAAACTCCCACAAAAACAGGCCGCAGCATTATGGCTCCCCATTGTAAGATACAATCGAGGAGGCGGAGAAATTGCCGGAGCGCCCTGTACCGCAACCGATCAGGCCGGAGTTGATTTTAATTTGCCGCGTCAGCCCCAGCTTCAATGCGATCAAGCAGGTTGAATCTTCTCTGGAGCAGATCCTGCAGGCTTCGGTTGACTCGTTTGATTTTTGCCGGGCCAGCCTGGTCCTGGTGCGGGAAGGGAAGCTGCCGGTATGGTGGCATGCCTCCAAGGAGCTGAGAGAGCCGCCTTCCAACGGCAAGGCTCTTTCGGATCGCTGCGTTCAATTAAGCACCTTTTTTTCCGCCACGGAAAGCAAACAGCGGCCTAAACTGCTCGATCCGCTGGCCCCGGTAATATCCACCACCCTGCCGGTGCTTTTAAAAGCGGGTGACCCGGTTGGCATGATGGAAATCGGCATCTTCGATATAGACTACCAGAGCGCGCAGTACATGCTGGCCAAAGCGGTCTCTTTGGGCAGGCACATGGCGGACATTATCCAGGAATCGCTCTTCCAGAGGCAAAAAGACCACCACTTAAGAAAACTGGCTGTCTGGCTGGAGATGGTTAACACGATCAGCTCCACCCTGGACATCAGGCAGGTGCTCCACGTTGTCGCCCAGCTCACGGCAGACCTTTTCTCGGCCAAAAGCTGCATCTACCTGCTGGATGAAACAGACCAAACCCTGATCCCCGCTGTCGCCGTGGGAAGCTACGATCCTTTGCTCAAGAAAAAGTTCAAGGCTTTAAAAGGGTCGAAACCTTTCCCGGGGATTACGCGGGCGATTAAAAAACAGCAACCCGTGGTCGTGACCCCGCAAAACGGCGCCAGGCTGCTGACACGGGAGATCATCAACGACTTTGCTTACGCCTGGGTCGTGCTGGCCCCGATTGTAAGCAAAGGAAAAACGATCGGCATTATGCAGGTGGATCGACCTCCGGAATCGAAGGGCTTCGACAGTGAAGAGACGGAGATTATCGCCGCGATTGCGCGCGCGACGGCGATTGCCATGGAAAATGCCAGGCTGATCGAGATGCTCGGCCAGAAAGAACAGCTTTTGCACCAGCTGGTTAACCAGCTGATTACCGCCCAGGAAGACGAGCGCAAGCGCCTTGCCGCCGACCTGCATGACGGGATTATCCAGTCGCTCATCGCCATCTGGTACCGGATGCAGCTCATCTCGCCCGACGCGGCGCTCGAGCCGCAAAAATGGTATACCGAGATCACCGACCTGACCAATGTCCTCAACGAACAGATCCAGGAAATCAGGCGCATTCTTTATGACCTGCGCCCAATTATCCTCGACAATTACGGGCTGATCCCGGCTGTTGAATCGTACGTTTACAACCTCCAGGAAAAAAACAATCTTCCCGTGGAGCTGGTGATTAAAGGAGAAAACCACAGGCTTGCCTCTAAAATTGAGGTGACGCTCTTCAGAATATTACAGGAAGCGCTGACAAACGTGATTAAGCATGCGGGCGCTACCGGTGTGAAAGTCAAGCTGGCGATCCGGGAAGAGGAAGTGACCCTTTCCGTCGAAGACAACGGGTCCGGCATCACCAGTTTGCCCGGCGGCACGCCTCCATCCCACAACCGCCTGGGATTGGCCAGCATCCAGGAACGGGCCCTGTTGTTGGGAGGGGCTTGCAGCATTGACTCCTGGCCGGGTAAAGGAACACTGGTTAGCGTACGGATTCCCGTTTCAAGTTAAAAAAGGCAGGGAGTGCTGAAAGTGACCATCAAAATCCTGATTGTCGATGATCACCCCATGGTCAGGGAAGGGTTGGCGGCCATGCTGGACAGCTGCGAAGAGATAACCATCGCCGGCAGCTGCGGGAACAGTGAAGAAGCGATCGAGAAGGCCCTCTCACTTGAACCCGATATCATTCTCATGGATATCAAGATGGAAGGCGCCAACGGCATTGAGACCACAAGGCAGATTCTTGCGCGCACGCCGGGGGTTAAGGTTATTTTTTTAACGGTGTTTGAAGACACGGAATCCATCCGCCTGGCCTTGCAATCCGGCGCTTCCGGCTACATCCTCAAGCATGTCAGCAGGCAAAACCTGATCGAGACAATCAAAAGGGTGCACGGGGGAGAAACGATCATCGACCAGTCCGTTTTTCACCAGATCGTCAACGATTATGCCCGGATGAGCAAAAAAGCTGCCGGGGCCAAACCGGCGAAGGAAGATAAAACAGTCGAGCTTACCCCGCGCGAACAGGAGATCCTCAGGCACCTGGTGAAGGGGTTGACCAACAAAGAAATCTCCGCCGCGACAAACCTGGCGGTCGATACCGTCAAAACACACCTGCGCAATATCTTCCGCAAGCTTGATGTCAAAAACAGGACCCAGGCTATCTCCCAGGCCATGAAAATGAGCCGGGGCGCCGCGGGCGGCTTTTACTTTTTCGAGAATCACGGCGCCCCTGACAGCTAAATCGCAACCCTTACCTATACCTTCCCACTATTAACAGCTATAACCAGTCATGTAAATACTTTCCTATGTATGGCCGTACCTTTCAGTCAAATTGAGCCCCCTTTCATACCGTGGAGAAAATAACAGGTTTCTTCTATTTCACAAACTTGGGCAGAAAAAGAGCGATCTGCGGGAAAACAGTTAAAACGGCGACACAGGCAAAGATGGCTAAAAGGTAGGGCCACACTCCCCGGAAGATGGACATCACCGGGGTTTCCCGATCCACGCCGGCAACGACGTAAACATTGGCCCCGACCGGCGGTGTAATCACGCCCATGCCCAGCGCCAGCACGACAATGACCCCGAACCAGATCGGGTCAAAGCCGATTTCGATCGCCACGGGATAAAAGATGGGCACTGTCAGCAAGATCAGCGCCAGGGCGTCGATAAAACAGCCGAGGATCAGGTAAATGATCAGGATCACCGTTAGAATGGCTACCGGCGGCAGGGGAAGCTCCACCGCCCACCTGGCCAGCCCCCCGGGAAGCCCGGTGATGGCCAGAAAACGGCCGTAGATGGCCGCGGCAGCCACGAGAAACATAATCATCGCCGAGATACGCACCGCATCGGTCAGCGAGCTGGTAAAGCCCTTCCAGCTGAGCTTCCTCCGGGCCAGGGCCACCACCAGCGTGGCAAAGGCGCCGATCGCCCCGGCCTCGGTGGGGGTGAAAAACCCGATGAAAAGCCCCCCCATGACCGCGATAAAAATGATAATTACCTCGACTCCCCCGGTCGCCATCGCCCTGATCTTCTCTCCCCAGGTCACTTTCTCGCCCGGCGGTGCCAGCTCAGGGTTGCGCAACGCCAGCAGGTAGGCGGTCACCATAAACAACCCCATCAATACCAGCCCGGAGAAAACACCCGCCAGGAAAAGCTTGGCGATGGACTGCTGGGCGGCAATCCCGTAGAGGATAAAGATGACGCTGGGCGGGATCATGACCCCCAAAATCGCCGCGGAGGCGACGGTGGCGGTGGCGAAGGAATGGTTGTATTTGTACTTTTTCATTTCCGGCAGCGCCACGGCGCTCATCGTCGCCGCCGTGGCCGTGGTCGAACCGCAGATGGCGCCGAAAGCGGTGCACGCCGCGATCGTGGCCAGGGCCAGGCCCGCTTTCAGGCTGCCCACCACTTTATAGGTGGCGTCGTAGATCCGGGAACTCAAGCCGGAATAGAATGCGATATAGCCCATCCAGACGAAAAGGGGCACCACGATCAGCGAGTAAGAGGCGAAGGTGTTGTACATGGTCTGGACCGAAATGGAAAACATCGCCCTCGTGTTCGTAAGAAAAGCAAAGCCGGACATCCCCACTACCAGCATCACGTAAGCTACAGGCATGCGCGCAAAGAGCAGGATGAAAATGACAACGATGGACAAAAGGCCGACTTGAATCGGGGTCATCTGCTTTCACTTCCTTTGACAACCGTAATCGCAGAGGTAAGCACATCCCTGAACAGCACCAGGGCCAGCATGGCGAAACCGAAGGCAACCAGGTAGATCGAAGGGGCAATGGGTAAATTCAGGTGTCCGGTCGCCCAACCCCTTTGCATCATTTTTGCGGCAAACGCAAAGGTCTCCCGGGCGAGCAAAAATGAGAAGTAAAGCGAAACGGTGTTGACTACCAGATCAACGATCGCCTGGACGCGCGGTGAAAAACGGTCCACCAGCACCCCGACCATGATATGCCCCTTCATAATCGCGGTATACGCCACCGCCATCGCCAGCAGCACCGCCCCGGACATCTCCACCAACTCGACCGTGCCGGGCACCGGGGTAAACAGGCGGCGCGAGATCACGTTGGCCACGATGAGAAACATGACGCCGGCCAGGACGATCTGGGCTACCTGCGCCGTCCGCCAGGTCAAGGCGCGCACGAACCGTTCAAAGAGATTCAACAAGTTTGACCCCCCCCTTTCATTGCCGGATTAAACTTAACAGCATTGGTTTTTCATTACAGAGGGCAACCGCCCCATCCCGGGGTTCCCTTTACCCCGGGATGGCGGAAGCCCCCTTCAACCTTCGACTGACAGCTTAACAACCGGATCTGATAGCAGCCGGCAGGGATTACTTGCCGTAGCTGCCGTATTCCTTGGAGTATTTTTGGTCGAGCTCTACAAACAGGTCGTAGACCTTTTTCGCCGGCAGCCCTTTGGCGGTGTTATCGGCGATCCACTTCTCCGGGATGGCCTTGATTTTTTCCATCCACCGGGCCCGTTCGGCCGCATCCAGTGTGAAGACCTGGTGCTTGAACTCGTCCACGGCATACTTTTGGCCAACCACGGTGTGATCCGTGCGCAGCTTGCCGTACTTGACTACGAATTCCGCGTTGACCTCGTCGAAAATCTTCTGCACCGAGGGCGGGAAGGAGTTCCAGGTGTCCCAGTTCATGACCTTGACAAAGACGACGTTGTAACCGACGAAGGGAGTCTTGGTGATGTACTTGGTAACCTCGGCCAGCTTGAACCCTTTCAACGTATCGGTGGGGGCGAGGATACCGTCCACGTTCCTTGATTGCAGGGCGACATAGGATTCGGACATCGGCAGGCTCACGGGCGTCCCGCCGAGGGCGTTAATCGCCAGCGCGGAGCCGCCGGCGGCCCTGATCTGCAGTCCGGCAAGGTCTTCCAACTTCTGAACCGGCTTGTTGGTCATGAAGTCGCCGGGGCCGGTCGCCCAGAAGAACATAATCTTTACTCTTTCATGTTCTTTTTGCAGTTCCGGGGAGGCCTTCCAGGCTTCATGAATGGTCACCGAAGCCACAAGCGCGTTGTCGTTGTTATAGCCGGGGAGCTCGATCCCCATCGTTAAGGGAAACATCCCCATGGTATAGAGGGGGCAGGTGGTCCCGATATCGGCAGCCCCGTCGGCGACACCCTGGTAAATCTCCGTCGCGCCGAGAAGAGCGCCGCCCGGATGGAACTCGAAGCTGATCTTATGTGGAGTCTCCGCAGCCACGCGATCCGAGATCGCCTTGGCCCAGACCTGGTGCCCTTCTACGACCTGGAAGTCTGCCGCCGGCCAGAAGGTGGCGAAGTCCAGCTTCCATTCCTGGGCCTCTTCAGGGGCTTCTTTGGGCCCGCATCCGGAAAACAAAGGAATAACCCCCAGGGCTAGAACCAGCAGGAGCACAAGATACTTGCTTTTCATTACTTGACCCTCCTTCTAAATGTTAATTTGAATTTCGCCGGCTCTTTCTCTTGATCAGGGTCACATATAACCACCCCCCCCCGTAATCTGGCCCTGCAGCATGTCCACCAGATTATGAAAAAACGTTCCCTCCTTTCGGCATTTAAATCATGAACACTCAGCGATGCGAGCTTCGAATAATTCAAGATTATTTGAGGAAACGTGAAACTTCTGAAAATAATTTAAGTTGATTTTAGCACAAACTATCTTTATAATCAATACTGTTTCACTATTATTTCCTCAAAGCGGCGCAATAAAAAACCCGGGGAACGGGCCATAACGGCAGGAAAAAAGCCCGGGTATAAAGAAAAGTTAAGGCAATAGACTAAAGTTTTGCCTGGATTTCAAGAACTTTTTCCAATTTTACCCGAATTGATACACTTTTTTCGTCGATGAGTGCCGGATCGGGGTTATCCGGGCGGAACTAATTTTTTTACGGGAGCACTGCAAAAGTTTGCACAGTTGAAAACGGCCATAAAGGGGGTGCGCGATTCACAGGGGGTTATGAGCCCCCGCCCTGACCGGCGGCGCGGCGCGCGGCGCGCAAAGATGCAACGGGGCGGCGGGGCACGATAAGCCCGGCAGGCGCAAGGCCGGGTTGCTGGCAAAGAAAGAACGTACGATCAGTTTGGAAGTAAACTCAAAAGCGAGGTAAAGAAATGTATTCAAAAGCTTTCATTCCTTACCGGGGGTACTACAGCTCCCCCTTTGCACGCTGGCAGGGAAGCCTGGCCAATGAAAACGCAATTGAACTGGGAGCGGCAACGGCAAAAAGATGGCTTGCTGCAAAAAATATCGATCCCGGGATTTTTGACTACCTTGTGTTCGGGAAAACGATCGGCCAGCCTTATACTTTCTATTCATCCCCCTGGGCCGCGGCGCTGATGGGGGCGGCCGGGATCGCCGCGGTGCATATCTCCCAGGCCTGCTCGACTTCGACAACCTGCCTGAACCTGGCCGCGGCAGGCATTGAAACGGATGTTTATGCCAATGTGTTCTGCTTGATGGCAGACCGCACCTCCAACGGCCCGCACACCATCTGGCCCAACCCGCCCGGCCCCGGAGGGCAGGTTATAGCTGAAAACTGGGTCATGGATCATTTCAACTACGACCCGTGGGGAGGAGCGGCGATGATCCAAACCGCGGAGAATGTGGTGCGGCTGGCCGGCAATATCACCCGGGAAGATTGCGACGCGGTGGCGCTGAAGCGTTACGAACAGTACCTGGACGCGCTGGCCGGTGACCGCGCCTTCCAAAAGCGCTACATGTTCCCCGTCGAGTATAAAATCAGCAAAAAAGAAACCGGCTTGCTCGAGGCGGATGAAGGGATCACCCCTACCACCAAAGAAGGGCTGGCCGGGCTCAAGCCGGTTATCCCTGGAGGGGCGCACACCTTCGCCTCGCAGACCCACCCCGCGGACGGGAACTGCGGCCTGATTGTGACCACCAGGGAAAAAGCGAGGGAACTCAGCGCGGATTCAAAGATCGAAATCCGGATCGTCTCTTACGGCTACAGCCGCGCCCCCAAGGCGCACATGGCTATGGCCCCCGTCCCTGCGGCCAGAATGGCCCTGGAAAAGGCGGGCCTGGGCATACAAGAGGTAAAAGCGATCAAGACACACAATCCGTTTGCCGGCAACGACTTGTATATGGCCAATGAATTCGGGATCGACGTGATGAGTTTCAACAATTACGGCAGCCCGATTATCTTTGGCCACCCCCAGGGACCGACCGCCGGGCGCTGTATCATCGAGCTGATCGAGGAGCTGGTTCTTGCCGGCGGAGGCTACGGCCTGTTTACGGGCTGCGCCGCCGGCGACACCGGCGCGGCTCTAGTAATCGAGGTATCCGGTTAAAGAATCGGGGAAGTAATTCGAGGGGGGCCGCGATTTTCTAAACGTAGCCGGGTTAAACTAGCCCCAAATTAATTCTTGCCTCGATATCTTGGGCCCAGTAAAGCAGTTTCTCGTCGGCCATGAACGGGGCCGCCAGCTGCAGACCCAGGGGCAGGCCGCAGGCGGCGCGGGCCGCCGGTATGGTAACGGAAGGAAAGCCACCATGAGTCCAGGGCATGCTCATGGCCGGGTCTCCGGTCTGGCTTATGCCTGCGGGGGCCGGCCCCAAGGCCGCCGGGGCAACCCACAGGTCCGCGCCCGCCTCCTGCAACAAGGCTT
>JAGUZX010000040.1 GCA_020060545.1 Desulfovibrio sp. | reverse complement strand
CGGGGTACAAGCCATGCAAAGTCTGCACCCCGCCGAGGTGAACATGAAATCCGTCATCTACGCACGATACAGCAGCGACAACCAGCGGGAGGAAAGTATCACCGCCCAAGTCCGGGCCTGCACCGAGTATGCGAAGGCCAAAGGGTATACCGTGGTCAAGGTTTATACTGACGAAGCCCGCTCAGCCACTACTGACGACCGGCCGGGGTTTAAGGCCATGATTAACGACGCAAAGCTCAGCCTGTTTGACGTGCTCCTGGTGCACAAGTTGGACCGGTTTTCCCGTGACCGGTATGACAGCGTTTATTATAAGCGGGAGCTGAAAAAAGCCGGCGTCCGGTTGATATCCGTGCTGGAGCACTTAGACGACAGCCCGGAGAGCGTCATCCTGGAATCCGTTATCGAAGGCATGGCGGAGTATTACAGCAGGAACCTGGCTCGGGAGGCGCTGAAAGGCATGAGGGAAAACGCCCTGCAATGCCGGCACAATGGAGGAAGGCCCCCGCTTGGCTATGATGTGGACAAAGAGACTGGCCGTTACCTGGTTAACGAGAGAGAAAGCAGAACCGTTAAGCTTGTTTTTGAGTTGTATGATAAAGGTTACGGCTACGACCGGATAATTGACCAGCTAAAACATGGCGCTCACCGGACCAAGGGCGGGCGGCCGTTCGGCAAAAACTCCCTCCACGACATTCTGAGAAATGAAAAGTATGTCGGAGTATACGTCTTTAACCGGTCGGCGGCAAAAGAATTCGGCAAAAGAAATCACCACCGGCACAAGCTGGCAGGTGAAATTATCAGAATCCCCGGCGGAGTTCCGCAAATCATTGAAAAGGAGCTGTGGGAAAGAGTGCAGGAAAAAATGGATAAGCGCCGCCAGAATAGTGAAAAGGCAAGGATGAGGGCAAAGACAATATACCTTTTGACGGGCAAAGTCTTTTGCGGGGAGTGCGGTTCTGCCGTAGTAGGCAACACGGCAAGCGACCGGGGCCGCCGCTACCATTACTATGAATGCGGCTTAAAAGACCGGACACGCTCATGCGACAACAAACGGATTCGCAAATCCCCGCTGGAAGACCTGGTTATCCGGGAGATTGAAGAAAACATCTTCGGCGACCAGGTCCTGGCAAAAGTAAAACAAAAGCTTATTGTCTTCTTAAACCAGTACCAAAAGGACCGGCAGGGCGAATTAGGCTGCCTGAGAAAAGAGCTGGTCCGGGTAGAGCGGAGTATCAACCAACTCCTTGACCAGATAGAGGAAGGCTTTGGCGGAGCCTCCGTAGCAGCCCGGCTGAAGGACAGAGAAACCGAACAAGCTTTGTACCAAACCAGGCTGGCCGAACTGGAAGCGAAGGCCGCCACCGACGCCATAAATGAACAGGTTGTAAATGAATACCTGGATAAAATGAAAGAGTTTATAAAAAACAAAGATGACGAAGATACCTTAAAGCACCTCGTCAGCCAGTTTGTGTGCCGGGTTATTCTTTTTAAAGACGAAGTAGAAGTTACACTAAAGATTTTGGTTACCAATGGTGGAGGCGGGGCGTACCTTATTGTAACCAAAGTCAAGAAGGCTCCCCCGCAGGCCTGCGGGAATAAAAAAAGGACGGCTGTAGCCGGCTTCAAAAAATAGCCCCAGGCACCAGGGCTGGAGCATAATAAGTAATCAACTCTATCATCATCCGCCCAGAGGCCTCCCGCCTCTACAGGCGGGTGGTGAATGTGCGGCCGGGCGTTAGTCCGGTATTTTCGCTTGACAGAGCGGGGTAAGTTAGCACCTGTGGCCACGATTCTGCCTCCAGGTGCCAGAGTGAGTAAGGACCAGCTGCCCCCAAGTGACGGCTGCCCCGCCTGCGCCCCCCACTTGCTTCGGGACCTCAAAGATTCCGGAATAGGCCCACAGAGCCAAGTTTTCCGTGGTTCCGTAGTCAAATCCCCAGCAATAGCCGGGAATCCATAATAGGGCACCATGTCCCGAACCCGACACCCAGAGTACGTAGTCGTCTTCGTACTCCAGCAGTGCCGAGCTCTGGTAACCGGGCCCTGCGGAAGCAGCCCGATCGATGTCATCGATGACATCGAGTATATCGGGAAGATCCACTTTGGGATCCCCGATTCCGCCGGCCCAGTGCTGGCGGATAAATTTTTCAGGGTGTTGTTCTGGAAACATTTTTCTGCCTCCTTTCGGCGGCAAGTGCCGCCGGCTTGTATCGCCCTTGCCCGCTTTTCGGCGGGCGGGACACGCTCGATCACATGGGGTTCCGAAAACCCCAGCCGAGCTGCAAAAACTCGCGGGCCTCTTCTTCTGTGTTGAAAACTTCAACACGATCTCGGCTGATTTCTGCTTCGTCCCAAGCGGCCCATTTGCCATCGGGACATCCGGTTACATACCAGGAAATGTCGCCCTCGGTATGCACCTCCCGGCTGTGGTCGATGAGGTCTTCGTAGGATTCAAAACCAAAGGTTTTTGCGAACACTTCTTTTTCCATTGTTTTTCCTCCTTCTCCGGCGCTTTTCCCCCGCGCCGGCAGGGTAGTTTTTCGGGGCAGTTTTTCGTCGTACCCAGGACGAAAGTTTTCTAAATCATCCCTTCCAGAATGAAATATTCGTCCCTGCAGCCTGGGCACATCCAAATGGACGTGCCGATCCCCCTGATCGTGAAAGAAGATGCGGGTATCTCCTTTCGGGAATCGTCCCATCGCTGGTATTTGAACCGGACTGGTGTTTCAGTGGCGGCGGTGCAACAAACACACAACCGCGTTTCGTATCCATCACCTGGCCCGTGAAAGTGACTTGCTCCGTGTTGCGCGGCAATCTTAGCGGCGCGAACCAGAACGTCGTCCGGCCATTTTTTTGGATCGGCTATGCCGTTATAAGGGCGGCCGCTCATGGTGATGGTGAAACCATCCAGCGGGATAATTTTAGCGCTGCTATCATTACGGCGTACCGTGATAGCGCTATACACGGAGGCGTCTTTGCCGCGGATCACCAGGCAGGCCGGTTCGACAATATCCTGCCCAAATACGCGACCGCTTACGGCTCCGTGGAAGAAGTCGTAGTGCTCGGTGGCGGGCACTGCCTGCCGTGCACAGGCGTGACAAAAAAACTGGCAATCCCACCGATACATGATGGGGTGGGCAGCCCCGCAGTGAGCACAATTTTGCAATGGTTCCATTGTCATTACCCCTTTCTGCCGGGATTAACGGCTCCCGGCGGGCCGTGATAGAAGTAGGGTGCTATGCTATGCTTCAATCTCAGTAATATCTTCCCCGGCCAGTTCAGCCAGGGCCTCCGCTTCCTGACGGGTGATTTCGGCGTACCCGCGGGAGCGGTGCTCGTCGTCAGTGAGAGGCGAATACAGGCCCCAGGTGGCGTCTTCGCGGCAGGTG
>JAGUZX010000088.1 GCA_020060545.1 Desulfovibrio sp. | reverse complement strand
TGCGGGGCTTCCTGGCGGACCCCCGCACGCTGGGGAGCTATCCAGACCTTGGCGGGCCGGCGCCCATCAGCATCGACGACCGCATGATCATCCCCCCCCCGCCCGACGGCAGGGATGTTGAAATCATCCGCGGCCCCAACATCAAGCCGCTGCCGGCCTTTGAGCCGCTGCCGGACGAGCTGGTTTTAACGGTGCTCTTGAAAGCGGGAGACAACGTCACCACCGACCAGATCATGCCCGCCGGGGCGAAGATCCTGCCGCTGCGGTCCAATATCCCCGCCATCAGCGCATTCGTCTTCGCCCCCCTGGACGAAACCTTCGCCCGCCGCGCCCGTGAAGCCGGCGGCGGCCTGGTGGTAGGAGGCGAGAATTACGGGCAGGGCTCCAGCCGGGAGCACGCCGCGCTGGCGCCGATGCACCTGGGGGTAAAGGCGGTCCTGGCCAAATCGTTCGCCCGGATTCACCGCGCCAACCTGGTCAATTTCGGCATCCTGCCGCTCACCTTCAGCGACCCGGCCGACTACGGGCGCCTCAGCCGCGGCGACAGGCTGGCAATCAGAAACACCCGCGCGCAGCTGCACCGAAACGCGATCAAAGTGGTCAACGAGACCGGGGGGTACGAGTTTGATGCCGTGCACGGCCTCTCGCCCCGCCTCGTGGAAATCGTCAAAGCCGGCGGGCTGCTCAACTACACCAGGCTTGAAAGCGGACATTAAATTTTTTATATCAAGGGTATATCAAGGGGACGGTTCTCTTGATATATCTATGTGGTAGTCCCATCTATATAAACACTTGAGAAGTGTAAAAATATAGCGGTGTAATTTTCAGGATAGACGCCCATGTCCCCATCAAGATAGGGACACCATCAGAAGGATAAAAATAATCCGATGTTAATCAATATATCAAGAGAACCGTCCCCTTGATATATACGCGACGGCGAAGGCGGCCGCGAAGGGCGGTTCGTGGGAGAGGGAGACCTCCACGGCGGTAATACCGCGCTCTTCCGCCAGGCGGGCGGCATGGCCGTGCAAGGCGACCCGGGGCCGCATCCCCCGCGGGGCGAGCACCTCCACTTCCCGCAGGCCCGCCGGGCCGATCCCGCAACCGATCGCCTTCAAAACCGCTTCCTTTGCCGCGAAACGGGCTGCCAGGACCGGGACCGGCACCCGGCGCTCTTTAATCAACTCCTGCTCCGCGGCGGTGAAAATACGGCTTAAGAACCGCTCCGGTCGGCGGCGGTAAGCCCGCCCGACGCGCTCGATGGATACCAGGTCAACCCCCACTCCCAGGATCACGCACATTTACCCCTTTCCTTACCACCGGGGACAGAACTCTTCCGCTGGAGAAGGATCTGCGCTTTCCGGTCCGCCCTCCAGCCTTGTTCGTCCGTATCCCGGCCTGAATTGATTCGTCTTCTACACTTATTTATACCGTACTATCCATATTCTAGCCAGCACCTGCCCGGCGGATTGACCCGGGCGCGGGGCACAAAACAGGTGAGCGCCGCGCCGCCCGCCATCCTGGTGAAAAAAACCGGCTTATGCCGCTCCGCCCTGAGAGGGGAGAATTGCATTCTTTAAACATATTGTAGGAATATTTATGCGGTGGACTTGCTTTTTTTGTTTAAATATGTTACTGTCTAAACGAAATACCACCCTGTGATCAGGGGAATTTAGGAGGTAGTTTGTTTAATGCAAGGTAGGGTCAAATGGTTCAACCCCGAAAAGGGGTACGGCTTCATCGAAGTCGACAACGGCAAGGATGTGTTTGTGCATTACTCGGAAATCAAAGAGGAAGGATTCAAAACCCTGGAAGAAGGTCAGGCAGTTGAATTCGATATCGTCGAAGGAAACCGCGGGCCCCAGGCCGCAAACGTGACGAAGTTATAGATTCGGGTTGCCCTGAGTCAAGAACTGAAACGTTTGAACATAAAAAGCCGGTATTGACAATGCCGGCTTTTTTTATCCTTCAGGCGGGAAGGTCAGGCCCGGCAGCCCGGAACAGGCCGCCCTTTTCTTCTTCGCGCCACAGGGATCGCAGCATTTTCCTGGCCCTGTAAAGCCGCGACTCGATGGTTTTAAGCGGCACTCCCGCTTCGCAGGCCATTTCGCGGTACGAAAACCCGTCCAGGTAATGGCGCTTGAGCACCTGGCGGTAGTGGTGAGGCATCTGTTCCAGGTAGCGATAGAGACGCTCTTTTTGTTCGCGTTCCAGGATAATCCGCTCCGGGGCACCGTCTCCCGTATAAACCCGGCTCTGCCGCTCATATTCTTCCAAATACAGCTTCTCGTCCCGGCGGCGGCGGTAGAAATCGATCGCCTTGTTTACGGCGATCCGCAGCAGCCAGGTGGAAAAACTCGACTCGCCGCGAAAACGCCCCAGGCCGCGGTAAGCCTGCCAGAAGGTCTCCTGGGCCAGGTCTTCCACTTCCGGCCTGGCGCCGACAATCCTGGTAATGGTTGTAACCACCATCCCCTGGTATTTCTCCACCAGCCGCCGGAACATATTCCCGTCGCCCGCCAGAACAGCCTCCACCATCCCCCGATCTTCGATGACAATCAACTCCGCTTCCTTCTTTTCTGCCCAATCTCCCGCCAACTTCTATATATTTAGACGAGTCGAGCCTGTCCAATACCTCCTAAAAATAAAAACAGGCCGGCTTCCCTGAAGCGGTAAAGGAACCGTCTCAGGGAAGCCGGAGGAAGCCCAACCTCCACGGGGTGAAGGATTTTCAAGAAAAGTGTGGAATTTATCCTACAGGAAATTAAATCTAGAAATTAAATTTCAACTATCATTTTGTCTCAGGAGGATATTGAAATGTGCGACACCCTGGTAGCGCTGGGCGGCGTTACAAAAGACGGTTCAGTCGTATTCGCCAAAAATAGCGACCGCAGCCCCAACGAACCTTTGATCACGATCAGGGCCCCCCGAAAACGACATCAAAAAGGGTCGAAACTCAAGTGTACTTATATCGAGGTTGACCAGGCCGCAGAAACCTTTGAAGTCCTTCTTTTAAAGCCTTCATGGATCTGGGGGGCCGAGATGGGCTGCAATGAATTCGGGCTCAATATCGGCAACGAAGCGGTCTTCACCAGGGAGAAATACGGCCCTGAAAAACTCCTGGGCATGGATATGCTCAGGATTGCCCTCGAGCGGTGCCGGACCAGCGCAGAAGCCCTGGAGACGATCGTGGCCCTGCTGGAACAATACGGCCAGGGCGGCAATTGCGGCTATGACAAGAAATTCACCTACCACAACTCCTTCCTGATTGCCGATAAAACCTCCGCCTGGGTCCTGGAAACCGCCGGGGCATACTGGGCTGCGGAGCAGGTCAAAGATATCCGCACTATTTCCAACCGCTTGAGCATCGGCCGCACTTTCGACCGCGCCCATCCCGATCTGGTCAGGCACGCCGTCGAGAGAGGCTGGTGCAGAGGTGAAGCCGATTTTGACTTTGCCCGGTGCTACAGCGACCCTCTTTTCACCAGGTTCAGCGGATCAAAGGAAAGGCAGAGCGCCGGTGTTTGCGCCCTGGAGCGGGAAAAGGGGCGGATCACCGCCGGCACGATGCGCCGGATCCTGAGAAGCCATGAACCTCAACTAGAAGGAAAGCAGTTTACCAGGCATTCCTTGAAAAGCGTCTGCATGCATGGCGGCTTTCTCTTCGGCGATCACACCACGGGAAGCTATGTCGCCACCCTCAACGAAAAAATGTGCACCTACCTGATCACCGGGAGCTCGACACCATGCCTGGCACTCTTTAAACCCTACTGGATGGTAAAAGGAGAAACCTTCTCTTTCACTGAAAACGCCGCGGGCGATGCCGTGGCTTACTGGCGCAAAAGGGAAATGCTCCACCGGCTGGTCCTGGAAAACAGGATCCCCAGCCTGGGGTTATACCTGGCCGAAAGGGACCGCCTCGAAAATAGTTTCGACGCGATAATCACCGGCCTCGATCCCGGCGCCGTAAATGAAGGGCGGCTGCTGGCGATCATGAAAGACGCGGCGGCGGCGGAAGAAGAGCTGATCGACAGGACCATCAGTGGCGCCATAAGTCAGCCGGGAAAAATAAAAGGCGGGCTCTACTACCGGTACTACTGGAAAAAACAGACCGCCGGCCTGGAGCAACCGCGCCCGTTCAAATAGGCGGAAATCGGTATGTTACCGGGCCGCATCACCCGGAATATAGTTTGCCACCTTCCAGGGTTCCGTTCGCCAGCAGGCGACGTATGCCTCGCCCGTACAAACTGGACCGAGAAAGGGAAACGGGCGAGGTATACATTGCCCTACAGGTTCCGGTAAAAGCTTAATTCAGTAAAGGAAAGGTTATAGCCATGCCCGCTATCGCGGCTTGTAGCCCAGCGCCCGGCCGGCATTGAGGATGGCCAGGATGGCCACCCCGACATCGGCGAACACAGCTTCCCAGACTGACGCCGCGCCGAACGCGCCCATAAGCAAGAAAAAGCCTTTAACCCCCAGGGCCATGGCGATATTCTGGACTACGATCTTCCTGGTAAAGGCCGCGATCTGCATCACCCCGGCCACCTTGCCGGGCCGGTCGTCCATGATCACCACGTCCGCCGCCTCGATCGCCGCGTCCGAGCCCATCCCGCCCATGGCGATCCCCACATCCGCCCTGGTCAGGGCCGGGGCGTCGTTAATTCCGTCGCCGACAAAAGCAAGCTTGCCGCGGCCGCCGGCCATCCCGGCCAGCAGCGCTTCGATCCGCTCGACCTTGCCGCCGGGAAGCAGGCCGGCAGAGTAGGCATCGATCCCGACCCGGGCGGCGACCGCGGCGGCCGCCTCCGGGCTGTCCCCGGTCAGCATCACCGTTTTGGTCACACCCAGCTCTTTCAGCCTGCTGACGGCCGCCGCAGCATCATCCCTCACTGTATCGCTGATCACCAGGCAGCCGATATACGATCCCTCCACGGCCAGGTAGACCGCGCACCCCGGCCCGCCGCAAGGGTCGTGCGCCACCCCTTCCTCTTGCAGGAGACGGCTGTTCCCGGCCAGGACGGTTTTCCCGTCCACGGAAGCCCTGACCCCGAGGCCCTTTCTTTCCTCATGATCCCCCACCGTCTCCGGGCGAATTTCATCCCGGTAAGCTTCCCTGATCGAGCGAGCGATCGGATGGTTGGAGTAAATCTCGGCATGGGCCGCCCAGTAAAGGATTTCTTCTTCGGTATGGCCGCCGTGCGGCAGCACCTGCGCGACCCTGAAAACGCCCCTGGTCAGGGTGCCCGTTTTGTCAAAGACGACCGTTTTCACCTTTAGCAGCGCTTCCAGGTAATTGCCCCCCTTGATCAGGATCCCGTGGCGGGAGGCGCTGCCGATGCCGCCGATATAACCCAGCGGGATGGAGATCACCAGGGCGCAGGGGCAGGATATGACCAGGAGCACCAGGGCGCGGTAAAACCAGGTGTTGAACGCGGCCCCGGGGATGATCAGCGGCGGGATCAGGGCCAGGGCGGCCGCCCCCCCGACCACCGCCGGGGTATAGATACGGGCGAAACGGGTAATAAATTTTTCGGTTTTGGCCTTCCGGGCGGCGGCCTCCTGCACCAGCTTAAAGATCTTGGCCAGGGAAGACTCGCTGTACTCTTTCAGCACTTTTACCCTGAGCAGCCCTGAACCGTTGATCGCTCCCGCCGGGACCGGGTCCCCCGGGCTGACCCGCCGCGGCACCGGCTCGCCGGTCAGCGCGGCCTGGTCGACAAATGATTCGCCGCGCACAATTTCTCCGTCCAGAGGCACCTTCTCGCCCGGCCGGACGATAATCTCCTGCCCCGGGCGGACCTCCTCCGGGCTGACCTTGATTTCCTCCCCGCGGGGGGCAACCAGGATGGCATAATCGGGCCGCGCCCCCATCAGGGCGGCGATAGACCGCCTTGAGCGGTTTACCGCCACCTGTTCGAGAAGCTCCCCCACCCGGAAGAAGAGCACCACCGCCACCGCTTCCGGCAGCTCCCCGATGGCGGCGGCGCCGGTTCCGGCCGCGGCCATCAAGAAATATTCGTCCAGGACCCGGCCGCGGAGCAGGTTTCGCAGGGCTTTCCAGATGATCTCCCCGCCCGCCAGGCCGTAAGCCGTGACAAACACCGCATACTCAAGATAGGGGGACGGCAAAGACTGCAGCCAGGGGCGCAGCGCCAGGCCCAGGATAAAAAGCAGGGCGGCGGCGCCGAGGGCCGCCGCCCTGCCGTCCAGGCAAAGCGCTTCGCCAGCAGTCAAAAGCGCGCCGGAACCGCCGGCGGCCGGGCCCGGAGCACCCTGGTTCAAGCAGAGGGGGCATTCACTGCTGCAGCTGTAATTTTGCATGCTTCTTCTTCTTCCTCTTCCTCTTCCTCTACCTTTACCTGTGCTCCCGCTTAATCCTGCCGGTCCCGGTCCGGCTGTTCGTGCGCCACATGTTCCAGGCCCTGCTCAAAAAGGCTCAGCACGTGCCGGTCATCCAGGGAATAGTAGACCATCTTCCCGTCCCGGCGGTATTTCACGAGCCGGGCGTCGCGCAGGACCCTGAGCTGATGGGAAACGGCGGAGCGGCTCATTTTTAAAATGGCCGCCAGGTCGCAAACGCAAAGCTCGTGCTTTGACAAGGCGTAAAGAACCATGACCCTTGTCCGGTCTCCCAAGACCTTGAATGTGCCCGACAACCGTTCCACCACCGGCGCCTCCAGCATTTGCCGGCTGATTGCCTGCACGGTTTCCCGGTTAAAACAGAATACCTGGCAGGTGTCGTCCCGGAACCGTTTCATTTCGCTCACCGCCGTCCCGCTCATCCCGCTGTTTATTCCGCTTATCATGTGAGCAGTTGTTCATATGTTCAATTACATCATACTACAGTTTTCGCCATTTGACAATAAAAAAAGCAGGCAACCCCCAGCTCATCGCCTGCGGTGCGCGGCGCGGGCAGGCTAGGAGAAGTAAGCTACCACCGCGACGCCCGTGATCACCAGCAGGGTCAGCCCGACAAAAAGCGGCGTAATCGCTTCCAGCGTGCGCAGCAGAACATAGCTGCCGGCGATGGTGAACAGCGGCTCCGCGGCCTTGATCGAGTTCACGATCGAGACCGGGGCATAGAGCAGCGCCGCAAAAGTAGCGTAGAGGGCCAGGCTGGTCAGGACGCCTGTCCAAAAATACCCCCCCCGGAGTTGGGCCGGTAAATCGCGCAGCGCTTCATTCACCCGCCCCTGCCGGGCCAGGAGGGCCAGCATGAAAAGCAGCGCGGCAAACGAGCTGATCGAAACCCCAATCAGGGGCGAAGCGTAGTGGGTTACCCCGAGCTTGCGGAAGATGTTGCCGGCGCCCAGGGCCATCCCGGCCAGAACCGCCCGGACCAGCCCCCTGCGGTGGGAACCGTCCCGCGGCGACCCGCTTCCGGCGGGATTGGCCTCCTCCCCTGCTGTCTTGTGGATCCGGAGCAGCTCCAGGGAGATGTAATAGGACGCGGCGAGGATCATCGCGATCCCGAAAAAAGCGGGGGCGGCAATTCTTTCTTTAAGCGCCAGGACGCCCAGGATGACGGTAAACAAGGGAGCGGAAATCTTCAAGGCCGCGGCACGGGAAGGCCCGATCTTGCGGATACTTTTAAACAGCAGTTCCCGCCCCAGGAAAGAAGTAAGCAGCCCGGAAGCGCTGTAATAGATTGCCGCGGGCAGGTTCAGCGGCGGGAAGGCAACCCCGGAGAGCACCAATCCCGCCAGCAGCGCCAGGTTCAGGCCGTTGTTCACCGCCACGCCGACAAACAGGCCGGTGAACTGGTCCACTCTCCCTTGCAGTTGGGCACGCCGGACGGTAATATTGCTCAGGCCGAAAAACATCCCCGCCGCAAGCGCCAGGAGCACTCCCATCGCTGCCACCCCCTCCTTCGCAAAACCCGGCTGGTTTATTTTCTCCATCTCCGCTTATTTGCATTTTCTCTTGTACGAAAGACGCTGCTGTGGTATGATCGAAGCGGCAATGAATAAGGTTAGGGGCAGGCCCGTCACCGGTGCAGCAACAGGTGCCGGTGCCAAAGAAAGGGGTGGCGGAGTGAAATTGAATACGATTTATACGATGGACTGTATCCGGGGGATACGCGAACTGGTCGAAGGTGAAAGCATCGACGTGGTCGTCACCTCGCCTCCTTATAATATCGGCATCGACTACCTTTCTTACCGCGACAATAAAAGCGAAAGCGAGTACCTGGACTGGATCGCCGCGGCGGCCGCAGAGCTGAAGCGGGTGCTTAAGCCCGGCGGCTCCTTCTTTTTAAATGTGGGGGGCAAACCGTCGGAGCCCCTCTGGCCCCTCAAAATAGCCGCGCGCTGTGCGGAAGTTTTCACCCTGCAGAACACAATCCACTGGATCAAATCGATCGCGATTGCCAAAAGCGACATGGGCGGCTACCCCCACGTGCTGCAGGACCTCACCGCCGGCCATTTCAAACCCGTCCACAGTGAAGCTTACCTGAATGGCTGCCACGAGTATATCTTCCATTTTACAGCGGACGGGAGCGTCACCCTGGACAAGCTGGCTGTGGGAGTGGAGTACCAGGACAAAACCAACCAGGGGCGCTGGAAGTCGGCGGGGCCGCTGCGCGACCGGGGGAATACCTGGTTTATCCCTTACGAGACAATCCACGAATCCCGCCCCCACCCTTCCACTTTCCCGGTGAAGCTGCCTGAGATGTGCCTGAAACTGCACGGTCTCTCCCGCGCCCGCGTTTGCCTGGATCCCTTCATGGGGATCGGGACTACCGCGCTGGCCTGCGTCCGCTTGGGCGTCGGCTACCTGGGCTTCGAAATAGACCCCGGCTACGTGTCGATCGCCAATGAGCGGATTGCAGAAGAGATGGAGCGGCAAAGCAAACCCGTGAAACAGCCGCAGGCGGAAGCGCCGGGGGAGAGCGCCAATTCTTATAAAATTATTATCGAGGGCCTGACGCCTGAAGAAGCCGCTCCCCTGCTGCAGGAAATAAAGGGAAACGGCCGGCCGGAGGGCCTCCTGCGCAGGCTGCAGCGGCAGTATTCGCCCCGGGAGCAAATTTTAATTTTGCAGGAGGGGGATATTGAAAAGCTCCGGCGCTGCCTGGCCCAAGCCGGCCGGAGCGATTTCCGGGAGCGGGTCGCCCCCGTCCTGGACAGGCTGCGGGTGATCAGGCCAAAGCTCGACCTGCCGGAGCAGCAGTGTGTCAGGGGGACGGAGTTGTTGACACATGTGTCCATCAAACCGGGGCAAGACCCTATTTAATTGAGGCAAACCCAGTGTCAATAACTCCGTCCCCCTGACAGGTGTGCGGCAAACCAGATGTCAGAATGCCCGAGTTCAGCGGGCCGGTCGTTTGATCCGAATTGGCTCCACCGCGTTCCTTCTTTTCCGGCTCACCGGCACTCTGATTTCCGACATCTAAATTGCGGCACCTGAGTTCATTTAGTTTACGGCGGGCCGGGCGGTTTTATCAGGGGCTTCCAGGCCCTGGCGCACCAGCTGGAGCAGCTCGGCCACGTTAAAAGGTTTCTCCACGATACCGAGTACCGGCAGCCCCGGTTCTACCATACCCTTAATAACTTCATTGTAGCCGGTCACAAAAAGAATCTTCAAGTTTCGATCGATCTTGCAGATCAAACGGGCCACGTCCAGGCCGTTCATGGCGCCGAGCTTGATATCGACAATGGCCAGGCGAGGCTTCTGCCTGGAAACGGCGTTGATCCCTTCGGGGCCGTTCCGGGCCGCACTGCAGGAAATATTCTGCACCGCCAGCGCTTGCTGCAGGACCCAGCGCACGCCTTCGTCATCATCGATGACTACGACATCCACTTTATCCACCGGATCACCCTTTCCCAATTTTTAGCCTGTTACTCAGGAAAAAGGGGCCGCGTTTACGGTGCCGCAGGCGGTTGGGAGAATAATCGTAACGGTAGTCCCTTCACCCGGCTTACTCTCGATGCGCATTTCCCCTCCCATCATTTTGACGATGGTCGAAGAGATGGATAAACCCAGGCCGGTGCCGCCCAGCTTGGTCGTAAAAAAAGGCCTGGTGATGTTCGCCAGGTTCTCCGGCGGGATCCCCGCCCCGTTGTCCTGGAAGTTTACCGCCACGCCATTACCGGAGCCGGAGAGTGAAATCTCCAGCCTCCCCCCCTTGGCCATCGCTTCAAAGGCGTTCCGGGTAATGTTCATAAAAACTTGCTTCAGGCCGTTATCGCTGCCGACGACCGGGGGGAGTTCTTCCGCGGGCAGCTTGACCACCAGCTCAATTTCGTTCATATGGGCTTCGCCTTTCAGCAGTAAAGCCAGCTCCCGCACGGTTTCGGCGATGTTGATTGGCTGCAGGCTGTGGTCCTGCATCGGCTTGGAAAGGCTCAAAAAAGTGGTCAGGACCTGGTTCATCCGGTCGAGCTCGTTTTCCAGTTTGCCCATCAGCTCCCGGCGCTTCGCTTCGTCGTGGATGATCTCGTAAAGCTGAATGGCGGCCTTGGCCGTAGCGAGGGGATTGCGGATTTCGTGGGCCAGCCCGGCGGCGACTTCGATGGCCATATTCAGCCTTTCCCAGTCCTGGATCTCCCATAAATGCTTAACCGGTTCGGTGATATCGTCCAAAACGAGGACCGTCCCGGCTACGCTGCCGTCGTCCCGGAGCAGCGGCTTGAGATCCCAGCTCAGGTGCGTTAAATTATCCTCCGGGCCGAGCGCGGCCCGCTGCTGCTCAAAAAAACAGCCCGTTGCGGCGGCGCTGGCAGCCGCTTTTTCGATTTGATGGCAGAAACCACATTCGCTAAAAAGTTCACCCACCGCCAAGCCGCACCCGAGAGTTTCGAAAATAGTCCCGGCGGCCTGGTTAAAGAGCATGACCTTCCCGGCGCTGTCGGTGGCGACAATCCCCTGCCGGATGGAGTTGAAGAGCATGCCGAAACGCTGTTGGATTACTTCATAAAGGGCGGAAACCTCCAGGGCGATGGCGACCTGCTTGCCGAAAGCGGCAAGCGCGGCCCGCAGGTGCTTATCCGGAGGAGCGATTACTCCCAGTACGGTAGAGGCAGATTCGCTTTCGATTGTTTCAGTTTGCAGCTTTAAACCGGACTTCCCCACCGCGCCGGAAAACGAGGCTGCCGGGTTAGCGCCGCGGGCGGCGGCAGAGGCCCACTCTTCAGCCAGGGCCTGCATCTTCTCTCTGCCCTCACCCCGGGTTGTAGTGATCACCTGGCGGGGATGACAGTAAGTAAAGGCCAGCGCCCCCTCCCCGTCCGTCAAGATCACCAGGGAACTGGCGACCAGGTCCAGGATACTTTCCAGGTTAAAAAGATCCGGGTTGAGGGTGGAGACCATCAGCTTGTTTATCTCCTCCACGGCGGAAAGGATCAGCGCCTGACGCCCTAGCTCGGTATTCTCGTTTATAGAGCGGAACCCTTGCTTGTAAAGGGCCTTCAAGTGGTTGAGTTTGTCGCGCAGATCTTTAAGCGACAGGAGGACCATCTCCAGCCACAGCTTGCCGTCGTCGTCGAGTCCCAGGCTTCGCAGCCGGTTTTGCAGTTCCGTTAAGCGTTCCAGGTCCCTTCGTTCAATAAAGCCGCCCAGGATCAGGGAAGAACCGTCATGAAGGGGCAACACCCCCACCGGCAGCCCGAGGGGGTCGTAAATGATTCTTTCATGGCCTTCCCCCCCGCAAACTTCCGGGATCTGTAGAAAAAACTCCCGGTAAGCCGCCGCCAGGCGCGGGCTCTGCCCCAGTTTGCTGTAGGGGGGCATCGCATTGTGCATCACGGCCAGTTTGCCGTCCGGCGTAACCAGGCCGACCGCAATTTTAAGGAGCCTGGCCAGGGACTCCTGGAAGAAGTAACATTTTGGGGTTATGATCTCATCATGCAACGTCCCTTTAATTACCCTGTCTAATTTGCTTGAGAGCAAGGTCAATCACCTTTTTTCTTTGGCATAAAGGACCGGGTTACCGGTTTATCCAGGATTTCCGGCCCGCCGGGTCCGATCACCAGTTCCCGCAACCGGGTGTCGTGACCGCTGCCGCGCATCTTGAGGATGCCGGCCAGCCTGCGCATGGTAAAATGGTCTTTCAGGTATTGCAGGATGATGATGTTGTCGGCAACATAGGAGAAACCGTACTTGGTCACCACGTCGCCTCCCAGTAGGCCGGGCGTTTCGTTAACCAGGAAGAGGGAAATCCCGCGCTGTTTGAAGAAATCGGTAAGCCCCCAGAGGTAGTCGTTGTACTTCAATTTGTCGGTCATACCCACCTCGAAGGTGGTAATGCCGTCGATTACCACCCGCAGGCACCGTTCCGGCGCCGCGCCCTGGATGCGGTGGAGAAACCGGTCCACCTCTACTTCAATCGGGGAAAAGTGCAGGATTTGTAAAAGTCCCCGTTCGATGAAAGAAGGAATCTCCCAGCCGAAAGAGGCGGCGGTTTGCATAACCTGGGCCGGGTTTTCATCAAAAGAGAGCAGCAGGCCCGGCTCACCGTTGCGGCAGCCCTGCACCAGCCATCTTAAAGCCAGCAGGCTCTTTCCCGTGCCAGAGGGACCACTGACAAGGGTGGACGAGCCGGCGGGGATGCCCCCTCCATCATCCGGTGGCCGGAGACAAATTCGCGGCACTCCCGCAACGAGGGCAGCCGGTCGGCGATCGCCTTAAGGCTGTCGACGGCCACAAGCACCGGCTGGTGCTCCTTGATCAGGCCGTCAACCATTTCAATGATGCTGCTGTAGTCATCCCGCCTGATCGCAGTGCTGGTGTCCCGGTAAATCACTTTCTCCTGGAAATAGTCGGGGCTAAAAAATGAAAACTGCTGCTGGTAACGGAGCACTTTAATCTGCGGCTCGGAAATAGTGGAAAAATAGATCGCTTTGCGGCCGGTGTTTTTAGAGACGTTGAATAGAATATTCTGGCAAAAGACCGTTTTCCCGGCGCCCGGCGCTCCGGCAACCAGGACGGTGGCAAAATCAGGTAGTCCCCCCTGCAAAATCTCATCCAACCCCGCCACATGCGTTTTTAAGCGATCCATCTAGGCCACTCTCCTCCATGCCTAACATACATTCAATTTCCTCAGCCAGTTTGCGCGTAATTTCTTTGCCCACCAGGCGGGTCAGGATCGCAATCATTGAACTGAAAACTTCCTCCACCAGGGCTTTGGCCAAGGCCGGTTCCACTTCCGCCAGCCTGCTGAAAGAGATGCCCGTTTCGTCGAACTCAATCAGGGAGGCCTCGCAGTATTTCTGTGCGGCCAGCCAGACGGAGCGCTGGACCAAAATGATTACCGTGTGAGTGCCCACCAGGTCCACCACCCTCCGCCAGGTCTGGTTGACCAGGTTATCATATATCGTCAACATGTTTTGCTCGTTCACCTACTTATATGGTGATGTTTCCGGCGAGGTTTATCTATTACTCGTTCCTCCTTTACCGTCTTTGCCTTTCGTCAAACCGGTTGTCTGACAAATTATACAAGTAAATGGTAAAAATAAATAAGCCACATTTATATTAAGTATAACAAGGGAAGGACAAGTAATCAAGCAAAAAGTAGTAATTAAATCGATTATTTAACCCTGGTGGAAGTTTTTCGACCAAATTAGCGCTTATTTGAGTATAATATGTCAAATAGTGACGATTTATAGCATGCCATAGGCTGGAAGGTGCGCAACCAAAAAATGAAACGAGGAGCCTGTCCCTGTTCATGGCTACATCGGGTGGAATGTGAAGGCGGCGGGATCCGGGCCGGCCCCTTAACCCACTGAACCTGCTACTCTTTTTGGGGCGGGCCGGCGGGCG
>JAGUZX010000075.1 GCA_020060545.1 Desulfovibrio sp. | reverse complement strand
GTAGCGGGCGGCGTTGATCACCGCCGCCAGGGAAGGCTCCTGCAGCCCCGCCTCCCGGGCCCCGGTCAGCTCCAGCCCCGCCGGAAGCTGTGCATTGAGGGAGCGCCGGAATGACGCGGCGCCAACCGGCTCCTGCAAAAAGAGCTCGCCGTAATCCCGGGAGGCGGTCACGCCCACCGGCAAAGGCGCGGCCAGGCTCAACCGGGGGTGAGGGTTGAACCCCTGGCTGTAGGCCACCGGCAGCCCGGCGCGGCGCAGGGCCCGCTGCAGCAAGCGCATCAAGTCCAGGTGGGAAAGGTACTGCAGCTCCACCCCCCGGGCGAAACTGAAGACAATCCGGCTCATTTAAGGCGCACCCCCTGCCGCAAGGTCCTCCTGCCGGGCGCGCCGGTGTTCCCGGAGCAAAATCTTTTTGGCGATCCCGCCGCCGAGGTGATCCCAGGGCAGGGGCTCGGCATGGTCAATCCGCCGGTAAGCATAGCTTTCCGGATCCAGCCCCAGCTCCCGGAAGGCCTCGAGCCACCGCTCCAGGGAGAAATGCTCCGACCAGCCGTCAAACCGGCAGCCCTTAAGCCAGGCCCGCTCCAGCAGGGGCGCCAGGCGGCGGTCCCCCCGGGCGAATACCGCTTCGAGGAAGCCGGTTTCGGCGTCGTGCCAGCTGAATTCCACCCCGCGCACTCCTTGCAGGGCGGCGCTCAACAGCCGCTGGCGCCTTCTGACCTCTTCCAGGCGCAAAAAAGGCTCCCACTGGAAGGGGGTATGCGCCTTGGGCACAAAGGTGGCCGCGCTTACGGTTAAGCGCAGCCTTTTCCCTTGTTCGCGCCGGAAGCGGTCCAGCAGCTGCCGGCAGAGGCGGGCGATCCCCGCCACATCTTCGCCGGTTTCCGTGGGCAGCCCGATCATAAAATAGAGCTTGAACTTTTCCCAGCCGGCTTTGACCGCGTCGCCGACCGCCTCAAACAGATCGGCCTCGCCGATATTTTTCCCGATCACGCGGCGCAGCCGTTCCGTCCCCGCCTCGGGGGCGAAGGTCAGGCCGCCCCGCCGCCCCTGGTGGACCCGGCCGGCCAGCTGCACCGAAAAGGAGTCCAGGCGCAGGGAAGGAAGCGAAAACTTGACCTCCCCGGCGGGGATCCCCTCCGCAAGCTCCCGGATCAGGCCGTCGATCTCCGGGTAATCGCCGGTGCTTAAGGAAGCGAGGGAGACTTCTTCGTAGCCGGTGGAGCGGAGCGTTTCCCGGGTAATCTTTTGCAGGGTCTCCCGGCTGCGGCGGCGCACGGGGCGGTAAATCACCCCGGCCTGGCAAAAGCGGCAGCCGCGGCCGCAGCCGCGAAAAAGCTCGACCACAGCCCGGTCGTGCACGGCCGGGATATGCGGGACGATCGGCGAAACCGGGTAGGGGGCCCGGTCCAGGTCATGAACCACCCTTTTCTCCACCACCGCCGGGACGGCGGGGTTTGTCCGCTCGATCCCTTCAAAAACGCCGTCGGCGTAGCGGGGGACGTAGTAAGCCGGGACGTATACCCCGTCCAGGGAAGCAAGGCTGAAGAGGATCTCCTCCCGGGTAGCGCCCCGGCCCCGCAGGGCGATCCACGCTTTCAAAATATCCGGCAGCGCCTCTTCGCCGTCGCCAAGCAGGAAGAGATCGAAAAAAGGCGCCAGGGGCTCGGGGTTGAAGGCGCAGGGCCCTCCCCCGATTACCAGCGGCGCCGCTTCACCCCGCGCCCGGGCCAAGAGGGGGATGCCCGCCAGGTCGAGCATATTGAGGACGTTGGTATAGCTGAGCTCGTACTGCAGGGAAAACCCGAGCAGGTCGAACTCCCGCACCGGTTTGCGGCTTTCCAGGGCGAACAGGGGGACGCCGTGCCGGCGCATCAGCGCTTCCATGTCGGTGTCGGGAGCGAAGACACGTTCGAGCAGCATCCCCGGCTCCCGGTTCACAAGCTCGTAGAGTATCTTTAAGCCCAGGTTGGACATGCCGACTTCGTAAAGATCGGGAAAAGCAAGGGCCATGCGCGCCGCCGCCGTCCCGTGATCTTTTTTGATCACGTTCCATTCATTGCCCAGGTAGCGGGCCGGTTTCCGGACCCGGGGCAGCAGCGCCTGCACCCGTTCATCATTTAACAACCATAACCCTCCGTCTGTCAAGATCAGGCGCAAACTTTATTATATTACTTTTTTTATAGGAATTTCAAGCCCTTTCTGAAGCGCGGCCCTGATCAGGAAGGTTTCGGTGATCTCGCCGCAAAGGCGCTCCGAGCGGTCCATCACCCGGACAAAATGGTAGCGGTGCGGCGAAAAAAGCCTGAAGACGTCCAGGAGCCTGGTTTCCTCCATCACGACCAGGTACTCCCCCCGCAGCGCGCCCCTGGCCGCCAGCTCCCGCTCTTTCGCCCCCAGGGAGCGCAAGAATACATAGACGGCCTGCCTTTTCTCGCGGGAGGCCGCAACGAAGAGGAATAGAGCCACCAGCATGACGGAAAGGTTGAGGTAACCCCTGAACCAGCCGGCGAGGCCGCAGGCAAAGAGCAGCACCGCCAGCACCTGCCCCAGCCGCGCCGCCAGTTCCGTGGCCTTGCGGAAGCCGCACAGGGGAGCGAGGGCGGCGCGCAGGATCCTCCCGCCGTCGAGCGGCAGGGCCGGCAGGAGGTTAAACAAGGCCAGGATCAGGTTGGTTTTGATTAGAAAAAGGACGCTCCCGGAGCCGGGGAAAAGACGGTTGTAGAAAATGATCGCCGCCCCGGCCAGGGCCAGGTTCACGGCGGGGCCCGACCAGGCCAGGCGGCGCTCCACGAAAGGCTCCAGCTCCAGCTGTTCTTCAATTTTGGCCACACCGCCGAAGGGATAGAGCTCCACCTCGTTTACCCGCAGCCCCATGGCGCGGCCGGCGAGGGCGTGGCCGAGCTCATGCGCCAAAATGCCGGCACAGATCAGGGCCAGTTCCACCGGGGCCCCGGCAAACAGCCAGGCGGCGGCAAATAACAAAAAGAAGGGATTCAACCGGATCCGGATCCCCCATAGTGAACCGAGAGGCAATCATCCCACCCCTGTTTTGCCCTGGACTGGAGTTGCCGTTACAGGGGCCGCTCCCTGAACTGCGCGACCCACTGCTCCGGCGGGGCGACGGGCCGGCCGCCCCAGCGCAGCTCAAAGTAAAGGTGGGACGCGCCGGAGAAGGATGCAGGGCCCAATAGCCCCAACAGACCGCCGCGGGCGACCGGATCCCCTTCTTTTAGCTCCGTGACGGCCAGGCCTAGGTAAAGGGTCTGCCACCCGCGGTCATGGTCGACCATGACTGTAACGATTCCCTTTTCCCGGGTAATTGCGGATACCCGCCCGGGCAGGACCGCCTTAACCGGGGTACCGGCGGGCGCCGCCAGTTCGATGCCGTAATGCATCTGCTCCTGTTCGCGCAGGCCGAAACCGGCGGTCAGGCTGCCGTCCAGGGGGAGCTTCAGGCTTTCCGGCTGCTTCTGGTCTTTCCCCGGCTGAAAAGAAGGCAGGTCCCAGTTTTCCCAGGCAGCCCTGAAAGCGGGAATTACCTCCTGGACGGCGCTCCAGTCCAGGTTCCGGCAGGCGGCATACCGCAGCGCATCGATGATCGGGCGGCCCCAGGGATAATCCCCCCGGTACAGGAGGCTGGCCAGGAGGACCACCGCCACGGCGGCGGTAATCTTGACCGGCAGGAAGCGGTGCACCGGCCGGAGGACAGAGTGCAAAAATAACGGCTCCTCCGGCCGGGTAAAATCGGCCGAGCCGCCGTCGCGATCTCCTCCCCAGCCTTCTTTTTCCCGCATCCGCTCGCTGAGCCTGGCCCTGAGGGTGGAAACTGGAGCTTTCCTGCGCCGGCGTTTCATCTTGCCAACCTCCAAGTTCAAGATGCAAGAGACAGGAGAAAAGAGGCAAGAGAATCAGAGTGCGGGCGAAAGACGCCGCATTATTACCCCTACGCTTCCGGGGAAGGCACGGCAAGCTGGACTGCACCGCGAGGCGACTTTACCGGGCGGGCAGCGAATATACCGCCCGTGTCTTGCCTCTTGCCTCTTGCCTGGTCTTGCCTCTTATTTCTTGCTTCTTGCTTCTTGAATGTTTGTCCCTGCTTAAATATATTAGAGAGGCGCCTAGATTATGAATGGATTTGCGAGGGCACCAGATTTGGCCAAACTGGTGTCAGCCAAGCTGGTGTCAGGCACTGACTTTGACATAAGAGTAAAGCTGATTTAATCAAGAAAAGAAACTACTTTGCTTATGTCAAAGTCAGTGCCTGATACCGGGTTTATTGCTTAGAACTGGATTTTGTGGCGGCGCATGCCGGCATTGAGGACAAGGCCGACGGCGATGAGGTTGACCAGGAGGGCGTTGTTGCCGTAGCTCAAGAAAGGCAGCGGCAGCCCGGTCACGGGCATGATGCTGATGGTCATCCCGATATTCACCAGTACCTGGAAAGTGAACATGATCGCCACCCCGCAGCAGAGCAGGGCGCCGAATTGATCTTTGGAGTGGGCTCCGATCCACAAGATGCGGTAAATCAATAAAAAGAAGAGCAGCAGCAGGACGGCGGCCCCGGCGAAACCCATCTCTTCCCCGAACACGGAAAATATAAAATCGGTATGCGGTTCGGGGAGAAACTGGAGCCGGACCTGGGTGCTGTTGAAGAGGCCCCGGCCGAAAGGACCGCCCGAACCGATCCCGATCATTGACTGCATCAGCTGCCAGCCAAGCCCCGTCGGATCCAGTTCGGGGTTGAGGAAAAGCAGAAGGCGGGCCTTATGATAGTCCTTCAGCAAAAAAAACCAGGACAGCGGCGCCGCCGCCGCGCCGGCCAGGCAGAGGGCCAGCAGGAAACGGCGGTGCAACCCCGTGACATAGAGCATCCCCATCAATACCGCGGCCAGCACCAGGGAGGTGCCCAGGTCGGGCTGCAGAAAGATCAGCCCCATCGGCACGAGGGTGGCGATAAGCGGGATGAAAATATCCTGAAAGCCGCTGAATTTTCCCTCTTTTTCGGCCAGGAGCTTGGCCAGGGTGATGATCAGGACGAGCTTGGCGATTTCCGACGGCTGCAGGTCGAAAATACCGATCTGGATCCAGCGCTTGGCCCCCTTGACCTCGTGGCCGAGCAACAGCACCAGGGCCAGCAGGAGCAGGTTGCCCGCGTAGAGGTAGCGCGTCCAGTTGGTCAGGTTGATATAGTCCATCAAGCAGGCGGCCAGCATGCAGGCCAGGCCCACCCCGAAAAAAAGCGCCTGCCGCTTCACAAAATGCAGCGGGTCGGGGAGGCCGTCCAGGCCGCGCGTGGCGCTGTAGAGGGTCAGGGCGCCCGCGGCATAGAGCGCCATGACCAGCAGCACCAGGGTATAGTCAAAGTTTTTAATCAGCCGCCGATCGGGCATTCGTGTCCATAACTCCTTCGATGGTCCCGGTAAAATAGTATTCCATGATCTCGGCGGCCGCGGGGACGGCGCTGGATTCGCCCATCCCGCCATGCTCGAAGATCACCGCCACCACGATTTCCGGTTTTTCATAGGGAGCATAACCCGTAAAAAGGCTGTGCGAGGGGATCCCTCTTTCGATCACGTCAACCTGGGCGGACCCGGTTTTGCCGGCCACGGCAACCGGCAGCCTGGAAAAGCGGTACCAGGCGGTGCCCCCCGGCTGGGCCACCCGCCGCATCGCTTGCCGTACCAGGGCCAGGGTCCGGTCCGAAACCTGCGCCCGCCGGATCGCTTCGGGTACGGTTTCCTTTACCGTCCGGCCCTGGCTGTCGACCACCTGCTGCACGAGGTAGGGGCGGTAATGGATGCCCCCGTTGGCGATAATCGCCGCGTAATTGGCCAGTTGGAGCGGGGTGAAACTGTTGTAGGATTGCCCGATCGCCGCGCTCATGGTATCGCCCGGGTACCACGCTTCGCCCCTGGTTGCAACAGCCTTATACTCGCGGCTGGCCACAATCCCGCCTTTTTCAAAGGGCAGGTCGGTCAGCCCGGCCGGGCTGCCGAAACCGTACTCCCGGGCATAGTGGGCGATCTTGTCGATCCCCGCTTCCAACCCAGCCTGGTAAAAGTAGATGTTGCAGGAGACGGCAAGGGCGTCAAAGAAATTGACGGGCCCGTGGGCGTGGTTGCGGTAACAGGACTTGGTATCGTTGTAAAGGGTGATTACCCCGGGGCAGGTGATGATGTCGCGCTCCCGGAAGAGCCCTTCCTCCAAAACCGCCGTCCCGGTGACCATCTTGAAGGTGGACCCGATCGGGTAGTAGCCCTGGATGGCGATGTTGTTTAACGGTTTCAGCGGATCGTCCTGCAGCAGGTTGTAATCCTGGCGGACGGTATTTAAGTCAAAAGAAGGGTAGCTGGCCATGGCGAGGATGGCGCCGCTGTTCGGATCGAGCACCACCGCCACGGCCCGCCCGGCGTGCTTATTGCCCTCTTCCCGGATGATGCGGACCCACCGTGCAAGCGTCTCTTCCACCACCCGCTGCAGGTCAAGGTCCATCGTCAGGTAGAGGTTGTGCCCGGGCACCGGTTCCCGGCGATCCAGGTAGTTGATCGCCTGGCCCAGGTAGTTGGTTTCGATCAGCTGCTCCCCGTCCTGCCCGCGCAGCCAGGGCTCCCATACCCTTTCGATCCCGTCCTGGCCGACCAGGTCGCCTTCCTTATAGCGGTAACCTGCCGCGGCCCAGAGCTCCCGGGTATACTCGTCGATCTCCGCCTGCCCGAGATAGCCGAAGATATGAGCGGCCGTGCTCCCTTCCCGGTAATCCCGGATTGGCCGGACCGCGATATCGACCCCTTTCAGGCGCCAGCGGTGCTCCGAAATCCGGGCGATGGTTTCAAAAGGAATATTGTTTTTCAGCTGCAGGGGCAGGTAGCGCATGTAAAGCTGCCCCCGGATGGCCTGGTAAATCTCTTCCGTCTCCATCTCCAGCAGTTCGCTCAAGAATTCGATCGTTTCGCGGTCGTAGCCGTCCCCCATGTCCATCAAAGACACCCCGAACCCGGGCCGGTTTGTGACCAGCAGCCGCCCCTCGCGGTCGAATATTTCGCCCCGCGGGGCGGAGAGGGTGACCCTGGCGTAG
The DNA here is from genome assembly GCA_020060545.1 of Desulfovibrio sp. Classification (GTDB taxonomy): domain Bacteria; phylum Bacillota; class Dethiobacteria; order DTU022; family DTU022; genus JAGUZX01. The sequence continues at coordinate 22,456 of JAGUZX010000075.1, read as the reverse complement.
CGGTTCTTTTCGGAGCGGTTCCAGTAGTAATCGTGCCGGAGAATCTGCAGGTAGGCCAGCCGCCCGGAGAGAAGGATAAAAATGGCGATGACCATGATGAAAATCATGCGCACGCGGTGCAGCATCAGCTTGGTCATCTAAAATCTCCTTTCCCGCAGGCTGAACCGCAGCCCCAGGAACTTGCTGCCGCGCGAAAAGCGGAACAGCAGCGGGTAGAGCAGCAGGGTCAACCCCATGTTATAAAAAGCCTTGGGAATGAACAGCCGGCCGAGGCTCCACTCCACCGGCACGCCGAGGCCGATGAACTGGCTGACCAGGAACGAGAGCACAAACTCGTGAGCCAGGGTGCCCACAAAAACGAGCAGCACCGGCGCCAGCAGCTGCTCCTGGTAAAGCTCCCGGCCCAGCAAACCGGCCCCGTAACCGAGCAGCATTTTGGCCAGGGCAAAAAACCCGAGGACCGAGCCGAAAATGACATCCTGGAAGAGGCCGGCGCAAAGGCCCAGGAAGGCGCCCCGCCGCTCGCCCAGGAGAAAGCCCAGGGAGATGGTCATCACCAGCACCAGATCCGGCAGCGCCTTCTCGACAATGAAAAACGAGAAGATTGACCCTTCAATCAGCAGGGCCAGCACAAAGCCGAGGCCGACCACAAGGTAAAAGACCACCGCCGCACCTCCTTTGGGCCGGGATGCCCAAGTATTTCAAGATCCTGCCCGATACGTTAATTCACATTTCAAGGTCTGACCCCGTTAGTCTTTGGCCGGGCCGATCACGATCAGCACTTCCTCCAGGCGGTTGAAGTTGACCCCTGGTTCAACGACGGCTGAAAGGACCAGGCCGAATTGATCTTCTTTCACTTCTTTAACCGTGCCGATATAAAGCCCCTTGGGGAAGATGCCGCCCAGGCCGGAAGAGATTACCGCATCGCCGGGCTGGATCCTGGTGTCGGGCGGCAGGTAGGTCAAATTCAGAAAAGACGGATCCTTGGAATAACTCTCCACGATCCCCACGATCCCCGGATCCCTTGAACGCTGCACCATGGCGCTGACGGGAAGCCGCGGGTCGGTGACCAGGATCACCTGGCTGGAATTGGGCGAAACGGTGCAAACCATCCCGACCAGGCCCCGATCGGTGATTACCGCCATTTCCCGCTGCACGCCGTCCAGGTAGCCCCGGTTGACGGTAATGGTGCCGAACCACTGGCTGGGATCCCGGGCGATTACTTCAGCCGCCAGCAGGGCGTGGCCGCTGCTCTGCTTGAATTCAAGCAGCTGCCGGAAACGGTGGTTTTCTTTTTGGAGCTCCAGGAATTTAACCAGCTGATTCTGGATAAAATCGATCTCCGCCTGGAGCCGCTCGTTTTCGGTCTTCAGCTGGTGGAATGAGACGATGGCCTCAAAGAAAGACTGGATGCTCTGGCCGGCGGATGAAAAAACCGTCTGCACCGGCGCAAACAGCGCCAGCAGGACGTCTTCAACCGGCGTGAGCTTTTCCCGGCCGTCGCCGGTAAAAACGATCAGCAAAAGCAGGCCCAAAACCACTGCCAGGAGCAGCAGCAAGCTCCGGCGGCCCTGCTGATTTTGCTTGGCCATTGAACCCTCTTCCCTTCAGTATCCCTCCGGTGTATCCCTTCGGTGCCAGGCACTGACTGATTGACTTAAGGCCCCTGCGGTGTCAGGAGGCTTTGCGCCCGGTGAGCGCGACCCGCCGCAGCAGGTCGATCTCGGCCAGGGCTTTCCCCGCGCCCAGGACGACGCAGTCCATCGGGTTTTCGGCCATGAACACGGGCATCCCCGTCTCTTCTGTAACGCGCCGGTCAAACCCGTGCAGCAGGGCTCCGCCGCCGGTTAAAACGATCCCCTTGTCCATAATATCGGCGGCCAGCTCGGGCGGCGTTTTTTCCAGGGTCACGCGGATCGCCTCCAGGATGGCTTCGACGGGATCCTTGAGCGCTTCCTTGACTTCTTCGGAAGTAATGCTCCTGGTCTTCGGGAGGCCGGTAACCAGGTCGCGGCCCCGGATTTCCATTTCGGCATCGGTTTCCTTGTGGAAAGCGGTGCCGATCGTGATCTTCACTTCTTCGGCGGTGCGGTCGCCGATCATCAGGTTATACTGCTTCTTGATATAGGCGATAATCGCCTCGTCCATCTCGTCCCCGCCGACGCGGATCGATTTACTGGTGACGATGCCGCCGAGGGAGATAATCGCCACCTCGGAAGTGCCGCCCCCGATGTCCACAACCATGCTGCCGGTAGGCTCGTTGACGGGCAGCCCCGCCCCGATCGCGGCGGCCATGGGTTCTTCGATCAGGAAGGCCTCCCGGGCGGTCTGGTTGGTGGCGTCGAGGACCGCTCTTTTTTCCACTTCGGTGACCCCGGAGGGGACACAGACGACGACCTGGGGGCGAAAAAGCGACCGCTTGGGATGGGCTTTATGAATGAAGTGGCGCAGCATGGTCTGGGTAATGTCAAAATCGGCGATCACGCCGTCTTTCATCGGCCGGATGGCGACGATGTTGCCCGGGGTGCGGCCGATCATGCGCTTCGCTTCCTCGCCGACGGCCAGGATGGCGCCGGTATCGCGGCGGATGGCCACTACCGACGGCTCCCGCAGGACGATCCCCTTGCCCTTGACATAGACCAGGGTATTGGCGGTCCCCAAATCAATACCGATCTCCTTGGAAAAAATCCTGAAAAGTGAGGCCATCTGTATACTCCTTCCTTGTTATGACCATGGATGCCAAGATTGCTTGATGGTTTGATTTATCCTGAGGCCGCGGGTATCACGGCCTTGATCACGGCAAAGTTCCAACAGCGGTACTACGCTCTATTTTCCCCCCGTTCATGACAATTTATGTTAATTATAGGAGCCCTTTTTCTTTGAAGCTGAAGAAACAGCCGTCGCCGATAATAAGATGGTCCCTGACGGCGATACCGAGGATATTCCCGGCATCGACCAGCCGCCTGGTTACCTCCAGGTCTTCCTGGCTCGGAGAAGGATCCCCGCTGGGATGATTATGCACCAGGATTACCGAAGCGGCGCTCTTCCTGAGGGGTGTATTGAAGATCTCCCTGGGATGGACGATAGACGCGTTCAGGCTGCCGACGGAAACTTCTTCCTTGGCGATGACATGGTTTTTCGTATTCAAGAGCAAAACCTTGAAATGCTCCTTTTTCTCGTAACGAAGCTCCTCCATGAACAGCTCCGCCGCCTGCCGGGGGTTGGTGATACTCCCGGCCTCGCCCCGCGGCGTCGTCGCCAGGCGGCGCCCCAGCTCGAGGGCGGCCTTGATCAGCACCGCTTTCACCGGGCCCACGCCCTTGATCTCTTCCATCTCCTCCAGGGAGATGTCCGGCAGGGCCCGCAGCCCCCCGCTCCGGGACAGCAGCCGCGCCGCCAGATGCACCGCCGACTCGTTTTGCACGCCGGTCCGCAGCAAGATCGCCAGCAGCTCCGCGTTGGAGAGGGCGCCCGCGCCCAGTTTTTTCAGCTTTTCGCGGGGCCGCTCTTCCAGGGGAAGATCCTTAATCGTCAGCCCTTCTTCCTTCGCCACCTGCATCCCTCCAACCTGACCAAGGTTTTAGCCCCATGCGGGCCAGGAGGAGGTAGAGCTGGCTTAAAGGCAGTCCGACTACGTTGGAATAACATCCCTCAATCTTTTCCACGAAAAAGGCCGCTTTTCCTTGAATGCCGTAAGCTCCGGCTTTGTCCACCGGTTCATCCGTTGCCACGTAAGCATCGATCAGCTCCGTCTCCAGGGCCCGCATCCAGACCCGGGTTTCGGCACAGCCGGTTTCACACCTTCCCGTAGCGGCATCGACGAGGGCCAGCCCCGTAAAGACGCTGTGCGCGCCGCCGCTCAAGCGCAGGAGCATTTCCCGGGCCTCCGCCGGCCCGCGGGGTTTGACCAGGATTTCACCCCGGTGCGCCACCACGGTATCGGCGCCCAGGACGAGCCCTTCGCCAAGCCGCGCCGCTACCCACCGCGCTTTGGCAAGGGCCAGCCGGACCACCAGCTCCGCCGGATCCGGGTCCGGCCTTCCGGCCGACTCATCCACCGCGGCGGGCACGGCCCGGAAGGGGATCCCCACCTGCCTGAGCAGCCGGGCCCTGCGGGGAGAAGCCGAGGCCAGAATCAGCTCTTTCACCCCGTGATCGCCATCCCGCCGGACGGGAAAACCGCGCGCCGGGTAACCCCTTCCAGGTAAATCGCGGCAAGGCCGGTAAAGATACCGGTCGGGACGGCCAGCAGCAGCAGCAGGGGGTAGTAACCCTGCAGCAAGGCCCGGCTGGCGATAATGGCGGAAGCCACGGCAAGCTGGGCCAGGTTATGGGCGGCCGCTCCCAGCACGCTGACCGAAAGCAGGCTGAGATAACCCCGCTTGGCCAGGGCCACCGCCGGGGCCATCACCAGGCAGGCGGCGACGCCGCCGGAAAGGCTTAACCAAAAACCGAAACCGAGGAAGCCGCCGGTCAACAGGCTGCCCAGGATCGTGCGCAGGACTGAAACCAGGAGGCCGCTGCGCAAGCCGTAGAGGACGATGACCAAAAGGGTAATGATATTGGCCAGCCCCAGCCGGACTCCCGGCACAGGCATCGGCAGCGGCAGGGCCGCTTCCACGGTGTGGATCACCACGGCAAAGGTAGTCAGTATAGCCATATAAGTCAAATAGGTCAAGTTGCGCTTCATCGCAATCTCCTTGTTACTGAGCCAGCCATTCAGAGCTCAGCAGTCACAATACTGCGGGATGTTTTTCCGCTTTGCTGCATTTTCGGACACCTTTGGCCATACTTTCTTTCATTCTGACTTCTGGCTTCTGCGTTATATCCCCTTAATAAATTATCCAAAAACGGCCCTTTTCCTCTAGCAAACTCCCGAATTTTGTGCTTTATAACAACTAATTGCCCGGTTCAAATTTATCCGCAAGGCCGCTGGAAACCAGGAGCTCCATCCCGGGAGTAATCAGGACCGCTTCCACATGGGGAAGGCTTTCTACCAGGGCCATGCCGCGCTCGGGCCCTATGACGAAGAGGGTCGTGGAGAGGGCATCCGCCTCCGTCGCCGTGGGCGCCACCACGGTGACACTGGCCAGGGAGGCGGCGGGGTAGCCGGTTTCCGGATCGAGAATGTGGTGGTAGCGCCGGCCTTCGTGTTCAAAGACGCGCTCGTAATCGCCCGAAGTGACCACCGCCAGGCTGCCGGACAGGGAAAGGATCCCGGCGTATTTTTGATCGAGACGGGGATGCTTGATCCCGATCCGCCAGGGCGTCCCATTGGGCCTTGAACCGATCAGGCCGATGTCGCCGCCCGCGTTGATAAAAGCGTTCCTGACCCCCGCCTCTTTGAGCACCTCCATGCCGCGGTCGACGATATACCCCTTGGCGATGCCGCCCAGGTCCACGGCCATGCCGGCGTTGGCGAGGAATACGGTGCCTCGCCCGGTGTCCAGCCCGACCAGGTTATAGTCCACCAGGCGCAGGGCCGCTTCGATTTCCGGCGGGGACGGCAGGCGGTACTGCTGTCCCAGGAACCCCCACCGGTCCAGCAGGGGCGCCACGGTGGGATCGAAAGCGCCGCCGCTCAAGCGGGCGTAACGCAGGGCTTCCCCGAGCAGCGCCAGCGTTTCCAGGCTCACCGGCACCGGCTGTTGGCCGGCCTGCCTGTTCACCAGGTCAATATCGCTCCCGGCGATGCTGCGGCTGAGCAGCCTTTCCAGGCGTTCCATCTCCCCGAACACGGCCTCTTTAAGCCGGTTCGCTTCGCGGGAACTCCCGCTCTCGAACCTGATCTCGACGGCGGTGTCCATGAGCATGTGCTGGTATTGAAAGATCTGACCCGCGGGACGGCCCCGGGAGGTAAAAAAAGAAACTGAGACCAAGAGCAGCACCACCGCCAGGGCAAAAATAACCGGCGGCAAAGTTCTTTTTTTTGGTGCAACCCGGGCTGTTTCCCCGTTTAGTTCCTGCCGTTTATCATGAAAAGCCACCGCGCTCACCTTTCTATTTCCACACCTCGAAATTACTATACCATCTTGGGCAGGCAAATAACAAGGGAAAAAGCTAGTTCTTTTGGTGCCAGGCACCAAAATGAACTTATAAAGGGCCGGGCTAGCGGCCGTAGTAAAAGATGATGAAGAGGATCACGCCGAGGACGGCGGCCAAAAGGAGGGAGTCGAAGTTGAGGTTCTTGATGTTCCACTGGGACGGGTTCCAGCGTGACGGGGCGCTCCCGGCCTCGCGGAGGCGGGACTGTTCGTTCTCCCACTCCCGGCCTTTGCCGGCCAGCCGGCGGGCGCCTTCCCCGGCCTTGGTGTAAGCTTCGTCGAGGACCTCGTCGAAGCGCTTCCCTTCCCGGGCCAGCCCGCGGGCGATGCGCCCGGCCGTCTCGTAGGATTGGTCGAGAGCATGGTCAAAGTCGCCGGCCCGGTCGACCAGCCGCCGGGCCGCCTGCCCGGTTTTGGCGTAGGCCTCATCCAGGGCATGGTCAAGATCGGTAGTGCGGTCGACCAGCCGCCGGGCCGCCCGCCCGGTTTTGGCGTAGGCTTCGTCCAGGGCCTGATCGACGCGGTTGGAGCGGTCGGCCAGCCCCCGCGCCACCTGCCCGGAGCGCTCGTAAAGCCGGTCCAAAGAGGTGTCGATATCGCCGATATAGCGGCACCACAGGCGGGCGGCGCTGCTGGAGTTGTCGTAAATTTTACCGACGGCCAGGTCGAGGAAGCTGCCGCCGCGGCAGACCGCGAGCATGAACAGCCGCGTCAGCGGCTGGTAAAGCAGGGCATGGATGCTCAGCCAGCGCGGGGGAGCCCAGTTGAACCAGCCCCTCAAAGCGCCGGGCAGGTAGATGACCAGCGCCAGCACCAGCACCACGCCCATCGCCTCGAGGGGATGGAGTTCGAAGAAATGAAAGTGGGCCAGGTGTTTCATCCCGTAGCCTTCAAAGCCGAGGAGATGGGCCGCAGGCAGGATCACCTTTTCCAGGACCAGGTTGGGGAAGAGGCCGATCCCCAAAATGAGCAGGGAGAAAGCGCCGAGGACCGCCCGTACGGAAAGAGGCAGCCGGTAGGACCGGTCCAGCTTCTCCGGCACCGGCCCCAGGAACAGGCCCCGGAAGAGCTTGATAAAGTAGCAGACGGTCAGGGCGCTGGTGACGACAAAGATGCGCTCCGCCAGGTAAAGGCTGAAAAAGCCGAAGTGTTTGTAAGCTTCGAGGAGAGCGTCGTGGAGCAGCGTCTTGCTGGCGTAGCCGTTAAAGCCGGGAATCCCGGCGATGCCGCAGGCGGCAACCAGGAAGGCGGCCGCGGCGAAAGGCATCTTGCGGGCCAGCCCCCCCAGGCGCGGCAGCTCCAGCTCATGGGTCAGCATATAGACGGTGCCCACGATCATGAAGAGGCCGGCCTTGAAGAAGGCGTGGTTGATGATATGGTAAACCGACCCGGCAAAGCCCATCCCGCCTTCCAGGCCCATGTAGGCCGCCGCGCCCAGCCCCATGACGATGTAACCGATCTGGCTGACGCTGCTGTAAGCGAGGATCCGCTTGGCGTTTTGCTGCAGCAGCGCCATCAGCGCGCCGGAGAACATGGTCACGATGCCCAGCCAGAGCAGGATATAACCGAGCAGGGATTGGTAGGACCACAAAGAGGCCGCACCGTGCTCCGCCGGGGTAAAGAGGATCAACGTCACCCGCAGGATCCCGTAGGCGCCGGCCTTGATCATGATCCCGGAAAGCAGGGCGCTGGCCGGCGAGGGGGCCACGGGATGGGCCTGCGGCAGCCAGATATGCAGCGGGACGACGCCGGCCTTGATCCCGAACCCGATCAGGAAGAGGATGTAAATCAGCGTGCGCTGCCCGCCCAACTGCCCCAGCAGCGGCACGATGCTCACCGTTCCGGTAGCCGAGTAAAGCAGCAGGATGGCAAAGAAAAGCGCCAGCCCGCCGGCCACCCCCAGGTAAAGATAAAGCGCTCCGGCCTCCATGGCCTGGCGGTTTTGTTCGTGGATCACCAGGACAAACGAACTGAAGGTCATCAACTCGAAAAACAGAAAGAGGGTAAAAAAGTCGCCGGCGAAGACGACACCGAGGGTGGCGCCGAGGGTGAAAATGAGAAAGCTGTAGTAGCGGCGCCGGTTGTGCTCATGATCCATGTAGGCCAGGGAAAAGAGGACGGCCAGGAACCAGACCAGCGCGATCAGGCCGGCGAAGATCCACCCCACCAGGTCGACCTTGAAAAAGAGGCCCAGCTGCATGAAGTCGGCCAGGCGGTATTCCACCGTCCCGGCCAGGGCGGCGGGCATCAGCCAAGCCACCCCTACCAGGGCCAGGAAGGATGCCCCAAGCGCGACCGCCTTGCGCAGCGATTCCCTTTTTTCGCCGATCAGGTATAACAGCGCTCCCGCCAGCAGCGGCAGCAACACGATCCAAACCGGCAGGGATGACGATCCATGCAGCAGCTCTCGGGTGACAGGGACCCCTTCCGGTCCGGCAAACATTTAGAACGGCCCCCCCCGCAAGAGATAGCTTGCCGTCAGGCGGGACAGGTCAAAGGGGATATTGGACGGCAGCAGCCCGAAGATGAGGGTGCCCAGGGCGAGGATCGCGACCGGCACCAGCATCCGCGGCGTGGCCTCCTTGATGTCGAAGCCGTGCTCGTGGTCGCTCTCCAACCCGCCAAAAAACGCGGGGACAATGATCGGCAGGTAGTAGAGGGCGTTCAAGAGGCTGCTCACCAAAAGGATCAGCACATAAAAAGGCATCCCCGCTTCCAGGGCGCCCAGCCCCAGGGTCCACTTGCTCAAGAAACCGTTCAAGGGCGGGATCCCGATCATGGCCAGGGCGGCCAGGGAGAAGCAGCCCAGGGTGAAGGGCATTTGCCGGCCGATGCCGGGCATCTCCGAGATCAGCCGCTTGCCCGTTTTCCAGATAATCGCCCCCGCCGCGAGGAAGAGCGTGCTCTTGATCATGGCGTGGGTGAAGATATGAAAGATATCGCCGATGAGCGTATTTTCGTTCAGGATGCTCATCCCGAGCAAGATATAGCCCATCTGGCCGATACTCGAATAGGCCAGGCGGCGCTTGATATCGTCCTGGGTCAGCGCCACCGCCGAGCCGAGCAGGATGGTGATCACGGCGATGACACCCATGATTTTGTCCCAGCCGCCGCTTTTGACCAGCTCGACGCTGAAAACATGAAAGATCACCCGCAGCAAGCCGTAGGCGCCGGTCTTGAGCATGATCCCGGAAAGCAGCGCGCTGGCCGGCGAAGGGGCCACCGGGTGCGCGTCGGGCAGCCAGACGTGCAGCGGGAAGATGCCGGCCTTCATCCCGAACCCGATCAGGAAGGAGATAAAGGCGAGGAAAGCCAAAAGCGATGTTTCCTGGACCAGCGGCCCTCCCGACAGGCTGACGGTGCCGCCCAGTTCAAAGGTGATGATGATCCCGAAGAAGAGCGCCAGCCCGCCGATAATGGTCATGATCAGGTATTTATAGCCGGCTTTCAGCGCCGCCGGAGTCTCTTCGTGGATCACCAGGATATAGGCGATCAGGGACATCAATTCAAAGAAGATGAAAAGGGTGAAAAAGTCGCCGGCCATGAAGATCCCCAGGCAGGCGCCGAGGGTGAAAATGAGCACCGGGTAATAGCGGCTGCCGGCATGTTCCCTGGCCATGTAGTCGATGGAGTAGATCGTGCACAGGACCCAGATAAAAGCCGAAAGCGCCGCCAGGCAAAAGCTCAGCAAATCCACCCGGAAAGAAATATGCAGCTCCGGCAGGATCTCGAAAAAGGTGAACTGGATCACTTCGCCCCCGATAATCCTGGGATAAAGAGAGATTACGGCAAGGAAGGTAACCACGGTTGTAGCCAGCGCCAGCGCATTGCGCAACCGCCCCGAACGGCGCCCGGCAAACATGATTACCGGGGTCATCAGGATCGGAAACAGGAAGGCAAATACCGGCACGGCTGAAGCCGCCGCTTCGTTCAATCTCCACACCCCCCACCTAATTATAGCGCTTTTCACCGGAAGTGAACGCTTTTTTTTCTTATCTTCCGCGCGGGGTAGGCATGCGCCGCCCGCGGGCGAGGCGCTATGAGCGGTGAGAAGTGGGATGTGGGATGTGGGATGTGAGAGAAAAAAAGGGTTCCCCAATCTCTGCCTCTACCTTGCTCACGCCCTCTTCTTACTTCAACTCTCTCTTCTCCCCTTCCCTTTCTCACCTCTCACTTCTCACATCCCAATTACGGCGGCAAGGGCCGCCTTGAGAAAGACGATCACGGGCTTCGGATAGACGCCGAAAAAGATCACCGCGATCATCCCGGCGGTGATCGCGCCCACCATCAGCCTGGAGACAGGTTTGACCGGCTCCCGGCCCTCGTAGGGGTTAAGAAAAGCGTTGATGATAATGGGCAGGTAGTAAACGGCGTTGAGCAAGCTGCTGAGGACGATCACGATCACGAAGAAAAGGCGGTTCGCCAGCAGCGCCCCTTCAGCCAGGTACCACTTGCTGATCAACCCGCCGGTCCCCGGAATGCCGATCATCGAAAAGCCTCCCACGGTAAAGGCGATCATCACCAGCGGCAGCACGTGCCCGATCCCGTTTAAATCCTTGACCCGGCGGCGCCCGGTGGCCTGGATGATCACCCCCGCCACCATGAAGAGCATCCCTTTCATCAGGGCATGATTCAAGATGTGGTAGAACCCTCCCAGCAGGGCGGTCGGCTGGTTCAAACCGATGCCCATGAAGACATAGCCAATCTGGGCGATGCTGGAATAGGCGAGCATCTTTTTTAAATCTTCCTGCACCATGGCAAAGATGGAGCCGAAAAGAATCCCCAGGGTGGCCAGCCAGAGCACGATCTCGTTGATGGGGACGGCCTGCCGGAACGAGGCCGGAAAAACGAAAAACAAGATATTAAAGAGGGAGAAAGCGTAAATTTTGATTACCAGGCCGGAGAGCACCGCGCTGGAAGGGGAGGGAGCGGAAGCATGGGCGTCGGGCAGCCAGACATGCAGCGGGAACAGGGCGGCCTTGGTCCCGAAAGCGACGATGATCAGGGCGGTGGCGACCAGCAGGTTGTTGGGATAGAGCCCGGCCGCCGCGGGCAGCGCCTCCCGGATCAGCTGGAAGTTAAGCTGGCCGGTAACCATATAGATCATGGCGATCGCCATGAGGTAGCAGCCGGTGCCCATGGCGCTCAAAATCAGGTATTTGAAGCTCGCCTCCAGGCATTCCCGCGATTCTTTGATCGAAATGATGGCGCAGGAGGCGATGCCGCAGATCTCCATAAAGACAAAAAGGTTGAACATGTCGTTCGTCAAGGCCATGCCGGACATGGAACCGATCAGCAGGGCGTAGAGGGCGTAATACCACCCGGTAACCTCCCTTTTCAGCTCGTGGGCCAGGTCTTTTAAAGCGTAGACGAAGATCCACAGGCCCAGTCCCACCAGGATCAGCACCATGTAAACGCGCAGGAAGTCTATCTTCAGCTCGATCCCCCACGGCGGGGCCCAGTTGCCGAGGTGGTAATAAAAAGGGCCGCCCGCATAAAGGCGCACCAGCAGCGCCACGGCCATCGCCAGGGCCAGGAGATGAACCAGCAAAAGGGCCGGGGCGCAGAGCGTGCTCCGCCAGCGGAAAAGAAGTGGCATTATAAAAGCGCAGATTAAAAAGATGACGATTATGAGGGCAGGAAAATGGTGCTGCAAGGTCACTGCTCCCGGCTCCTTATTTCGACGATTTCGTCGGCGTCCACTGTCCCGTAATAGCGGTAAATCTTAACCACCAGGCTCAGCGCGTAGGCCGTTACGCTGACCCCGACCACGATGCCGGTCAGGATCAGCGCCCCGGGCAGGGGATTGATATAAAACCCGTCTCCGATGTCACGCATGATCGGGGCCTGCCCGCCCCGGATATAGCCGATCGCCACAAACAGGAGGAAAACCGAGGTGTCCATGATGTTCATGGCGATTACCTTTTTGATCAGGTTCGAATGGGTCAACATGGTGTGCATCCCGATCACGAAGAGCACGACCGCGACCAGGTAGTAATAGTTATGCGCCAGGTTTTTCAGGGTCTCCAACTTTTGCCTCTCCCTCGATCAGGTTGTAGAAGAGGGTGACCATGGTGCTCGCTACCTTCATCCCGACAAAAACGGTAATCACCGGGATCGCGCCGCCGCTGAAGAGCTCCCCCGCCCGGCCCAGGGGGAATGACGCGGCCCGGTTGGCCAGGTAATTGCCGCCCCAGAGCAGGGCGATCAGGCCGACCAGGGCATAACCCAGCGCCCCCCCGCTTTCCATGAGCGAGGCGCTCTGGTGGGAGATCTGCTTTACCCCGGCCGATAGATTGAACGCGAGGGCCATCAGGACCAGGCTGGCCCCGAAGATGGCGCCGCCCGAAAAACCGCCGCCGGGGGAAAGGTGGCCGTGCAGGATGATATAGATGCCGTAAACCTGGATAAAGGGGACCACCAGGCGGCTGGTAAGGCGGGTGATTTGATCTTCCACAAGCGGCGCCTCCTTGGGAAACTAGTGGGATTTAAGGGTGGCGATGACCGCCGCGATCGCCACAAACAGCACCGTCGCTTCACCGAGGGTATCAAAAGCACGGTAGTCGGTGATAATCCCGCTCACGGTATTGATGACCCCGGTTTCGGCGACGCCCTGCTCCAGGTAGCGCAGCGAAATCTCGTTGTGCGCGGGGTTGACCGCTTTGCCGAAGAGCGGCATCTCCGCGACGGTAATCAGCAAAAAATAGCCGATTACGGCGAGGAGGGCCAGCGTCAAAACCGTGCGCAGCTGCAGGCGGGGGAAAAACCTGGCGGCGGCTAACAGCAAGACGGCGGCCAAAATCACGATCATCAAAACCTGATTGGGCATTTTATCCATCCTTCCGCGGGCGTTTTTTACTCGGTCCGCCTGGTTTTGCTGATCGCGGCCACCAGGAGCAGGGTGGTCACCCCGGTGCCGATGGCCGCCTCGACCATGGCCACATCGGGAGCGCTTAACTGCTGCCAGATGATGGCCATAATCAGGCCGAAGGAGGCAAACAAGATTACCGCGCTGAGCATATCCCGGATCCGGGCCACGCACACGGCACAGACGATCAGAAACAAAAGCAGCATCACATTCAGCGCTTCGGTCACCGCGGCACCTCCGAGTTCTCCCCGGAACGCAGGGCGGTGAGGTAGGCAGCCCGGGCGATCACGTGCGCCGCCGTGGGGTTGGTGATTAAGATAAACAAGATGATAATCCCCAGCTTAACCGCCACCGCGGCGCCGCTCTGCAAAAGCAGCGAAAGCAGGACCAGGCCCGCCCCCAGGGTGTCGCACTTGGTCGTGGCGTGCAGGCGGCAGTAAACGTCGGGCAAGCGCAGCAGCCCGAGGGTGCCGACGAAAAGAAAGAAGAGCCCCCCGGCCAGGCAGATGATCGAACCCAGGTCAAGGATAATCTCCAACAGCGCGCTCATTTACTCGAGGGCCCCTTTCTCCATGTACTTGGCGATCCCGATGGTGGCGATAAAGCTCATCAGCGCGTAGATCATGGCGATGTCCAGGAAAAACTCCTGGTGGTAGAGGCGGGCGATCAGGGTGATGATCAAAAGCGTTTTCGTCCCGATAATATTGATCGCCACCACCCGGTCCGGCGCCGTCGGACCGGCCACAGCGCGGATCAGGGCCAAAAAGATCATCGCCATCACGGCAAGCGCCCCGATCCCGTAAACAAACAGCAGAACCCGGTCCAGGTTCATCACCGATCACCCTCCATCCGCCTGAGCCTGTCGATCAAATCCCAGCCTTCCAGGCCGGTCCCGGCCTCCGCGGTGAGCGCGTGGATCAAAAATTTGTTCCCTTCCGCCAGGACGGTCAGCGTTCCCGGCGTCAAAGTAATCGAGTTGGCCAGGGCCACGCGGCTTCCGGCCGTCTTCAAGTCCACCTCCAGGGGCACCATGCGGGGAGAAATGGGCATCCGCGGCTGGATGACGATCCAGGCCACCTGAAAATTGGCCTTGACGATATCCCACAGGAGCCTGAAACCGTAGATTAGGAAGCGGAGCGCGTTCTTGAAGCCGACCGGCGGCCTCTCCGCGGGGGAAATCAGCAGGGAGCGGTTAAAGTAGGCCACGAAAACGGCCGCCGCCGCTCCGAAAATAAGCTGCTGCCAGTGCAGGCTGCTGCTCACGGCAACCCAAAAGATAAAGTAAAGCAGGGCAAATCCCCAAAAATTCCTTTGCTTCATTCTTCAACAGCCACCCCTGGTTACGGCGCAAAAGAAAAAAACCGACCGTTCCTGATGCGACATAACTGTGTTTAAGGCCATGGTTTTAAACATTAATTAGTTTAATTGTTTATATTCTTTATTTTAAGCCTTTTTTCCTGCTGCCGATTTAAAAAATGCGGCGGGAGGTTTTAAGTCTCCCGCCGCCGGTTACGCTCTGGCGCCGGCGGCGGCCCGGGTCCGCCCGGAAACGCCGCCAATCCTGGCCCGGGGGAAAATGGTACCCTGGCGGCATTTCAGGACGCAGTCGCCGCAGTCGTTGCATTTCGCCAGGTCAATCACGGCCAGGTTGTCCTCGATGGTGATGGCCTCCTGCGGGCAAGCCTTGACGCAGGCGTTGCAAGCGGTACAGCCGACATCACAAACATTTTGCACGGTTTTGCCCCGCTGGTGGGAGCTGCACAGGACCAGGTGGCCCCGGTCCCCTTTGGGCAGGATCTTGATAATATTGCGGGGGCAGGAGACGGCGCAAAGGCCGCAGCCGCCGCACTTCTCCCGGTCCACCAGCGGCAGCGCGTTTGGACCCATGCGGATCGCTTCAAAGGGGCAGGCCCGGACGCAGTTCCCCAATCCCAGGCACCCGTCGGTGCAGGCTTTGAACCCGCCGCCGTATTTTTGCGCATGCACGCAGTCTTTGATGCCGTGATATAAAAAGAGATCCCGCGAACTTTCACAGTCGCCGATACAGAAAACCGTTGCCACCAGCGGTACGGACAGCTCCGCTTCCCGGCCCAGGACGGCGGCGATCGCTTCGGCGCTGCCGCTTCCACCGGGGATGCACCCGTTTGAGGCGGCCTTTCCTTCCACTACCGCTTCCGCAAATTTGGTACAGCCGGCGAAACCGCAGGCGCCGCAGTTTGCGCCGGGAAGGGCCTCCCGGACTGCTTCAACTCGGGGGTCCGATTCCACGGCAAAAAATCGCGCCGCCACCGCCAGCAGGGCGCCGAAAAGGATCCCGACCCCCCCCAGGGCCGCAACAGCATATATTATTTGCACGGCATGTCACCTCGTCGGACTTTAGTTTATAGTCTGCTTTGTCTTCCCGGTCCGGTTTAAGGCATCGATCCTACAGGGACAGCATTCCCCTGAAGCCCATGAAGGCCAGGGAGAGAATCCCGGCGGTAATCAGCGTCACCGCGGTGCCCTGCAGCGCGCCGGGCACCTTCGCCAGCTCCAGCCGTTCCCGGATCCCGGCCATGATAATCAGGGCAATCGAAAAGCCGATCGAAGCGGCAATGCCGAATACCACCGCTTCAACCAGGGTGAACTCGTTCTGCACCGCCAGCAGCGCGACCGCCAGCACGGCGCAGTTGGTAGTGATCAGCGGCAGGAAGATGCCGAGGCCCTGGTAGAGCGTGGGGCTGATTTTGCGCAGGACGGTTTCCACCAGCTGGACCAGGGAGGCGATAACCAGGATAAAAGCGACGATCTGCAGGTACTCCAGGCGGAGCGGCACCAGGACATGGGTGTAGAAGAGCCAGGTAACCAGAGTGGCCAGGGCCATGACGAAGACAACGGCCATGCTCATCCCCATCGCTGTTTCCATCTTCCGCGACACGCCCAGAAAGGGGCAGATCCCGAAAAAACGCTGCAGGACAAAATTGTCCACCAGGATATAGATAAAGATGATCGAAAGCAGCTTTTCCATAACGATCCTCCTCCAGGGGTGGATTGAAGCTAATTTACGTTCAACCGCTTAAAGATCACGTTGGCCAGCGCCAGGAGCAGCCCCAGGACGATAAAGGCCCCGGCAGGCTGGGCGATCACCGCCATCGGCTCGAAAGCGGTCCCGAAGACATGGGCCACATAGGGAGTTTCCTGCAAGATAGTCCCGCTGCCGATAATCTCCCGGACGGCGGAGAGGATTACCAGAGAAAGGGTGAAACCGATGCCGATGCCGATGCCGTCGAAAAGGGAGCGCAGTACCGGTTTTTTTCCGGCAAAAGCCTCGGCCCGGCCCAGGATGATGCAGTTCACCACGATCAGGGGGATAAATACCCCCAGGGCTTCGTAGAGCGCCGGCTGAAAAGCTTTCAAAATCATATCGATGATCGTGACAAAGGTGGCGATCACCACAATATAGCAGGGGATGCGCACCCGATCCGGGATAAACCGGCGCAGGCTGGAGATGACCACGTTGGAGCAAATTAACACCGCCGCCGCGGACAGCCCCATCCCCAGGCCGTTTCTGAAAAGGGCGGTAATCGCCAGGGTCGGGCACATGCCCAGAACCAGGCGGAAAACCGGGTTTTCCTTGATTATACCCCTGGATATGTCCTGCAAGTAGATGTTACTCATCACTTTTCACCTCCAGCCAGTGCTTTCTCCAGTGCGTCGCGGACCGCCTTGACAATCCCTTCGGCGCTGCCGGTCGCCCCGGTCCGGGTATCCACTTCCAGTTTTTGCTCCGCCACAATCAGGTCCGGAATGGCCGGGTAAGCGTTGACAAAGAAAGTAGGCGTTTCGCTTTGCTCCAGAACCGTGATCCCGGCAATCTTGCCGCCTGAGACGGTCACTTCGACCACGATATCGCCCAGCAGGCCTTTGCCCGTTCCCTGGTAGATCCCGTCGGGAACGGCGCTGATATCGAAGCGCTCTTCTTCCATGCCGAGGAAGGCGGCACCAGCCGCGGCGGTGACCCGTTTAATCGAGCCTTTGATGGCGCTGGTGCTGACGGTGGCGCCGCTCTGCGTATCAACGCCGTCGATTTCAGCGGGGCCCTTGCCGGTAAACTTGCCCTGGTATTCGGGCCTGGTGATGATATCGCCGATGCCCGGCGTCTCGGAATGGCTGACGATGCGGTAGCCGACGATCTTTCCTTCCTTATCCACGGCGAGGTTGTATTTAACCGGGCCGCCGTAGCCTTTGTATTCAATGTTTTTGCCGATCACGCCGAGCAGGTTGCCGGCGCCGTCATAGATCAAATCAAAGAGGGCTCCTTCGAGCTCTTCTTGCCGGGTTTGTTCGGCGCCCGGGAAAAACTCCCGCACCGACCGGAGGTAATCCTGCAGCTGCCGCTCCGCAATAATCGGGGCGGTCCAGTTGTTGACCACGGTCAAGAGGGCTGCGGAAACGAGGCCGACCACGGCCAGGGTTAAAGACAGGCGTAAAATGTTACGCACTTTTCTTCACCTCCCCGAATTTCCTCGGAATCGTCAAGTTATCAATAATGGGGGTTAAAGCGTTCATAATCAGGATGCCAAAAGTGACCCCCTCCGGGTAAGCGCCAAAAAGGCGGACCAGCATCGTAAACAAGCCGCAGCCGACCCCGAAGACGAGTTTTCCCGCAGGCGTCACCGGAGAGGTGACCATATCGGTGGCCATAAAAAACGCGCCCAGCATCACCCCGCCGGCCAGCACGTGGAAGAGGCCGGTCGTGAGGGGGTTCAGGTATGCGCCGCCGCCGAACACCGCGCCCATAATAAAAACGGTGGCGATATAACCGCCGGGGATGCGCCAATCGATGTGCCCCTTGTAAAGCAGCCAGAAGCCGCCGATCAGCAGGGCCAGGGCCGATGTTTCACCCAGCGCCCCCGCGACGTTGCCGACGAACATCTGGCCCAGGGTGACCTTCAGCGCTTCCGCCTGCCCGGCCAGCGGGGTGGCGGTCGTGACGGCGGAAATGTCCACGCCAAAATTGAACGGCTTGGGCACGGGCCATACCGGCCCGGCCAAGCGGGCGCCCCAGGAGGCCAGCAGGATGGCGCGCCCCACCAGGGCCGGGTTGAAGATATTGTTGCCGGTGCCGCCGAAAACCTGCTTGCCGATAATAATAGCGGCCGCCGCGCCGACCACAACCAGCCACCACGGGGCCGAGGCCGGCAGGGTCATCGCCAGCAGCAAACCGGTCACCGCAGCGCTGCCGTCACCAAAGAGGTCCAGCTTGCGCAGCCAGATCGCCTCGACGGCCATGGCCGTGACCACGCCGATGGCCATGTTCACCAGGGCCTGATGCCCGAACAGCAGGACCGCGACCAGGGCCACGGGAAAAAGGGCGACCAGGACATCGACCATGACGCTCCGGACGGATTCAATGGTCCTGATATGTGGAGAAGAAGAAAGAACAAGTTTGCCGTTCATATCAATCACTCCCATCCCTTGGGCATACTATTTTTGCTTGCGCCGTTCAAGCACTTCGAACTTGGCGATCCTAATCCACTGCGTCAGGGGAATGCGGGCCGGGCAGACGTAGGTGCAGCAGCCGCACTCGATGCAGTCCGCGGCATGGAGCTTCTCCGCCCGCTCAAACAGCTTATGTTCGGCCGCCTGGGCGATAAAGGTCGGCACCAGGTATACCGGGCAGGAGCCGACACACTTGGCGCACTTAATGCAGTCGCTGCTCTCGGCCAGGTCCACGTCTTCATCGGTCAGGGCCAGGATCCCGGAGGTGCCCTTGATCACCGGGAGATCGGCGGTGGTTTGGGCCAGCCCCATCATCGGGCCGCCGATAATCAGCTTGCGGGTATTGCCGCGCAGGCCGCCGCAAAATTCGAGGACGCCGCTGACAAGGGTGCCGACCCTGATGGCGAGGTTGGCGGGGCGGACCACCCCTTCGCCGGTCACGGAAACAACGCGTTCAATCAAGGGCTTCCCTTCCCGGAGGGCCCGGGTCATCGCGACCGCGGAGCCGACGTTGTGGTTGACCACGCCGACATCCATGGGCAGGCCGCCGGAAGGCACCTTGCGCCTGGTGGTAACCTGGATCAGCATTTTTTCGGCGCCCTGGGGGTACTTGGTATGGAGGGCCGCCACGCTGATCTCCGGCTCCGACTCGACGGCCTGGCGCATCACGCGCAGGGCGTCGGGCTTGTTGTTTTCGATGCCGATAATCCCCCTGGAGGCGCCCAGCGCCTTCATCATAATTTTAAGGCCGTAAATAATTTCGCCCGGTTTTTCGAGCATCAGGCGGTGGTCCGCCGTCAGGTAAGGCTCACATTCGGCGCCGTTGATAATGACCGTGTCAATCGGCTTTTCCGGCGGCGGGGCCAGTTTGACATGGGCGGGAAAAGTCGCCCCACCCATCCCGACGATGCCGGCCTCGCGCACCAGTTTGCGAATTTCGTCACGAGAAAGCTCGTGCAGTTCACCGGCCGGTTTGATCGACTGATCCCAGGTATCCAGGCCGTCGGACTCGATGGTAATCGACTGCACCGGGCGGCCCAGCGGGTGGTTGTAGGGGCCGATGGCGGCCACTTTGCCGGAAACGCTGGCATGGACCGGCGCCGAGACAAACCCCTTGCTGTCGCCGATTTTCTGTCCCAGTTTGACCTGATCGCCGACCTGGACAAGCGGCTCGCAGGGAGCCCCGATGTGCTGCTGCAAAGGAATTACCACCTGGGCCGGGGCGGGCATCGAAACAACGGCCAGTGAAGCGGTAAGCTCTTTGCGGTATTCGGGATGAACACCGCCTCTAAAAACTAATGAAGCCATGCTCTTCAATCACCCCTTCTGGATAGGTATAATTGCAACCCTATACTTCGCAGCTTAATTCTTCGTGAAATCTCCTTAAAGTCCTGCTCGAATTGCAGCTATTCCTGTCGAAGAAAATAATTGAAATTTTCAACCATCTCTCTTTTTTGAGTAACTTGCCCATTTGCTTGATCATCTTCACGGCAACCCGTAACCTATTGTAGCGCATTGTAGCCGCCGCATCTCCAGGAATATTTATGCAGCCGTGCGCGCTGCCGTGCCCTTCCGGCATTCCCCGGAAAAAAGAAGCAGGGGGAAAGCAGGGGGACGGGGTTGTTGCTTTTGAAATCCGCGCCGCGCCCGGGCGCCCGTGTTACTTGCCTGCGGGCGGTACGGCGCGCATTGTCCTTACCATGCGTTATCGATCTGCTTCCCACTTCCAACAGCCACCCTCTAACTTCTAACCTCTAAAATGGGCCTTCGCTTCGCTGACCGTGTAAAGGGAGCCCGTCACCAGCACGGCGTCACCCGGCCCGGCCAGGGCCAGCGCCGTCTCCAGGGCCTGGCCGACCGTGCCCGCGGTCCGTATTTCACCGGAAAAGCGCGCCGCGGCGGCGGCGAGCGCCGCGGGGCCGGCGGCCCTAGGCACATCCGGCCTGGTCAGGATGGCGATTGCGGCGAGGGGCAGGATGGAGTCAAGCATTTGCAGATCCTTGTCGGCGAGGACGCCGAGCACCAGAATCAGGCGGCGGTAGCGGAAATATGCGGGGAGGGCGGCGGCAAGCTGCCGCATCGCTTCCGGGTTGTGCGCGCCGTCCAGGATTAAAAGCGGTTCCTGGGAGAGCACCTCGAGGCGGCCGGGCCAGCGGGTCGCGGCCAAACCGCGGCGCAGGGCGCCTGCGGCAACCGGAAAACCCGGTTTGCTGAGCAGCTCCGCGCAGAGCAGGGCCGTGGCGGCGTTGGTGACCTGGTAGGCGCCGCGCAGGGGCAAAAACAGCCTATCCAGCGGCCCGTGCAGGCCGCGGTAGGTGAAATACTGCCCCTCCGGGACGATCTCCTGCCGGGCGTAGGTGGCGCAGGCGGCGGGGACGGCGGTGGAGGCGGCAGCGGCGCCTGCAACGTCGCCTGCACCCGGGCCCTGGCCTGGGCCTCCACCTGCGCCTGCACCTGCGCCTGCACCTGCTCCTGCACCTGTGCCTTGACCTACACCTTGACTTGAGCCTGCGTTTGCGCCTGCACCTGCGCCTTCAATCTCACCTTCACCTGCACTTACACCGGCACAACCGCCTGCACTTTCACCGGCGGGCAACACCCGGTAAAAAGGCGCCCGCCGCTCCAGGCAGGCGGCGGTGATTACCGCCAGGACCGTTTCATCCAGGGCCGCGGTAACCAGCGGCACGCCGGGCTTGATGATACCCGCTTTCTCCCGGGCGATGGCGCCAACGGTGCTTCCCAGCACCTGGGTATGCTCCAGGCTGACGTTGGTGATTACGCTCACCAAAGGCGTGACGACATTGGTTGCATCCAGCCGCCCGCCCAGGCCGACTTCAAAAACAACCAGGTCGGGCCGGCGGCGCGCGAAGAAGCACAGGGCCAGGGCGGTAACCACCTCGAACTCCGTGAGCGGGCCCAGGCTGCCGTCCGAACCTAGCTGTTCCGCCAGGGGACGGATCAGCCCGACCAGCTCGACCAGCTCCCCGGGGGAGATCTCCGCGCCGTCGACGGCCATGCGGTTGGTGAAAGAGAGGATATAGGGGGAGGTGTAAAGGGCGGTGCGGTATCCCGCCGCCCGGAGCATCTCCGCCAGGATGGCCGCGGTGGAACCTTTGCCGTTGGTGCCGCCGATATGCACGAAGTTGAGTTCCCGGTGGGGGTTGCCCAGCAGTTCAAGGAGGGCGGTGACGCGCTCCAGGCCCGGTTTCATCCCGAAGCGGCCGATGCTGTGAATCCAATCCAGGGCGCGGTTGTAGCTTTCGTCCAGGTCCATTGCTTCTCCCAAACCTTGACTTAGAAGGCACAATGCTTTGCCTCGCCGGGCGGTACCGGCAGAAAGAAATCTATCGCCAGTTTTTTTCCAAGGGGTGAAAGCCGAAGCTTCGCCCGCCGGCAACAGATAGCCAGGCTGGAGGGGCTCCGGCTCCCATACCGCCGATGACAGGCCTATTTTGACGGGGTGTACCGCTGCTGGAAAGTCTCCCCTGGCCTCTTTGGCCCGTCCCTGCCGCTACTCGGGGAGGCGGGCGCAGCCTGTCTTTAACCCTACATTGCAGGAGGCAAAAGATGAAATGGTGGCGGTTGGAATCATTAGCGGTTTCCCAAATTGCCAACTCTCCACTTCTCACTTCTCACTTCTCACTTCTCACTTCTCACATGGCGAGATCCCGGAGGCGCTCGCGGAGTATGCCCTGCCTGGAGAGCCTCTCTTCAAAACGGGCCTGCTCCCTGGAGACGATCTCGGGCGGGGCTTTTTGAATAAATCCCGGGCTGTCCAGCTTGCCGCGGGTCTGGCGCAGCTCCCGTTCCACCTGCTGCAGCTCTTTCTCCAGGCGGGTGACCTCGGCTTCCAGGTCAATCACCCCTTCCAGGGGAAGATAGACTTCGACGCCTTCCCCGGCAATAGCGGTGAGCGCCTGGCGGGGTTTCGCTGCGCCCGCGTCGACAGTAAGCGGGTCGGCAAAAGCGAGCCGGGACAGCTGGTGGCGCTCGTCGATCAGGCTGGCGGCGGCCTCTCCGGAGGCGCGCACCACTACCGGGGCCGGCCGCCCGGGGGGCAGCT